>CAZSUA010000277.1:0-7602 GCA_964609655.1 uncultured Polyangiaceae bacterium | reverse complement strand
CTGCAATACCACGCCAATTTCTTGGCTGGGCTGTCCGTCCCATTTTACGCGCTCAAGCCCGGGTCAGAATCGTTGCTGATCATCCAGGCGGTTGTTGTGGGACTGGCGGGGATCCCTTTTTATCTTTTGGCCAAGCATAAGCTAGACAGCGTTGTCGGCGGCGTGCTGTTTTGCTTTCTGTTCCTTTCGCACGAGGGGATTCAGAGCCCCGTATTTTTTGATTTTCATTTTCTCACGCTCTCGCCGCTGTTTGTGGGCTGGACGCTGTATTTCTTCGAAACCGAACGCCGTTGGCAGCTGATCGTGTGTTGGTGCCTGGCGCTGCTGTTGCGCGAAGATCAAGGGACGGTGTTGGCGGGTGCCGCACTCGTCTATTTGTTGGCGGGCAAGCGGCCAGTTTGGGCGCTCTTGGCCGGCGCCTTGGGGGTGTTCTGGTTGGGTCTCATGCGTTTCTATGTCATGCCCATGAGTTCGGCGAGTCACGCATTTCAGCAGCACATCGGGATTTTTCAGGCGATGGTGGCCCCCGGCACTCACGGCTTCGGCGGAGTCTTGAAGACCATCGCCACCAATCTGCCGTTCACGCTGAACAACTTCTTGGAGGCTCGGAAGTTAGAGTATGTGCTCGCACTCAGCGTGCCCTTTTTGCTGCTTCCTTTTAGGCAGCCGCGCACGCTCCTGCTGTTTGTTCCCGCGGTGCTCTTCACGCTGGTGAGCACGAACTATGCTCCTTCGGTGAGTACTCGTTTTCAGTACACGATGTACTGGGTGCCAATGTTCATGCTGGGCTCGCTGTTCACGTTGGACGACTGGCGGAAACGGCCGGACGGCACGAGCCGGATCCGTGCCGCAATGGCCGCGATATTTGTGATTGCAACCGCGCTCAGTTTCGATGGCGGTGGGCTACTGGGCGGAAACGGACTGTACGGAGGGTTTAGAAAAGTGAACTTGCATTTGTCGGAAACGGAAGTATCACGCTGGGCGAGACTACAGGAATTCATCGCCAAGATCCCGGCGTCGGCATCCGTCACTGCCAGTGAGCAGGTGGTTCCCCATGTTTCGACGCGGCGCGACATTTACACGCTTCGACAAGGGGTGGGGGAGCCGGATTACGTTTTGTTCATGAATGATGAGGTGCGCGATTGGCGGAGCCCAGGCGGGCAGGGCGCGATCCTGGCCGACGCGCTCCGCACCGGCAAATGGGGATTTGTGGCAAGTGTACCGGGCTTCCAGCTTTGGAAGCGCGGCGGACCTAAGTCTGGCAATGCAGGGGCAGCGGCTGAGCTCGGCATTCCTATTGCGCTGTGAGTTAAGCGCGGCCGTGCGGCGGGAGCGCTAGGTGAGCGGCCCTTTTCGTTGCTGGGAAGGTAGTAAGCATGCTTACTACCTCGTGTTCGACTTTGAGGTGACTGTCACGGACAAGTTTCGGAGTGCTTGGGGATGCTCAACCCCTGCGCGGGCGCGCTGCCGAATCCAGACCGCTCGACTTGCTCGGGTGCCTGGGTTAAGGGGGCCGACCTATGGGAATCTCGTGTGGAATTGTTGGGTTGCCGAACGTGGGCAAAAGCACGCTCTTTAATGCTATTTCATCGGGAAAGGCGGAGGCCCAGAATTTTCCATTTTGCACGATTGAGCCCAATGTCGGGATCGCCACAGTGCCCGATCCCCGGCTGGATGCGCTTTGCAAAGTCTACAAATCCGTTCGTGTCATTCCTACCAGCATCGAGTTCGTCGACATCGCAGGTTTGGTTCGCGGAGCGTCGAAGGGCGAGGGGCTCGGCAATCAATTCCTTTCTCATATTCGCGAGGTGAACGCGGTAGCTCATGTCGTGCGGTGTTTTGCCAGCGACGACGTCACGCACGTGGAAGGCCGAGTGGATCCGGTGGCAGATGTTGCCACGATCGATACTGAGCTGTGCCTGAAGGATCTCGATACCGTGCAGAAGCGCTACGACCGTGCGCTCAAGCAAAGCAAGGGTGGGGATCCAAAAGAAAAAGGGATAGCGGCGCTTGGGGAGCAGCTGATTCGCCATCTCGATGCCGGGCTTCCGGCGCGTTCGTACAAGTTTGAATCCGACACGGAACGCGAGCTATTTGCCGAGCTTCAGCTGCTCACGGCTAAGCCTACGTTTTACGTCGCGAATGTTTCGGAAGCGGCCTTAGCCAATCTTGAGGCGGAGCCCCTGTACGTCGCTCTGTGTGCGCATGCGGCGAAAGAGGGCGCAAAAGTGGTTCCGATCTGTGCGGCGCTGGAGTCTCAAATTGCGGAGCTTGAGCCCGAGGATAGGCCTGAGTTCCTGCTGAGTGCGGGGCTGAAGGAGCCCGGCCTCAACCAGGTGATCCGTGTGGGCTATGAACTGTTGGGATTGATCACTTTTCTAACGGCGGGCGAAAAAGAAACGCGCGCTTGGACAGTGCGTCGGGGAGCCAAAGCGCCTGAATCTGCAGGCGTGATTCACACGGATTTCGAACGCGGCTTCATCCGCGCCGAGGTGATTTGGTGGGAGGATTTGATTACGCTCGGCAGCGAAGCCAAGTGCCGAGATTCCGGGAAGATGGCAGTCGAGGGCAAGGAATACGTCGTGCGCGACGGCGATGTCATGCACTTTCGGTTTAACGTCTAGGACGCTCCAAGCAGAGCTAGAATTTTGGGTGTTGTGCGAGCCATGCGGCAAATGTCGTGGTTGCTACTGGTCCGCCGAGCAACCCAGCGAAGCGGGCCAGCCACACGCCGATTAAGGCTGCCAGAAGCGCCCAGCTGAATGCCGTTTGGAGTGAATGGCTGAACCGTGTGCTCACGCGCGGCACCGAGCGTCCCAACCAGCGTGCAGCGCCGAAATCTGCGAGCAGTGCGCGCAGCGTGAACGCCACCGCGAGCGGAACGATCGGGATCACCAGCGGATGCAAGTGAAAAGCAGCCGCTCCGTTTCCTGACAAGAGCTCCCACGTGGCTCGCGTGAGTCCACAGCCGGGACACGGAACTCCGAGCGACGCTGCCATCGGGCAGACTGGCACCCCGAGACTGACAGCGATTGAAAGCATCCCCCCAAACAAACCGATCAACGCCCACTTGCGGCGCACCAACCGAGCGCAATTCACGGCGGGCTTCGGAGCTGAGGCCAGAAAGGCTCTGGCCTCGAACTCCGCCATCTCAGCCATAGTGGGACTGTGAACCGGAGGCTGCTTGGAAGACCTCATTCAAATCTACGATGAAGCAATAAAGGCCGTAGATGGGTATCAAATACATGATGGGGTGCCCGACGCGTGCGCCAGGAATGCCCGCGAGCTGCTTGGCATCCAGCATCTTCGCGGTGAGCGACCAGATGACAAACAGCTGAACGATCGGGATGAACAGTAGGATCAGGCTTATATCGCTCTTTTGACGGAACGCCTTCAGCTCAAGAACGCCCATGATCCAGACGTAGAGTGCGTAAAAGCCGCACACCGCGCCAAAAATCATGTCGTTAACCGGGTTGCGGATCTTCCCAACCGGGCCGTGCCCGCCGGGCGATGTGGGCGCTAGCGGATCGGCTCCGTAAGGCGAAAGGGCGCCGCTCTGATACTGAGGCGGCGAGCCGTACGCTGGAGGCGCTCCATAGCCCCCCGCTTCAGCCTGGGTTGGGGGAGCGTATCCGGAAGGATCGGCGTGGGCTGGCGGAGCTGCGTAACCCTGAGCGGGTGGGGAATAAACTGGCTGTTGTGGCGGCGTGCCGTAGCCCTGTGCCGGCGGTGCACCCCAAGCAGGCTGCGCGCCCGGAGCCGATCCGTAGGCGCCAGGGCTGCCAAAACTGGAAGCATCGGCAACCATCGTTCCGCCGAGCGGATTGACAGGTGCTGCCGCGGGCGGACTCGCGACAGGCGTTGGCACTCCGGCCACTGGCGCTGGTGCCGGAAACCCAGCGCCAGGCGAGATACCGCCAGGGGGGCCACCAAGGGGAGTCCCAAAAGGCGGCGCTGGTGCAGCGCCGGGCGACGGGGGAGCTACACCAAGCATCGTTCCCTTCAGCTTGGCTTTCGCCGCAGCCGAGGCAGGAGAAACTGGCGCCGCCGGAGCGAAGGGAGCAACTCCATGAGGAACGGCCGGAGCGGCCGGTGCGACTCCTTGCGAAGCGTCCAGAGGAGCTGGCGCCGCGGGTGGTGCGGCCTGGGCAGCAGCAGCTGCGGCCAAGCCCGCCGGGGCGTTCATCATCAGCATCGTTCCCTTGAACCGGGGCGCTGCCGTGCCTTTTAGGTTAAAACCGCACTTCGTGCAGTTGTTAGCCGTGTCATCATTCTGCGTCCCACAGTTAGGGCAAAACAAGCTGAACCTCCGAAATCCGCCTTACTTAATCGATGGATAACTTTAGCCTACACGTTTTTTGCTCGATCGCTCAAGCAGGCAAATCAAATCGGTTGGAGAATCAAGCAGCGCCGGCCCACTTCAACACTTCGCCCGGTGGGCCGGAACAGGCTGCTTGTGATTTTCGTTAGGCCGCGGTGCGCTCTTGACACCTTCTGGAGCGCCTCACTACGGTGCGCTCGCCCGGCCTCCCGGGCTCGACGAAAATGGCTTAGAACACGCTTGGTTGCATGTTCTCGGCGCTACCCTGAACCCCTTCTGGACAAGCTCATTCCATGGCATTTGCCCTGAGTGCGGAGAGCGAAAAAGAACTGCAGGCGATTCTCGCTCGCTATCCCAACAAGATGGCGGCTTGCATTCCGGTGCTGCATCTTTGCCAAGACGCGAACGAAAATTACGTGAGTGAGGACGTCATTCAGTTCGTAGCGGATAGGCTCGAGCTGTCTGCTGCCCACGTGAAGGGGGTTGTCACTTTCTACACTCTCTTCAATCAGAGGAAGCCCGGAAAGCACCAGGTCTGGGTGTGCCGCACGCTTTCCTGTGCGATGCGCGGCTCTGACAAAATCCTTCACCACTGTGAGAAGCGGCTAGGGATCCACGTGGGGCAAACAACGCCCGACGGCAAGATCACCCTGCGCACGGCTGAGTGCCTCGCTTCGTGCGGCACGGCCCCGATGATGCAGGTCAACAAAGATTACTTCGAAAACCTTACCGTCGAAGATGTCGATCGAGTTCTCGATCGGCTGCTGCTCGACGCCTGAGCGGGTTAGGACACGCGATGCTGAAGCCAACGACCTATCTCACCTACTCCTACGATAAACCGGACGGGTTTAGGCTTGCTCCTTACGAAGCCCAAGGCGGCTATCAGTCTGCCCGGAAAGCGCTCGCGATGGCGCGCGAGGCTGTCGTCGAAGAAGCCAAGAAGGCCCATGTTCGCGGTCGTGGTGGCGCCGGCTTCGATTGCGGAACCAAATGGAGTTTCATGCCGAAGGAATCGGCGAAGCCCCATTACCTCGTGATCAACGCGGATGAAGGTGAGCCCGGAACATTCAAAGATCGCACCATCATGGAGCGCAATCCGCACTCCCTGATCGAAGGTTGCATCATTGGCTGCTACGCAATCGGCGCGCACGCTTGCTACATCTATGTGCGCGATGAGCTGCACCTCTCCAAAGCTCGTTTGTGGGGCGCCATAGAGGAAGCCCGCGCGAAGGGCTACCTTGGCAAGACACCGTTCGGGAAAGCGTATCCTATAGAGGTCTACGTGCACACGGGCGCTGGCGCCTACATCTGTGGCGAAGAAACATCCCTTTTGAACTCACTCGAAGGGCGTCGCGGTGAGCCCCGCTTGAAGCCGCCATTCCCGGCACAATATGGTGCTTTCGGTTGCCCTTCGACGGTCAACAACGTCGAAACGATAGCGATCATGCCCACGGTGTTCCAGATGGGAGGGGACGCGTTCAGTCAGTTGAGTGCCCTTCATTCCTTCAACGATGGCGGGTCTCGGCTGTTTGGGGTGAGCGGTCATGTGAAGCGGCCCGGGGTGTACGAAGCCTGCGTTGGCCTCACGCTGCGGGAGCTCATTTTCGATCTGGGCGGCGGCATCACCGGTGATCGAAAATTGTTGGCGGTGATTCCTGGGGGCTCGTCCTGCCCCGTGATGCGCCCCGAAGAAACGGTGAATTTGCCCAACGATCCACGCTTCGTTGCTTTTAACGGCAAGAGCATCCTGGATCTCCCGCTCGGTGTTGATACGTTTCGCGGTATCGGCAGTATGCTCGGAACGTGTTGTGCCATCGTGTTGAGCGATGCCGCTGATCCAGCGCTCGCGATTCACAACCTCATGCGGTTTTACCGGCACGAGTCGTGTGGCCAATGCACGCCGTGTCGCGAAGGCTGCGGTTGGATCGAACGGATCCTAGACAAGGTGGTTGCCGGCAAGGCAACAATCGAAGAGTTGAACCAGATCCACGAGATTGCTTCCGACATTACCGGCAATACGATCTGCGCCTTTGGCGATGGGGCCGCACAGCCGGCGCTCTCATTCGTGCGCAAATTCCGCAAAGAATTAGAAGATTACGTGCTTTCGGGTGGCGCCTCCCAGACAAGGACGTTGGTAGCATGACCCTGGGTGCTTTCTTTTTTGGCGCCTGCAGCGTGATCTGCGTGGTGGGTGCGCTCGTCACTATTCTCGCCCAAAATCCTATCCGTGGCGCGATGGGGTTGCTGACGACGATCGCAGGCATCGCGGGCTTGTTTCTCGCGCTGGAAGCGCAGTTCCTCGCTGCAATCCAGTTGATTGTGTACGCGGGGGCGGTGGTGGTGCTGTTCGTGTTCGTGATCATGTTGCTGGGGCCAACGGCGGGTGCGGGAAGGATTGGCGAAGAGGCCCGTGCGCGTTACGCGCCCTGGTTCAGCTCAGTCCTTTTCTTGGGTGTGATGGGGTTCGCCATGGCGCTGGTGGGAGGGGCAAACACGACGCTCACTTCTTTTGCGCCCAGTGAGCTGGGCTACGGCTCGATCGAAGCATTCGGAAAGTTACTCTACTCCGAAGGTCTGGTTCCCTTTGAGTTGACTACGGCATTGCTAACCGTTGCGGTGGTCGGGGCAATCGCTGTCGTACGCTCCGCGCCGGGCAAGAAGCCGGTCCGCAGGCTCAAGAGCGCCACGCGTCGGATGTTCGGGGGCCCCGTAGAGCCCCGAGACGCGGCACGCTCTGGCCTGTTGCCCGCGCAGGTCAACGATAAGGAGTCGACACTATGACCCCCGTCATGACCCCCCTGGGCAGCGCGCTCGAACACTACGTTCTGCTCGCCACGGTCCTTTTTGCGTTGGGCGGGGCAGGGTTTCTCTTGCGTCGCAATATCTTGGTGCAGCTCATGAGCATCGAGCTCATGCTCAACGCCACCAACCTCCTGTTGGTGGCTTATAACCGGTCGCACAGCAGTTCGCTGCACGGCCAGATGTTCGCTTTTTTCATCATCGCGGTCGCGGCGGCGGAAGTCGCCGTTGGGCTCGCGATTGTGCTTTCTTTCTATCGGCTGAAGTCCACCATCTCAAGCGATGCGGCGGATTCTCTGCGCCACTAGGTCGACATGGATACGCTCTGGCAGCTCTTTCCGCAAACTGACTTCATCCTGCTGGCCTTTATCCTAGGGCTGCCGCTGCTGGGTGCCTTCACCAATGGCGTCTTCGGCAAGCGGCTCGGGAAGCAAGCCGTTTCGGTTGCGGGCCTCGCAGCCGTCGGCATTCCGTTCTTAATG
>CAZSUA010000276.1:1786-7683 GCA_964609655.1 uncultured Polyangiaceae bacterium | reverse complement strand
CATCCCAACCTGCACCGAAAATTCGGTCCACGTTGTCGCTGAGCAGGCGCTCCTTGTACTTGACAATATTGACGTCAGGATTGAGATCTTTGAGCGCAATTTCGGCGCTATCGACCTTCGCCATCCCAATTCTGGACGTGGCGTGCACAATCTGTCGCTGCAAGTTCGACGCATCCACGGTGTCAGCATCCACCAAACCGATCGTTCCAACGCCTGCGGCTGCAAGATAGACGGCGGCCGGAGCTCCGAGCCCACCGGCGCCCAACAACAACACCCTGGACTTCAGCAGCTTGCCCTGCCCTGCCTCACCCACCTCCGGCAGCAGGATGTGGCGCGAATAGCGATCTAGCTGCGCCTCGGTTAAACGCGTGGGCGCCTCAACCGGGTATTTCAGATCCTTCCAACGTACGAAACCAGGGTTGGCACTGTGGACATTGGTGTATCCGAGCTCCTGCAGCGTCTTGGCAGCGAACGCGCTGCGCGTCCCTCCTGCGCAATAAATAACAATCTCAGCACTACGATCCGGAAGCTTTTGCTCGACTTGCATCTCGAGATAGCTGCGCGCGACGTGCACAGCCCCGGGGATGTAACCCGCGCGGTATTCATCGCTCTCGCGTACGTCGAGCAGGGTGATCGGGTCCTTCTTATCCAGCCGGCCCTTCAGCACCTCCAACGACATGAGGCGGACGCTTGAGCGGACGTCAGAGAAGAGATCGCTATATGTTTTGGCCATGGTTTTCCGAAACTCGCCTTTTCCGATGTAACAATCCTAAAACCACTATTGCGCCCAACGAGTGCTCGTCAAGTCGGCTTACGTGGGAGCCCTAACGCGCGCGGGATTTGGTGCGTTGTGGGTTGGCCCTCTTGAACCCAGAGTAAGCCCTCCTGCTATCCTCCTTCATTTCTCGGCCGGAGATCTCGAGACACATGTCAAGTTCCAATCGTTTAGGCGAACTCCTGGTTCGCGAGAAGCTCATCAGCCTGCAGCAACTGCGGAAGGCCCAAGAAGAGGAAAAGAAGTCCGGACAGAATCTTGGCTACACGCTCTCGCGGCTTGGGTTCATCTCCGACGGCGAGATCACCAACTTCCTCAGCAGTCAGTATCGGCTGCCCGCTGTGAATCTCGACGACACTGAGATCGAAGTGGAAGTGTTAAAGCTAGTGAGCCGAGAGGTTTGCGAGAAGCACAAGGTGATGCCCATCGCCCGGGTAGGCTCTTCGCTGCGTGTCGCGATGAGCGACCCGACCAACCTCGCAGCCCTGGACGACATCAAGTTCTTAACGGGCTACAACGTGGACCCCGTCGTCGCGAGCGAGACCGCGATTCACGGCGCAATTGAGCGAAATTACGCCTCCGGCCCGAACTACGAACAGGTGATGGCCGAGTTCGATATCGGCGACGAAGATATTGACTGGACCACGGATGAAGAAGAGGTCAACGCGCTCGAGCTGGAGCGTGCGAGCGAAGACGCGCCCGTGGTGCGTCTGGTGAATTTATTGCTTCTGAACGCGATCCGAAAAGGTGCCAGCGACGTCCACATCGAGCCCTACGAGAAGCGCCTTCGCGTGCGCTATCGTATTGATGGTGTCCTCCACGAAGAGATGACACCGCCCATGAAGCTCAAGAACGCAATCGTGAGCCGCATCAAGATCATGAGCCAGCTCGACATTGCGGAAAGGCGCTTGCCCCAAGATGGCCGTATCAAGCTGAAGCTGGGTAAGGGTCGCGAGATGGACTTCCGGGTTTCGATTCTGCCCACGATGTGGGGCGAGAAGGTCGTGCTCCGTCTGCTCGATAAGGGCAATTTGCAGGTGGATATGGCCAAGCTCGGCTTTGATCCCAAGGCCGCTGCTGACTTTCAATGGGCGATCCATCAGCCCTGGGGCATGGTGTTAGTGACGGGACCTACCGGATCCGGGAAGACGACCACCCTCTACTCGGCGCTCACCGAACTCAACGTTCCTGACACCAATATTAGCACCGCGGAAGATCCGGTTGAGTACAATCTGCATGGCATCAATCAAGTGCAAATGCACGACGAGATCGGCCTGAACTTCGCCATGGCCCTGCGTGCTTTCCTACGCCAAGATCCGGATGTCATCATGGTCGGCGAGGTGCGCGACTTTGAGACCGCTGAAATCGCGGTCAAGGCTTCATTGACCGGCCACATGGTGCTCTCGACGCTGCATACCAACGATGCGCCGGCCACCATTTCACGTCTGCTCAACATGGGCGTCGAGCCGTTTCTCATTACTGCCAGCGTGAATCTGGTATTGGCACAGAGGCTGGCTCGCCGAATTTGCGGTGAGTGTAAGGAGCAGATCACGGTCGATCCCCAAGTGTTGTTTGACCTCGGGGCGACACCGGAACAGGCAACCCCAGGCAAGATTTACAAGGGCAAAGGCTGCGACAAATGCAATGGGAGTGGTTACAAGGGCCGCGTGGCGCTGTACGAAGTGATGCGATTCAACGACAGCTTGAAGGAGTTGGTACTGCAGGGGGCTTCCACCGCAGAGCTCAAGGCCGCCGCCATCAAGGCCGGCATGGTCACGCTGCGCATGAGTGGCATCAGCAAGGTCATCGACGGCGTCACCACGCCCGAGGAAATCTTACGCGTCACGATGTCGGACTGAATTTCACAACTGAGCGCCTCCGAATGCCAAAGCTATGAGTGACGAAACCAGCCATGTAAATCTGCACCAGCTCCTCCGCGCCATGGTGGAAAAAGGCGCGAGCGACATGCATATCACCACCGGATCACCGCCCCTTTTGCGGATCGATGGCGCCGTGATTCCGCTCAAGCTTCCTCCCCTCTCACCCGTTGAGACCAAACAGCTCTGCTATTCAATTCTGACCGAAGAACAGCGCGTCCAGTTCGAGGAAAGAAGCGAATTAGATCTAGCCTTTGGTGTGAAGAGCCTGGCTCGCTTTCGCGCCAACATCTTCTTGCAACGTGGAGCGGTGAGCGGTGCGTTTCGAACCATCCCCTTCAAGATCCTGACCTTCGATGAGCTGGGGCTGCCGCTCGTCGTCCAAAGCCTAGCGAAAAAGCCGCGTGGTTTGATTCTGGTGACAGGCCCAACGGGCTCGGGCAAGAGCACCACCCTGGCCTCGATCCTGGATTGGATCAATACCAACACTCGCCAGCACATCATGACGGTGGAGGATCCGATCGAATACCTGCACGCGCACAAGCGCTGTATCGTGAACCAACGTGAAGTGGGCTCAGATACGCACGCGTTCAAAGCGGCTTTGAAGAGCATTTTGCGCCAAGATCCCGATGTCGTGCTGGTGGGTGAGATGCGCGACTTGGAGACGATCGAAGCGGCGCTCACCGTCGCGGAAACAGGCCATCTGGTGTTCGCAACGCTCCACACCAACTCTGCGTTGCAGAGCATCAACCGCATCGTGGATGTCTTTCCTCCCCATCAGCAGGCCCAGATCCGGGCGCAGCTTTCGTTTGTCTTGGAAGGCGTGATAAGCCAGCTTTTGTTACCGCGAGCAGGGAGCCCGGGGCGCGTTTTGGCGATGGAGATCTTGATCCCCAATCCCGCTATCCGGAATCTGATCCGCGAAGACAAAGTGCATCAGATTTACTCGCAGATGCAGGTGGGGCAGCTCAAGCATGGGATGCAGACGCTCAATCAATCGCTGCATGCCCTCTACACAAGGCGTCTGATCACGCTCGAGGAAGCCATGGGGCGCTCAAACGATATCGAAGAGCTTCGCAGCATGATCGATGGCCGCGCGTCGCAAGCTCCACGCTAGCCCCGAGCCCCCCAGAAAGACACCCCAATGCGACACCCCTCGATCCTGATCTTCACGGCGCTCCTTTTCCCCTGCTTGGCCCCCACGGCCTCCGCGGCAGATGCTATCGCAGAACCTGAAGCAACCAAGCCGGGCAGTCCTCCTGTACCGCTCGTCGCAGGTTTCGTCGAAGCTGCTTATCACGCAAACCCGGGCCAGTTTGAGGCTGACAAAACAGTCCCGCTGCGCAGCTACGACGCCTACGGAGGGAATAACTTCATCCTGCATGCAGCGCATCTCTCCGTTTCGCATGAAGCCAGCCCTGCGCTCAGAGCTGCGATTGAACTCGAGGCCGGTCAAGACGCAGGAGTGACGAGCGGCTTGGCTTCGGCCTCGGGCGCGCCAGAGCTTGGCTGGTTCGACGTTCAAGAGGCTTACATGAGCTACCAAACTGCGGGAAAGCTCACGGTAACTGCGGGGAAGTTCGCGACCGACGAAGGCATCGAGCTGTTGGCAGGCCCCAAGAATCCTACGCTAACCCGTGGCTTTCTATTCAGTTTCGCGGAGCCCTTCACTCACGTTGGGCTTAAGGCGCGCTTCTCTCCCGAAGGGCCACTCGATGTTGGGGTTGGAGTGGTCAACGGCTGGGACGTCATGCTCGACAACAACGACTCAAAGACGGTGATCTTCCGCCTCGGTGTGACACCGAGCCCGAAGTACGGCGTGGCACTGTCAGGAACGTACGGCGCCGAGCGTCCGCAAGGCACGGGCGCCGCGGGTGCCAACAGCGATCGGCGTCTTTCGCTCGATGTAACGGGCGCGGCAAAACCGAGCGCAAACTGGCTGCTTAATTTCCAGGCAAACTACGGCTCCGAGCCTAACGTGCCCGTGGATATCGCGAACGATCCGCGGCTCACGGTCGATGCCAATTGGCTCGGTCTTGGATTGCAGCCCGTATTCACAGAACGGGATCTTTCCCTCGGATTTCGTTGGGAGTGGTTCAGCGATCCCGAGGGCGTGCGCGCCTTGGCTCCTGGCGCTTTCATGAACTTCACGCTCACACCTGGCTACGCGATCACGCAAAACTTCGTGGTGCGCGCGGAATTTCGTGTGGACACGGCTACCCGTCGGCTCCTGACCAACCATAAGACCACGCAAGAAACGCTCGCCTTCGGCGCACATTACCTCTTTTGACGTTCAACGTTCGGTGAGCATCGTCGCTTCGGGGTAACGCCCCGCCCGTTCCGCAAACTCTTTGGCAAAAAGTTTCGCTCGCGGGTCCTGGGCAGCCAGGAGCGTACGTGCCGAGAGTGCTTGGAACATGACGGGGCTCCCAGGGCCAAATGGACGCAATTTGACAAGCTCCTTGCGCGCACGCATTCGGAATTCCTGCTTGGCGTCTATGAAGGATTGCAGCCAGCTGTGTACGGGCAGAAGATCGACCTTGCGTTCTCTGAGCAGTGCCGCTGCCGCCTCGAAATTTCGAGTTTGTGCCAGGGCGTACACATACTCGAGAAAGAGCCGAGGGCCGCTGCCACCCCCTGCAACCGCAGCCTGAAGCTCGCGCACGGCCGCTTCGCCCTTTCCTTGGTACCGCAACAGCCGAGCACGTCGCACCTTCACCACGGGAGACAGGCCGAGCGGAAGCAGAACGTTGAGCCATTTTTCGGCAAGATCTAGGTGATCGGCGTCCAGGGCAGCGTCGAGCGCAATCAGTTGAGCAAAAGGCAGCGACGAACCTTCAAGGTCTAGAAGCTGCTCACGAGTCGGGTAACCCCGCCCGAGCATGAGTTCCGCTCCGGTGGCGAAAGCAGAAAACTCAGTGCTGCCCGTTGAGCGGCTTCCGGCGTCCTTCAGAAGCGCACCGAGCCTTGGCGCGTCGAGAGCTTCATACGCATGCGCCGCGGAAACGAGCCGGCGTTCTTGTCCGGCATTGGCAGTCCCTTGGAGTGCGTTTTCGGCTGTTGCGATGTCGCCAACACTCAATGCGGCACGCACCGCCAACGTCCGAGCGCCAGCGTGAATTGGAAAAAATGGAGCCAATTCTCGGAAAATCTCGGGCATCCCGACGAGCACCCGATTCTCTAGTGCGACCTGACCCAGCATCACGCGCGCTCCCGGCGTCTTGGCAAACAGCGCGCCCCGCGCC
>CAZSUA010000276.1:0-1686 GCA_964609655.1 uncultured Polyangiaceae bacterium | reverse complement strand
CTGACCCAGCATCACGCGCGCTCCCGGCGTCTTGGCAAACAGCGCGCCCCGCGCCAAGGCGTCCAGGCCCCCTTTTCTGTCATTTTCGCCAAACCGCTGGCGAGCTTGTTCGATCATCGCGAGCGCTTCAAATGTGGGTTCGAGCGCGTGAGCGCGATCCTTGGCGCTCAACGTTGACTTCGCGTTTGCCAGCGCTTCCTTGCCGCCTGCCCAACGAGACATCAACAGAAAAGCAGGTCGATCCGGAGCAGATCGAGCCAGCGCCCCCAGTGCGAGCTTTGCCAACAGCGGACGATGTTCGAGGAGCGCATAGCGAGCACTCAGCAGCTGAACCACCACCAAATCGGGTGCAAGCTGGAGCGCACTGGCGTAGCGCTCTCCGGCTTGCTCAACGCCTGTGGCTTCGAGGACCACAGCCAAGACGAGCTGAAAATACGGGTCCTCCCGTGCCAACGCGTCGTTCTCAAGCAAGATTTGAAGAGCGCCGAGGACATCCCCGTCGTCCATTGCCGCAACAGCCGCGCCATAGGCCAGTACCACCGGCGACACACCAAGCTCACGCCCTCGCAACAGCGCATTCTGAATGCCACGAGGCCTTTCACCGAACAGACTCTTCAAGACCAGGCTGTTGATCCAAATCCGCGTTGTCTCCGTCCGCAGAGGATCCAGACGGAACGATTCTCGGAGGCGTTCGTCGAGCCGAGCGAGCTCGCTTGGCTCGACCCTGATTAACGACTGAGAAACGGCGTCGTTCAACTGAGTGGCAAGCAGCACCCGCCGTCCTTTGACGAATTGCCCGTAGGCGAACGTCGCGCCAAACGCCAATAGCAGCGTGAAGAGGCCGAAGGCCAGTGCCTTCCAGGCGCGAGCGGAGCTTTCGGGCGGGTGCTCCCACACCATGGGCTGCTCGGGGCCGTCAAAGAGACCAGCCCGAGTGGCAACGACTAGCGCACATTCGGCGCCCGTGGCTCCTGGGCTAGGACGCGGTCTAGGTGGCCGAAGCGGCGCTGTCCGTACCGACACTGGAATCAGGGCGGCTGCCAGAGCAGGAACCGGTGGCACTTTCCTGAGGGGTTTGGGGGGCGCCTCATTGCCGTCACGAGCCTCACGCGCTACGTAGCCCGCGGCCTCTTGATAGAACTGCCTACTTTCCAAGGAGGCATCGCCCAATTGAAATGCCCGCTCGAACGCCTTCTGACTCCTCTGAGCATCGCCTCGACGCAGAAGGATCTCACCCATGCGCGCGAATGGCTCCGAACGCTTGGGATCGGCGCGGCTGACTTGAACATAGAAAGACTGAGCCTCCACCAGCTTACCAAGCCCCAGGTACATGGCACCCACTGCTGAAAGCACCTCAGGATTTTTCGAGAATTGCGAAGTGGCCGTCGCCGCAAGCTTCCGGATCGCTGCGTGGTCGGGAGCGCGCACCAAAGCCCTAGCGTGCTCGCACATCTCGGCCTCGCTCGGGTTTTGCGGAAGTTCCAGGGTCGACGGCTCGCTCACTGCCAGAAGCTCTCCTCAGTGCTCCGTTGCGTACAGCGACACACCAGAGGGCCCAGTTTACTCTGCCCAACCATTCTCTTTGCCCCAACCCCAAACCTTGCGGGAAACCCCCCGCCCTCAGATTGAATGTGCGCTCCGAGCGTCCTCCAATCTGAGGCTTTAAAAGCGAGATCTCACATGTGT
>CAZSUA010000275.1:0-7709 GCA_964609655.1 uncultured Polyangiaceae bacterium | reverse complement strand
CCCCCACCGCCATCGGCACCTTGACTCTGATAGGCAAGCTCAATCGGCCGTGCCATTGCTGCCGACACCGCAAGAGCGCACGCGCTCACCTCCGATTGATAACGATCGCCTGCCTGAATCGCCCGCATCGGCAAGCTGTGCGCCGTAAGTATGACCTGCGTCGGCTCCGCGGAACTGGCCAAGTGGTTTTGGATCCGAGTCGCAAACCAATTCACAAAACCGGGATGGCTTCCCCAAGGCTCCACCCGAAACAGCGCTGGCCCCGGAGCGCCCTGCAGAACGCTACTTAACGCCTCCTCTGCCGCATTGCAGTAGATCTGAACGCTAAAGGGAGCGAGCGGCAACACGCATATACTAGTTAATGTTTCAGTCTGTTCTTTGAGTACGTCTGCCACCCAAGGCTTCCAAAGGCGCATGCCCCACAGCGCCGGGATCCCCAAGCGCTGCCCGAGCGCCTGAGCCTGACGGGCCGTCACAGCATTCAGTGGTGAACCACCAATCCGCCGATAGCGCTCCGTGAGTTCATGAATCAGCGCAGGGCTTGGCGGACGTCCACGCCGGATCACCTTCAAGAATTCCGGGATCTCGGCCAAGTCCTCAATCGTCCCGTGGGCCACACACAGGATGCCTAGGTTGCCCGGGAGAGTCGCGTTCGCCATCGTAGGGCCGAAGATAGAGTCGATCACTCACGTAAACCAGCCCCGACCGACACGACGTGAGTGCCCTACCCCATGAACGGATACCGCCAATCTCGCGGTGGATTGAAGTTCTCCTTGATGGCGCGCGGCGAAACCCAGCGCAAAAGATTGAGCGCTGAACCTGCCTTGTCGTTCGTACCTGAACGGCGCGCACCTCCGAACGGCTGCTGCCCGACCACCGCCCCGGTTGGCTTGTCGTTGATGTAGAAGTTGCCCGCCGAAAAACGCAAAGCGGCCGAAGCTTGAGCCACAGCAGCGCGATCCTGAGCAAAAATTGCCCCCGTTAACGCGTAGGGGCTCGTTTGATCACAGATCTCAAGCGCCTGTTCGAAACGATCGTCCGCGTACACAAACAGCGTGGCGACTGGGCCAAAGATCTCTTCCGACATCAAACGATGCCTTGGATCCTGCGTCTGCACGAGCGTTGGTTGAACGAAATAGCCAATGCTCGCATCGGCACCGCCACCCGCCAAGATCTGACAGCTGGGATCGCCCGCAGCCAAACGCTGATACTCGGTGATTCTATCAAATGCAGACTTGCCAATCACAGCACCCATGAAGTTCTTGAAGTTTCGCACGTCGCCCACTCGGATTTCCGAGATCAGCTCAACCAAGCGCTGCGTGAGCGGCAACGCCAGGCTTTTTGGTACATAGATCCGGGATGCCGCGGAACACTTCTGCCCTTGATATTCGAACGCACCGCGCACAATGGCGACGGCCAAACTCTCCAAATCTGCGCTCTTATGGGCAAAAATAAAGTCCTTGCCGCCCGTCTCGCCAACAATTTTGGGAAAGCTCACGTAGCGATCCAAGTTGACGGCCACTTGCTTCCAAAGCGCCTGAAAGACGCTCGTGCCACCTGTAAAATGCAAACCCGCAAAGCTCGGACTGGCGAGAACCTGCGTCGATATTTCCGCTGGATCTCCCTGAATCAGATTGATCACCCCATCTGGAAGGCCAGCCGCCTGGAGCAGCTCCATGATCACCTGCGCCGAAAGCGTTGCCAGGCCTGAAGGCTTCCAAACTACCGTGTTTCCCATGAGCGCTGGAGCACACGGAAGATTCCCAGCAATGGAGGTGAAGTTGAAGGGGCTAACCGCGTACACCAACCCGTCGAGCGGGCGCATTTCTAGCCAATTTCGCGCGCCCTGGGGGCTGATCAGGGCGCTTTCCTCCAACTCTTCCGCAAACGCCACGTTGAAACGAAAGAAATCGATGAGCTCAGCCGCCGCGTCGATCTCCGCTTGGTAAACCGTCTTGCTTTGCCCCAGCATCGTGGCTGCGTTCATGCGCGCACGAAAAGGACCACTCAAGAGATCCGCAGCCTTGAGGAAGATCTGTGCACGCTCCAGAAGCGGCTTTTTGCCCCAAGTCTGGCGCACCTCGAGCGCAATCAGAATCGCTCGTTCTACGTCCTTCGACGTGGCTTGAACCGCGTGTCCTAGGATCTGAGTATGTTCGTGCGGAGCGCGGATCTCGACGCTACTTCCCCCCTTCTTTCGGCTGCCACCCAACCAAAGTGGCACTTCGCACTCCGTAGTTGTTTGCCTTGCAAGCTCCAGCTCAAGTGTTGCGCGTTCGGCACTGTCTGGCGCGTAGGCGAGCACGGGTTCATTGATAGGAGAGTCACCGTTGTGCGCCATGCTGATCCTGACTCCTGAGCCGACGTTGCAGAGATGCGAGTTTGTGCTGATTTGTTGGCAACCACAACCACACACTCACGCAGAAAGTACGATGCCGACTCTCTTAGACACATTCCGCTTGCACGACTATTGAAGTTGATTCCGCCTAGCCGCTTGCAGGCCCTCCTGTATCCTAGGTTTTCAATCAAATGCGCTCTCGCCCGAACCCAGTGGAAGCCCTGGCGGCCCTGCCACGGCTGCAAGATGCGGCTGAACGCCGTGCGAATTGGCGTCAGGCCATCGCAGCATTGAGCCAGAGTTCCCCGCTTTTGGGCCCACCACCGCTGGATGGCGTCGACCGCCAGAGCCTCGAGCTAGCCGTGGGTGTCGTGGTGGATTCAGGTTTAGCGGACGATCTCGATTGGATCGCGCCCGGCTCAGCCGCGTTGGCGCTGTATGAAATCATGGCGGCGATCAGCTCTTCCAAGCTGAGGCGCGAGCTCGGACGAAGGGTACTCTCGCGACTGAATGAAGGCACGGCCAGCACGTTTGCGGTGGTCGCGGCACGCATGGCGCTCGGTTCGGGTCGCACGTTGGAATCGCCCTCCATGCAAGCGCGCATGGCGCTGCTGTTCGATCTTTCAATCGGCACCTCTGTGCACGCCGATCCGCTGGCGCTCACGATAGTGAGTCGGCGCGAGCTGTTTCGGCATTGGGTGGAACAGCCTTCCACCGGCGCGCTCCCCGCGCGACGCCTGGCAGCTCGGTTATTTGAACACGCAGCGCGTGAAGCCACCCACCGTGCCCAAACGGGGGCGCTGGAGGTGGAGCAGCTCATCACGAGCGACTGGGCACGACCGGTCTTTGATCGTCTGCTCGGCGATCGCGAACCCCTGGTGTGGCGCCATGCCGCGTCGGCCAGAGGCTTGTTAAGTACCGTCAGCGCGACACTTCGCGATGAAATGGAGGTTGCGCTCGACCCCGGTCTGACGCCGACGGAGTGGCGAAGAGCTGCCGTGTCGATGGTTGCCGCCACTGCCAACAACCCAGAAGAAGGTTTCGTGGAGTGCCTGCGCTTGGCGGGTGGTGAATTTGCGGCGCGAGATCCCGGACTCATCGCCACCATGGTGCTGGGATTGCCGCGCGTGATCGAGGCTGAGCCCGACATCGCCGAAGAGCTTTTGGAACAGCTGGGTAGTGCCAACCGCGCCGACGTCGCCGAAGCCATCGCTGACCTCTTGAACGATGTGAGCACTCCACAATTTGGTAAGGCCATCGGGCAACGCTTGCACGATAGCCTGTCCGACACGGATCGCGCTTCTCTTTTGCCGCAGATCGCGGCGGAAGCACTCGAGATGCTCGCTGCACGCAGTCGCGGCGTCACAACACTTGGCAATGCGATTCGCCTGTCCATGGTCGCCTTTGAAACCGAAGGGGCACTGCACGCCTTCGAACTCGCGACTCAAGCGCTCGGCCAAGCGCACGAAAGTATGGACCGCTTGGTGGCGGGCGATTTGCTCGATCCCGCGCAGCTTCCGCTGCTACTCGCGATCCTGAGCGATCTCGATCTCAATATCTTGGAGCACGCGCGGCTATCCAACCTATTGCTCTTGCGCCGCCGGCCGGGCGACACAGATCTCAGCATTCCTGATCTCGAGCGCCTTTACAATCGCCTTAGCACGTGGTTGCTGGAAGCGGAACAGAAGTTCCAACAAGGCGTCCCCACGCGAGCCTTGGAGCTGGCGCATGGGCGTTGCCTCAAGACGCTGCTTCATCTCGTCGATCTCGAGACGGCCACCACCGAATCCGATGAAAGCGGCGTGCGCGTCCGACTACGTCACGCCATCCGTCTGCTCCTCAAGAAACTCGGCGCCAATCCGCTCGCCAGCGTACACCGCGTCCTCTGTGCCACCTTGGCTCGCAGTTTTGATGCGGCCGTACGTGAGAACGTATACGAAGCCAGCGAGGTGCTGCTCGCTGTGCTGCATAGCCTGAACGACGGCCCAACGGTTTTGGCGGTTGCCGATGGCGCGATTCACCCCGACGTACGCGAGCCACTCTCAGCCTATGCCTCCTTCCTGATCCCCACGGAAGAAACGTTCCCGCCCCCGCCGCTCGAGCTGAGCACCCACATCCCTGCGGAGCTGGAGGTGAGTAAGCTGGCTGAGTCTGTCATGCTCTTTGCGCACCGTTTGAGCGGAGGAGCGTTCCGCGGCGAAGCGCTCAAGCAAACACTGTTGCGCTTGGGCCGAGGTTTGCGTGCCGTGGCGAACGCCCGGGGTCTTGAAGATCTCATCGATCGCAATGGCTCCAATCTCGACGTGATCGGAGATTTGGAAGAGGCCACTGATTCCCTGCGCCGTATGATGAAGTTCGCGGAGAAGCGGCTGCTGGGCCTTGAGCCCGATCACTTGGAAATCGTCGCCGAAGTCACCTCCATCTCGACGCTGATCGAACGCGCTGTGGGCTCAGGCGTCCCTGCCAATCGCCACCAAATGGAGATGGCTCTCGCCGAGCTCGAGGCCGAGCTCCCGCTGCCGATCGCCCAAGCCATCAAAACAGTCCTCGGACGCATCGCCCGCTTACCTGTCAAAGGCACGGCGGATGTTTTAGCGATCCCACTGGAAAAACGTCGAGCGCCGCTACCCGATTGGCTGCTCCCGCGCCGCACGATTGGCGCGTTCTATGTTGTGCGTGCCCTAGGAACGGGTGGTGTGAGCTCGGTGTTTGTAGCGCGACGTTTTGAAGAACGCCACAACAAGAAGGCCGAAGCCTTCGCGCTTAAAGTCCCGCAGTATGACCCCACCACAGCGCGAAGTCTGTCCGAGCAAGAGTTCTTCCAAATGTTTCGCGACGAGGCCGGCGCATTGCTCTCCTTGCCGCAGAATCCCAATCTGGCACGCTTCGTCACCTTCGATCTTGCCGCACGCCCAAAGCCTATTTTGGTGATGGAGCTGATTCAAGGCGCCGGATTCGATCGACTGATCCGCAGTCATTCCCTCAAGATGCCAGACGTCTTTCAGTATCTGGATGGCATTTTGGCCGGCTTGGAAACGATGCATCAGGTGGGCGTTGGTCACTTGGACGTGAAGCCTTCCAACGTGATCTTACGCGAAGGTTCGACGGCCGTACTCGTGGATTTTGGTTTGAGTGGCCGCCATGTTCGCCCAGGTTGCGGCACGCTTGAATATTGCAGCCCAGAGATCTTGGGCGCTGGACCCAAAGATCATTCGCCCACCCCGCTGGCTGCCGACATGTACAGCTTCGCCTGCACGGCGTACGAACTCTTGACCACCCAGCTGCTCTTCGACGCCGACGACGAGATGACGCTCATGTCACTCCAGGTGGCTCACGATGGCTGGCCAACCGGGCTCACCCGCTTGGCGCACACGCCAGGTTTGCGCGAACTCGCGGTGATTTTTGCAGCTTGCTTGCGGCATGATCCGCGGCATCGCCCCTCCGCCACCCAAGCCCGTAGGGCCCTCCGCGACTTGGCTCCGAGCATTGCCAAGGTTGCCTGGCCCATTGCCGTGCGCCGCTCTTCACCCACCCAAGCCACAGCCTAGGCAGAGCATGCGAGCGCTGAGGTTGCAAGCTCGGAGCCTTGGCTTCACAGCATGGCTCCTCTTGCTCCCAGCATGTGCCAGGCAAAAGCTTCCCGAGATAGAATTCACACTCAGCGCTCCCGCCATCAAGAGGAACTTCGCCCCCGCGGCAGCTCTTGCGGAGTACCTGGAGTTGCCAAATGGAGGCAGCGAGCTCCGCATCACCCTTTCCAGTTACCCGCTCAGCTGCGACAGTTTTCGCGCACCAACTGCCGAAGAAATCCTGGTTACGGTCACCATCGTCACGGGAGCGGGCACGCAGCTCGCTGCGAACACCTATCCTTGGTCTGGCCATCCTAGAACGGGCGAGCCCCCCCAGGCTCGTTCCGCGGAACCTATCATTCGCATCGGCGCCAGATCTTGGTCGTTAGCCCCTGGTGGTCAGGTCAAACTCCAAGAAGCGTTCTTGGATCGCGAACGAATGATCTCTGGTTTGCTGGATTTTGAGTTCCCGGGCACGGTCGAATCGGGTGCTTCACGGCTTTCAGGCGCCTTCAAAGCCAAACTCTGCCAAGTTGAGCGGTTGAAGCCCGGGGATCCCAATTAGCTTCAGCCGCGCGCCCTACGGGAGTTCCGCAATTCGGACCGAGCGCACATCCACCACATCCGTGGAAGCATCGTGCACCTGGATCCCGATGTAACCTACAGTGCCGCGATCCCCGACGAGTGAGTTGATTACTTTTCCGTTCAGACAAACTTCATACTGCTGGCCAACGACGCGGATTTGGAGTGCATTCCAAGCACCCGCTTCGGCGATCTCCCCGAGCGAGCTGGCGGCTTGAATGTCATAAATTCCTCCGGTTGTGTCTGTCGCACCCGGCGCGCCTCCGATCTGAATCTCGTACCCTTCGCCGATGGGGCGGAGCACGTTGCCTTGAGGATCCGGAAATCGAACGTACACGCCCGAGTTGGAAAAAAGCGATTGTTGCCGAAACTCGACCTTCAAAGCAAAATTCGCAAACAGCTTAGCGGAATAGTACCAAAGCCCAAGCCCCCTTCCGTCGCCACGGGTTCGCACGTAACCATCCTCCTGCACCATCTGGCCGCGCCCGATGAAGCGCCAGCCTGTGGCGGTGGTTCCATCATACAACTTCACTCCCTGTTCAGCTTCAGCGCAGGAGGTGCCTCCACCAGATCCAGATCCAGATCCCGTTCCCGCGACCACTGCATCGCCAGCGCTGGCCGCGTCTGAGATCGTGCAAAATCCGCCTGCTCCTGCCAGCCCATCTCCACAAGGCAAGAGCAACTCCGCCCTGCCGCAACCCATGCCCAGTAAAAGCATAAATGCGACAGGAGTGAGCGATGTCCACCTCGCAAGCCGAAGCCAAGTCGCGATTGAATCCCGCTCACGGCTGCTCTCGCTATTTCGCATGGCCGCGATCAAACCTCCGCCTCGGCCCGTGCGCCAGCCCCAAAAAGAGCGTGACCCTAGATTGCGATTCGTGTCGTTTTTGGGGGCCGCACCTCACTCCCCGAACAGCAGAGGCACGGCGACCTGGCGACCCGTTCTAAGACAAGGACATCCAGGGCAAACAGCGGCGAGATTAGTCATGGCAGAGCACGCGCCCTAAGGCCTGCTGTGCCTCCGAGAACTCAAAGACAGGCACTCCATAACGCCAGAGCGTCTGAGCAAATTCGCCATGAGATGGCGGAAAATTCGCCATGAAGTGGCGAATTTGCCTGCTCGCATCAGGCTTTTGCCCACCATTTCGGCTCAGGTTTGAGGGCCGGGGGTGTCGCGAACATGCCGGGTTGATCGCAGCTCGAAGCGCCTCAAGTACCGT
>CAZSUA010000274.1:4959-7715 GCA_964609655.1 uncultured Polyangiaceae bacterium | reverse complement strand
ATCCGACAACGCGGCTTTGCCTTTCGGCCTTAGAACAGTTCGCGTTGAGCAGGCCAGATGGGCTCTCGGAGCAACGTGTGCTCGACGCGGGCTCGGGCTCAGGCGTGCTGGGGATCGCCGCGATCAAGCTGGGCTTCGGCAGCGGCAAGGCGTTCGATTTGGATGCGGTAGCAGTCAGCGCGACCCAACAGAATGCTGCGAGAAACCGAGTCCTCCCACGCCTCACCTGCGAGCAGCTTGATCTGCACTCGGGCCTAGCCGAAACGGCAGATTTGGTCTTCGCGAATATCCACCACAATATCCTGGTGGCGCACAGCGCGGCGCTATTAGCTGCCGTAAACCCTAACGGGCTGTTAGTTCTAAGTGGCTGCCTTCAATCGGACACGCGGGAGCTTCGATGCGCATTCGAAAGCGCGATCACGCGAGGAGCCTGGCCGCTTGCGCGGCTGCAGACGGTCGACTGCGATGGCTGGGGCGCCGTGTGCATCGCGAGAAGGCCTGAGCCCTAATCTACCAGCGAACCATAGAATGAAGCACGCAACCCCAGGCTAACAAAATGGGCCGTGAGCGTTTGGCTGAACATCTGAGAATATTGTAAGGACGGCCCAATCCGAAATTGCCAAAAACGCCAGGGTTCGTAGAATGCACCGAGCCCGACGAGTGAGAGCGAACCACCATCGGCAACCGTGTCCCCCGCATCGTTTTTAACCGTCATGAAACCGGCGCCAAATTCGCTTACCAATCCAAGATCGCGCCACTTGCCGCCCCGCGTATAGAGCGGAAAGGCCTCCACCCGAACAACAAACGAGGCACCGTCCGCGCTCAAGTGGTTGCCCTTCACACCGCCGAACGAGGCGCCCAGCCCGAAAGTGAACCAATCGCGCAGCGCGCCTCCCAACCAAATTGAGTTGTAACCTGCGCTGCCAAGCTGGGTGTTAGCCTGAAACTCCTTGCGATCGAGCTTATCGGCTTCGTTGGGGTAGCCCGAGGCCTGTCCCAAGCCGTAGGCGGGAGCCAAGCCCAACACAAAGCCACCGCGCCGTTCGGTCGGCGCCGAGTACTCCTCAGCCTGCACAGCCTCCTGGGCCCGGGCGAAGCTCCCCAACGTGCTCACCAACCCGACCACAGCGAATGCCAGAAGCTTCATAAGTCTTGCTTTTCGAGCCTTTGTACTTGGAAATCAAGGGGTTAGCACCAATAACCGTGCGGGGCTGTCTCAATCTGAAACGAACGGCTGGCGCAGGTACTGCTCGCCTTTTCTTGGGACCCCCCGAGCATGTCAAGAACTTGTCGCGTTGTCTTTAGTGGTTGTTGCCTACATAATCCGACCTTGCTCTGAGGAGAGTCTTTGCCATGAAGCCCGACACGCGCGAAACATCTGGAGCCAACCCCGGCGCCTCGCTGAAGCCAGCCGCGGTCAGCATTCTCCCTCGGCCTCCCCGATCACCGCGCACGAAATGGATTCTCGGAGCCACCGCTACGGCGGTTCTGCTAGGCGCTGCGCTCAAGTTCCTTGTCCCGAGTGGCGCAGTTCCGGTGGAGGCAGCCGCCTTTCCGCTCCCCCCCGTCGAACTGCCTCCGGCAACTCCTGATGCCGCACTTGAAGCACTGCAGGGTGCCTGGCTAACGTCTGATTGCGAGCCTTCGAAGGGCCCAGCGAGTAGCAGCGTCGTGGAGGTCGTGGGCGGGCAAATCTCCGACACGCGCCGCGTATTTGCGGAGGCGGGCTGCCGCGGTGAGCTCTATTCGGTCGTCATTCGGAAGAGTGTGAGCAGCCTCATGTCGCTCGAGACGGGGCGGATGCAAGCAGAATTCAGCTTGGGTGAGGTCGAGCTGGTCGTGCGAGATGCGGCCCGCTTGAACGAGCAGAAATTTTTGGGGCATTCTGACTGGAGACCCGGTGAAGCGCGGAGCGCCCTCGGAGAGTTGTCAGCTGGATTGTTCGGGAAGCTCCTTCGTTCAGGTGCGTCAACGTACGACTTCCTTCAACTAGACGGCCAAGGCCTCCGGCTCGCCTTGGCTCCAGGCGAGGTCTCGGAGTCTCAACCCACCCAATTGAGCTCCACTCTCTGGACCCGCCTCAACTAGAAGAACCACAAAAAGGCCTCCAAAGTGAGATGGCCTAATGGTCTAAGCCCTTTCGCCCGTTCTAGGGAAGGAAAATGCGAGGCTCCAGTCACATCACTTCCAAGACGCTGGCGGCGATGCCCTCAGAGAGGCCTTCGACCGCAGGCCAGCCATGCCTCGTCATCATCAAAGGAGACGGCCTCGGCAATCGCGTCGATCTCGTGCAGCAAATCGTCGAGATTGGCCGAAGCGATGAGTGCGCCATCACGATCGATAGTGGCTTGATCAGTCGCAAGCACGCCGTTGTTCAGCGTATCGCAGGCAAATGGATCGTGGCGGATCTCCAATCCACCAATGGTACCTACGTGAACGGGCAGCGCATCACAACGCACCAGCTCAAAGACGGCGACAAGATCAGCGTGGGGCGCACCGTACTCAAATACCTTGAGAGCAACATGGAGCTCCAATATCACGAGCAGATCATGGACATGGCGTGCCGCGATGCGCTCACGGGCTGCTACAACAAGCGGCATTTCGACGTCGTGCTGAAGCGCGAGGTGAGCGACAGCACGTTCCATGGCTTACCGCTTTGTCTCACGATTTTTGATATCGACCATTTCAAACGGGTCAACGATACGCTCGGCCATCCCGCAGGCGACGCAGTTTTGAAGCTGGTTCCTGCGATTGCC
>CAZSUA010000274.1:662-4859 GCA_964609655.1 uncultured Polyangiaceae bacterium | reverse complement strand
CGCCTCTACCAATCCAAGCACTCGGGTCGAAATCGCGTGATGTAGCGCCTCGGTTGGCGCCTCCGCCTAACGGGACGGCGGAAGGCTGTCGCGTGGCGGTGCGGACTCGGAAAGACGCTCGCGCCGTTTCCAGCCTGTCTTCAGTAGAAATGGCGCTCCCGTTGCGAACCATGTGTCCACCAGATTGCGCGTGCTCCGATAGGCATGCTCCAAGATACTGCGGCGTGCAGCGAAATTCGCAGGGCTGTACATGAAGAGCGCGCCGTCGCTTGGCTCGGGCTCAACCAAGGCGACCTCGACGTCACTCGTGCTGCTGATGCGCGCCAATGATTCGTGAAGCAAGCGATGGATCCCGATACGCAGGGATTGATTGAGCACCCAGACCATCCCTTTATCGCGCACGCTTTCGCGATGACCGTGACCGGTTGGCACGCTTGCAACGTTCACCGGCACCATGGGGTTGATCACCACTATTACATTTGCCCCCTCACCGACCGCGACATCCAAATGAGACACCTGGGCGGCCCCCGGATCGATGTAGTGCCGATCGCCAATGCGCACCGGCGAAAAATACGGCGGGCTGGCCATTGATGCCACGCACGCACGGCTCACCGGAACATGCTCGAAGCCCTGCGATCCAAACAGCACCTGTTCGCCAGAGTCCAGATCATGCGCCATGATGCGGAGCGGGCGCGGCATCAACGAAAAGCTATTGGGCACCCCGCGGCGCGCAAAAAAATCTTCTAAGAAGCGCTCGTAGCGATCCAGCGTGAAGAAACCCGCGGGCAGCGAATCATACAGGCGCTCCAACTCCTCAAGGAGCAACCGCGGTGCGGGCGCATCCTGCCTAGAAAAAAGACTGCGTGCGCCGTGCCGCAGAGCCCCGAACCCAGAAACGATCGTGCGCCGCCATTCGCCTAGGTCAGCTCGCAACAAATGCTTGGTTTCTAGGCCAAAATAGACATCCGCGGGATCGATCACCGCGCGATAGATGCGCTGAATCGAGCGAGCTCCGGCCAGTGGCGCAGCCACACTCGCGCCGCTTGAGGTACCCACGTAAAGATCAAAGGCATTGGCATCAAAGCCTTCGATCCCATCTTCGAGCGCCGCTAAGGCACCCACCTGGAACATCGCCGCGCTCGTTCCTCCGCCCGGCAAACACAAGGCAACCTTTGTTTTCACAGCTTGTTCGGTCATCGTGAGAGCCTCCAGCGACAGAACCCACAACCCACCATTTAGCTTCCCCGCAAATGCGGCAAAAGCCCACGCTTAGCCACCGTATCGGCGCGCGCCCCGGGATCCAGATCTGGGTAGTCGATATTGTAGTGCAAGCCTCGGCTTTCGCGTCGGCTTGCAGCGGCCTCAATCATGAGCTGAGCCACCGTTGAAATATTGCGCAACTCGAGCAGATCGCGCGTTAGCAAATGCTTCCAGTAATACTCGCGGATCTCCTCTTCCAGCAGAGCCACACGCCGTGCGGCGCGGCGCAACCGCGCATTCGAACGCACAATCCCCACATAATTCCACATCAGGCGCCGGATCTCGTCCCAATTGTGGGACACCACCACGGCCTCATCGCTCGGCACCGCGGAGCCGGTTTGCCAATCTGGAACCTGCACGGCTGGGGTCTTCCGGAGCTCTTCAATTTGAGCCCCGAGCTTCAGTGCTGCACGCCGTGCAAACACCAATCCCTCCAGCAGCGAATTGGAAGCCAGGCGATTCGCACCATGCAAGCCCGTAAAAGAAGCTTCACCTACCACCCACAAGCCCGGCAAGCTCGAGCGCCCATGCAAATCCGAGGTAACGCCTCCGCACATGTAGTGCGCCGCCGGCACGACCGGGAGCGGCTGTGTGGCCATATCAATTCCATAGCGCGCGCACTCCGCGTAAATATTGGGGAAACGTTCCTCTAGAAACGCCCGATCCTTATGGGTGATATCCAGGAGCACGTGTTCAGAGCCGCTGCGCTTCATCTCGTAGTCGATCGCGCGAGCCACCACATCGCGCGGCGCCAGATCGCGTAAAGCATGGTGTCGCTCCATGAAAGCTTCCCCATTTGGTAGCCGCAACACGGCCCCTTCCCCCCGCAAAGCTTCACTCACGAGGAAGCTCTTGGCACGTGGCTCGTACAGCACGGTGGGGTGGAATTGGTAAAACTCCATGTTCGCCACCTCCGCTCCAGCTCGATAGGCCATCGCCACGCCGTCGCCCGTCGCAACGTCAGGATTCGACGTATAAAGGTAGACTTTCCCTGCCCCACCGGTGGCAATCACGGTGGCCTTGGCCAACACCGTTTCCACGGTGCCGGTCTTCTCGTCGAGCACATAAGCACCCACACAATGATCGGGGCCACCAAACTTGGTGAGCGTGATGAGATCCACGCCCATGTGCCATTCTTTGAGAATGATGTTCGGATGCTGGGCGACGGCTTCCATCAGGGTGCGTTGGATTTCCCGACCCGTTGCATCCAGCGCATGCACGATGCGCCGTTCGCTGTGCCCGCCCTCACGCCCTAACGACAGATCCCCTTCCCCCTCCCGCGAAAACTGCGCCCCGAGCTCCGTCATCCAAGCGATCGCATCGGGTGCTTCGCGGACGCACAACTCAACAACGATGTCATGGCAAAGGCCTGCACCCGCCGTGAGCGTGTCCTCCACATGCTTGGCGAATGAATCCTGTTCAGACATCACCGCAGCGACACCGCCCTGCGCCCAGTTCGTCGCTGAATCGTCGCTGTTGCGTTTCGTGACGATCATCACCTCCCCGTAGCGAGCCGCATGCAAAGCGAACGAAAGGCCCGCAACACCACTACCCAGGACCAAAAAATCAGTTGAGATCGCCATCTCGGAAGCACCTCCCATAGCAGTTCCGGCGGCAGCACCCAATTATCGAACCGGGCGCGGTGTTCTCCGCCCCGAACAGGCTACCGCTCGCCCTAAACAGGCTCCTGCTCGCCCTAAACAGCCTCTTCGCGCTGGCAACCCACCGGCCAACCACCCGACCCACCGCCAAGCATAGGATCTCCAGCTGGCAAGGCTTAAGGTGCGGCCACCTTTGCCGCTTCCCAATCAGGAGAGCTCCTGCCAGTGAAAATCCTCGTCGCCATCAAGCGGGTCTCGGACCCAGACAACGCCAACAAGGTCAAAGTTTCGCCAGCGGGTAACGCCGTCGATACAACGGGCCTTGAATTCAAGCTCAACCCCTTCGACGAGTACGCACTCGAAGCCGCACTCCGCCTCACGGAAGATGGCAAAGCGCCGAAGAAGCGTGAAGGCGAAGTGGTGGTCGTCACCTTTGGCCCCAAAGAAACGGAGCAGAACTTGCGAAGCGCACTCGCCACAGGCGCCGATCGCGCGATCCGTGTGGAAGCGACTGATGACCAACTCGATGGGCGATTGGTAGCGCAAGCGCTGAAGGCCTTGGTTGAAGCTGAAAAGCCCGATCTGGTGCTCATGGGCAAGCAAGCCGTAGATGGGGACACGAATCAGGTGGCTCAGATTTTGGCGGAACTCCTCGATTATCCGATGGCCACCTTTGCGGCCACGATTGTCGAAGAAAATGGGAGCGTCTTGGTGGGGCGTGAAGTGGATGGCGGGGTGCTCTCGCTGCGCCTGAAATTCCCTGCGGTGGTCTCTGTCGATCTGCGCATCGTGGCGCCCACAAGCGTCTATTCCAATCGCACCGAGCGCGCCTTCAAGTACAACGAAGGCGTACGCTTCGCGCCTCTGCCGGCCATCATGGCAGCCAAAAAGAAGCCGCTCGACGTCAAGACCCTGACCGAACTCGCCCCGGGCTGCGCGGTCACCGCGCGCTACACAAAATTCGAACGTCCGCCACAACGCTCCTCCGGCATCAAAGTAAAAGATGTGGCTGAGCTCGTGGACCGTCTCGCCAATGAGGCCAAGGTCATCTGACCCCAAGGAAAATTATGGCTAACGCACTCGTCATTGCTGAAATTTCCGAAGACGGCAAACTCAAAAGGAGCACGCTCTCCGCGATCGCTTTCGCGAAGAAAGCCCTTCCCGCACTGGGCGGTTCCTTCTCCATCCTGGTGCTCGGAGAGAAACCTGAAGCTGCCGCAGCTGAACTAACGAGTTACGGCGCCGCGAAAATAGTGGTGTGCGCGGACGCAAGCCTCGGCCAATACACCGCGGAACGCTTCGCGCCCACCGTCGCTGAAGTTGGCAAAGCCTACGG
>CAZSUA010000274.1:0-652 GCA_964609655.1 uncultured Polyangiaceae bacterium | reverse complement strand
CAACAGCGACCAGCTTCGGGAAAGATCTCATGCCGCGCGTCGCAGGCAAGCTGGATGCAGCTTATGCCGGAGATTGCTCGGCCGTCGCAGCCGAGGGCAACAAGCTCGTCTACAAGCGCCCGATGTTCGCGGGCAACGTGTTCGGCTACTGCGAGCTCGGCACACCTATCCAGATCGCCACGGCACGCCAAAGTGAGTTTGACGCAGCCGAGGCCTCCGGAGGCCAAAGCCCGATTGAGAGCGTCCAGTTAACACCTCCAGGAGTTGCTGCCGCGCGCGTTGAATACGTCGCCTTCGATAGCGTGAAGAATGAACGCCCCGAGCTTTCTGAAGCGTCGATCATTGTTTCGGGCGGTCGAGCGCTGAAGGAGCGCTTCGCTGAAGTTCTCGAACCCCTCGCGGACGCGCTCGGCGCCGCAGTCGGAGCCAGCCGTGCCGCCGTGGACGCAGGCTATGCCCCGGGCGATTACCAAGTGGGCCAGACCGGCAAAATCGTCGCCCCCGCTCTCTACGTCGCCGTCGGCATCTCCGGCGCCATCCAGCACATCGCCGGGATGAAGGGCTCCAAAAAGATCGTAGCGATCAACAAAGATCCCGAAGCTCCCATCTTTCAAATCGCCGACTACGGCCTGGTTGCTGATCTCTTCCAAGC
>CAZSUA010000273.1:0-7752 GCA_964609655.1 uncultured Polyangiaceae bacterium | reverse complement strand
GCGGGGAGCAGTGCACCCTTGACTGTGATCGGGGCTATTGGAGAGATTTGTGCGCCGAACGGAACCTACGCTTGCGCCAATCGCGCACAGCGCGGACGACTTGTTTGCGCAGGAGGAGTATGGGCCTCAAATGGTTCCTGCGATCCTGGTGAGAACTGTGATTCGCGCGCGGGAGCGAATCAAGGTTTTTGTGCGCCGATAGCGGGTGACTGTACCGCTCGAAACCCTGGGGATCTTTTCTGTCAGTTGAAATCGAAAGTGGCATGCGGGCCGGACTTGCTTAGCGTGGAAGAGCGAGAAGTTTGCACCCAAGCCTGTGTGTTGGGAACCTGTACGGAATGTGAGATCAACAAGAAGCAGTGCAAGGACAATGGGGTGCAGACCTGCAGCCTGAATGGGGCATGGGGAGCACTGGCGGCCTGTGCGAATCAAGCCTGCGTCGATGGGGCTTGTGTTGGTGTGTGCTCGCCGGGAACGGCTCAATGCAAGGACAACGGTGTCCAAACCTGCGATTCGAACGGGGCCTGGGGCGCGGCGGTGGCATGCACTAACCAGGCCTGCGTGACTGACCAATGCAAAGGTTCCTGCGTGCCCGCGACGAAGCGTTGCACCAACGGAGTGGAAGAAACCTGCGATTCTAAGGGAGCTTGGGGCGCGGCCCAAGCCTGCTCCGACAGCGCTCCGGTGTGTAGCCCAGAAGGCTGCGTCCGTTCTCCCAGTTGCATTGGCCTGCCAGCGACGTGCGGGTCCTCGGGGATCCTTGAATGTTGCGAAAGCGGTATGGTTCCGGGAGGCACATACAACCGCAGCTCGAACGCTAGTTTCCCGGCGACAGTCAGCGACTTTCGGCTCGACAAGTACGAGGTAACGGTAGGTCGATTTCGGAAGTTTGTCATGGCCTACAGCCAGAACATGATTTCCGCCGCAGCCGGGAAAAACGTGAACAACCCGGACGACCAGGGGTGGGAGACCGCCTGGAATAGTAAGCTGCCGTTGGATGGTGCCGCGCTCAAGGCGGCGCTAAAGTGTACCCCGCCACAAAACGCTTGGCGGGATGTCCCAGGAATCCTTGAAAGCCTTCCGATCAATTGTGTTACTTGGTACGAGGCCCAAGCATTTTGCGTTTGGGATAATGGCAGACTTCCAACTGAGGCGGAGTGGAACTACGCGGCGGCAGGCGGGGATGAGCAGCGATTCTACCCGTGGGGTTCGGCGCCTCTTGACCCTACCCACGCGGTCTATGGCTGTGACCCAGTGGTATTCCCGACTACCTGCGCCGACAGCAAGGAGGTCTTTCCAGTTGGCTCAGTTCCAATGGGTGATGGAAAGTGGAAACAGTCAGACCTTTCAGGAAATGTGCGCGAGTGGAACCAGGATTATGTGTTTGATCCCTTCCTTTACTCAACGACACTCTGCAACGACTGCGCAAATTTGGTGCCTAGTGCGAGTCGGATGAACCGAGGAGGTTCGTTCAACGTCCCTACCACCCTGACCACCTCCTATCGACTTGGCGGAAGCCCCGACACGCGTAATCCGGCCCAGGGCGTTCGCTGCGCTCGACCCCGCTAATGTGAGCATGAATCGTTGGGATCATACAATCTGGCAGAGCTATCTGAGGCCCGCAAAGAAATCCCAGGTCCCTTGCTTGGCAAAATCCGGGATCACGTGGGCGCCGGGGTGGGCACACCAATACACGGGTTGTGAGCAACCAGCGTAGCTCACGCATGGGTACGGCATTGTCGGGGACGAAGCGTCTGAACAAGCGTTGGCATTCTTGCACCTATCCCTCGTAGCGAGCCCCTGAGCGAAGTCCTCTCCGCCATTCATTGTCGAGTCCCCCTCCCCGTGGACGATCATAGCCGCCACCGCCTGGTTGCAGCTTCCCATGGGCCCTCCACCCGCGATCGACACGATGCCGCGAATGAGCGCCGGGCGTGCACACCCGATCTGTGCTGCAGCCCAACCGCCATAGCTGAAACCAAAGGCGAATACGTCCGTTTCGTCGATACAGAAATCGCTTCGGACAGCGTTGAAAATGGCGTCAACCGACTTGAAGTCGTTTCCGTTATTCTCAAGATCCCAGATGCCACCTACTCCGTCAATGTACGCGAATATAGCTTCGGAATTCGAGTTATCCTCGACGCCTGACCATTGGCGAAAGGTCTCGCCAGCGTCGCTAATGTCGCCTCCGCCGTGAAATCCAAACACGAGCGCATAAGCTTTGTTCGCGTCATAGTTCGCTGGGAACGACAAGTAATACTTGCGCCCTTGCCCGTCGACGGTTGCGTCAACGTAGCGGCTCATTGGAGTGCCGGCTTTTCCGCAACCTGCTGAGCGCGTTCCAACAGGGTTGCTCTGGCCACCACCGGTTCCTGTCGCTTTTCCACCGCTACCGGTGGCGCCGCCCAAGGCTGGTGTGTCGCCGCCAGTCCCGGTACCGCCGCTGCTGCTGGCTTTCCCACCTGCTCCGCTGTTCGAGGAAGCCCCACCCGAGCTCGAATTGGCTTTGCCGCCCGTCATCCCCTTCGTACCGCCGCTTTTGCCCGGGGCACCGCCCATTGCGGCGCCTGATCTGCCACCCATACTCGCCGTGATGGGGCCTGATGCGCCACCGTTGTCCGTCCCGCAACCGAATGCGACGAGCAGGAGCGCTAAAGCTCCGGCGCCGCGCACTCGCCAAACGGTTAGTTGCGTAGTTCGCAGAGTGGCATCCCTCATAGTCCGAGACCTTTCTTTCCGCACAATGACGACAGGGTAACCCTTCAATCTCGCGCCCACAAGTCCCCGGCGCGAAGCCGGTGCGTTGGTGTGGGCACCCGGGAGCCCAGCACTTTGACCTAAAACCGACCGACCTACGAGCCCGTGCCGCCCAGAACCACAGGTACCGTTCGAGCCAAAACATAAATATCGAGCCACGGCGACCAGCTCCGCACGTACGCCACATCGAGCTGAACGCGCCGCTCAAAACTGGCTTCATTACGTTCCGTGACTTGCCAGAAGCCTGTGATGCCGGGCTTCACTCGCAGAATAACGGCCTCTTGTTGATTCATCTCAGGCAGCTCGCGATCAATGTACGGGCGCGGGCCGACTAAGCTCATGTCCCCAACCAACACACTCCAAATTTGGGGCAGCTCATCCAAGCTGTACTTTCGGAGAAATTTGCCGGCACGCGTGACGCGCGGATCGTCATTGATCTTGTGGAACTCATCGTATTCGGCACGCCGCCTGGGATCTTGATCCAACACCGCCTGGAGACGCTGCTCCCCGTCTCCGTACATCGTGCGGAACTTGAGCGCAGAGAAGCGCACACCATCCTGACCAAGGCGCTTTTGCCGATAAAAGGCGCCACCAGGAGAATCGAGTGCGACCCAAATCGCAAGCACCAACAAGATTGGAAAAACAAACAGGCTGCCGACCAGCGTGAGACCAAGATCCATCAAGCGTTTGGCCAGCCTCGGACCCCTGAGCAGCAGCTGACGCCGAACTTCAATCCCGAGCACTCCTCCGATGTCCTTCATCGGCGCGCCGAATTGAGTGAGATCGTACAAGTCCGGGATCACCAACACGTTGGTATACGAATCCACGTAGGCTTCGATGAGCTGCAACACTTCCTGCGAGTCGAGCTCTGGGTCCGAAATCACGACGGTTTTAATGCCGAGGCGTTGACCGAGCAGCGGTGCGAGCTCCACGCCGCCTAGGATGGGCACGCCTTCGATCTCCGCAAATCGACTCCAAGCTGCCTGTTTACGCACTGATATCGCCAGATCACGCGCTATCGACGAGGGCGGCGCGTTCGTCGACACCGGCTCCAGCTGGACGTCATCATCGCCCCAAGCCGCGCGCAACGTGCCTTGGCGCGTTGGATCATCATCCAACACCGCCACAGGCTTCAAGCCTAACTCCGGATGACGTTGGAGCGTTGACACCACCGCCCGCCCCACTTTGCTTGCGCCAATGATAACGACTGGATGCGAGCCCCACGGCTGTTTGGAGAGCAGGCTGCGCGTTCCGAACCGAAGCAAAGGAACAAGAAATAGAGTCGCCACCCAACCCAAAAACCAGCCTACATGGATAGCCACCGGGAGCACGGAACGGTGCGCAAGAAAGCTCATCAACCAAAACCCAAGGAACACGGCGGTTGTTGTGAGTGAGGTGCGCCGCAACTCTTCAGGCGGGCTCTGGCGCGGAACTGCGTAAATATGCGCTGCCGCATACACACTCAGGCAAAGCGGAACAACGGCCACCACCCCCAGAACCACATAGGGCAGCCCGGCAATTTGGCCTGGTACCCCGCCTACGACCGCTGCCCCGAGCAACAACGCGAGCGCATCGGTGAGGACCAAAAGCACTGTTACTAAAAGAGGCTTACAGTGAACCTTAAGCCCGAGGAGTGAGGGGGACTCCCGCACCTGCTCAACCAGACTCATCCGCTGCTCAGCAATTGCGGCGAGAAGCTGTTTTTGCGTTACTAATGCCTGAGTGATTTCACGTGATGTGCAGGCCCCCATGCGACGCAGGATGGCCCCCACGTGCCCGCCTTGCTCACGCTGTAACCGCAGCGCCTCTCGCAAGTGCGCTGCCGTGATCGCCTCGCTCTTCAGGAGGAGTTGACCTATCTCGTACCCTCGGCGCTTACGCCGCCTGTAGAAAGCAGGCTGCCCTACGTGCGGCACTTCACCGCTTGGCATCGGCACGATCCCAGGTCAAGAGAAGAACCCCGAGACTCAAATGTTAACAAGCCGACCCACCCAACTCGTCCGCGCTGACTGGACAGCGGCCCGCGCCACTTCTCGGAGCAAATTGGCCTCAATTCCGCGCGCCTCAACCTGCAGAGGCGGCCCCAGCTGAAAGCTGCCTACGTTCGCATCATCCAGAATGCGGGTGGCCTCGTACAAACCAGCGGACAACCGCGTGATGCGATAGGTTGTACCGGCGACTAGAACCATTCCTTTAACGGCGCGCATTGGAATAACACTCCTCAGATTCAGCTCGGGAGCCTAGCGTCATTGGCCGATAATGTGAAGGTGTTTTCAGGAGAAAGCCTCTGTCGAACGCACTTGTATGACTACGTATGATTGGGCAAGGACGGGAACTTAGTAGCGTGACAGTAGACGCACTCGACGCAAGCCTGAATACTTAAACTCTCGCGCTCGGGTCCGAAATAGGAGGAAGTTTGGGGAGCGGGCACCCCCATGCCCTGAGAGGCACTGCTTGCCGCCTCAAGATTGTTGCCGTCCTGATACATAGCGAGCCGGACAGTTTGCACTCGGTGGACATGGGTAGTACATTGTCCGCCATGGGGATCCTTGCACTTAAGTCGCCCGCACTCGGTGTGATCTTAGTCGCGTCGGTCACGTCAGTCGCGTCACTCGGATGGCTGAGCGGTTGCTCCTCTTCCAACAATGGCGCGGGCTCACCCGCTGACTCGGCGCTAGGCGGTCAGCCGCTAGGCCTTGGCGGCGCACAACTTGGCGGGACATTAAACAACGGTGGAAATACAAGCGCAGGCGGAACGCCGTCGGGCTTGGGTGGTGCCGTAACGGGAGGCTCGGCGTCCCTTGGGGGTTTTGGTGCCGGCACAGGCGGCGGCTCGAACAGCGGCGGCAGTTCTGCGTTGGGCGGCTCGAGCAGCGGCGGCTCGAACAGCGGTGGCAGTTCTGCGTTGGGTGGCGGGAGTGGTGCTGAAAATATCGGCGGCGGGAGCGGTGCAGCGGGCGCAGCGGGCGCTGGCGGCTCGGCGCCGGTCATGTGCAGCCCCGAGAATTCAACGTGTCAGATAACAGGAACCTGTTGTGGCGGAGAGTGTGTTGAGCTCGCTCGGGCGAGCAACATCCGGCATTGTGGGTCCTGCGGGAACGCCTGCTCGGCCACAGATTTTTGCTCCTCCGTAGCAGGACAGCCCAGCATTGCGTGCTTGGGCGCCACCCTCAAAAATTTGTGCGCCAACGCTGCAGTCGCAGGGGTCACGAATGGATTCACGGTTGACGACGCTGCGAGCTCTGTCTTAGTCGCGGCCCTTCACACCGGATGTGCGCCACAACCGGTCAATCGAATGGTCCAGCAGGGAGCCACCAACGTGGTGGATTCCGTCACTGGCAAACCACTGATTGGGCCGGGGGAGCTGCTCGTGGCTGCGGGGGGCGACTCAACCAATACGCTGGTGCGCTACCTGAACAACCTGCGCATTACGCCGATTTACAATGAGGGGTTTAACTTTCGTCGTAGCAAGGATCAAAGCCTAGTGCAGGCTGTGTCAAACCTCACTGCTAACCACGACTATTTAGTGATCCAGGCCGTTCGCGATCCTGCGACCGGCACTCTGGTTCTTGTCGCGTATGGCTGGGACCAAGCGGGCACCACCGCCGCTGCGTGGTTCTTCGCGAACGTGATGATGCCTACACTCTCAAGTTACACGGACACCTGGTACGTTTATGAGTGGACGGATCAGGGCGCGGACAGCATGCCCGGCAGCGCTGCCGAATTCCGACTTATCCAATCCGGCAACTGAAGATCTATAGCGGCTGAGGCGCGAGACGATACGTGAGAAGCAGCGCACCGAACCAAACCGGTGGCGTTGAAGTTGCAGTTCGGAAATCCTGCCATGTGCTGCCAACGCTAAGCGCACCGCTGAACTCTTCGGTGACTGCGTAGCTCGCTTGGGCCGTGCCACCCAGCGCCAAAAACCGATTCGCAGAGTTCTCGTCTAAGGATGAGGTACCGGCTGAGTTGAGGGATAGTGTGAGCGGCCCTCGGGTGCGCACACCCGTGAGCGACCAAGTTGCACGTGAGTCGATGGTACCGCTCACCCGATCCACTTGGGGCGCTACCCCGAGTGAAAGAGAGACACTGTGGCGTACGCGGCGGCGCGGCTGCTGGAGCGATACTGAAACACTGCCAACCGGCAACACGCTTGTCGGGTTTCCCGCCGGGTCAACGCTCTCAGTGTACGCCAGCCCTGCGCCAATATCACCATTCACGGTAGGCGAGAAGCGATGCGACCAAGACTCCGTCCCGCTCAAGATGCGAGCGTTTGTGTTCTTCGTAGTGGTGAGCTGCGCACTCAACGACGAGGTCAGTGTGTCGTTGCGCGAGACAATTGTTCCCAGGCTCACGCCGGCACCGACTTGATCTTGCCGCGGGTAAAGCGCTCGCGCGGATGTGTCGAGGCCTGAGCCAAAACTGTAGCCGAGCGTTTCGGAAAGCGTGAGGCGGTGGGATAAGACATGGCCAAGTGCCACCGAGCTGCTGGAGTTCGCGTAGCGGATGGGCTCATCATACGCCGCTGTGATCAGCGTGGGCTGTGCGAGGATCGCGAGCGCTTCATTGGGGTCGGCGGCTGGCATCGCATCCGCTGCTTCTCGGGCCGGCTCCGGCACAGGAGGCGCAAAGATGGCGGGCACGCGGAGGTTCTGAGTTCCATAGCTGCCGCTTTGGCTCAGAGTGAGCTGGGCTCTGCGAAAGGCAATGCTCGATTGGGCATTGACCGTATGGGTAACACTCGGCGAGCCAGGCGGAGAGCCAGCGAAGTCGTTCAGAGTTAGCTGTGGGTAATACCCGAGCGTCCAAGCGACACGCTTTTGCCGGAGTGCCAGCGTGAGCCCCGGAGCCATTTCTGCATCCAGGCTGACAACATCCGCGGCCAGGCGTGAGCGGAGCGCGGCAGAATCTTCAACCGAGAAGCTGAGCGCCTGCGCGAGAATGGATGCTAGCCAAATGCCCATGCCAAGAGAGCTTCGCGCGCACTACTCAACC
>CAZSUA010000272.1:0-7753 GCA_964609655.1 uncultured Polyangiaceae bacterium | reverse complement strand
CGGTCCTGGAGGTCGGGCTTGGCGGGCGTTTGGACGCCACCAACGTGATTCCGTCGCCGAAAGCTGTGGCGATCACCCGGATCTCTTTTGACCACATGAGCGAGCTGGGCGAGACGCTCAGCCAAATTGCTCGCGAAAAGGCCGGTATTATCAAGCCGGGCTCACGGGTGGTGCTTGGGAAGTTGCACCCGGATGCGCGCGCTGTGGTCGAGGCAAGAATCGCCGAAGTTGGCGCGGAGCTACTGGAGCTTGGGAGCCCTGAACCCTTTACTGGAGCTCGACTCGCGTATCCCCGAACCGCCATGATCGGGACGAATCTTGCGGTGGCGTCCACGATCGGTCGCGCTCTGAACTTAGCGCCCGAGGACATGGCCCGCGGCATCGAAGCCACACTGTGGCCCGGTCGGAATGAACTCCTGCACAGAAATGGGCAAGATCTGACGCTGCTCGATTGTGGCCACAATCCGGACGGCATGGTGGCCCTCTCCCATTCGCTCGACCCCGGAACGCTCGGAGACATCTCTTCGCGCAAAGAAATCGCCCTCGTTTTCGGTGCCATCGCGGGCAAGAATTATCGGGCTATGTTGCGCCGCCTCGAAAATGTCGCAGGCCACCGGATTTACGTCGCACCCCCGATCAGCAAAGGCCTGGATCCACACCTGATGACGCAGATCTTGCCCGGTGAAGTGGCGGCGAGTGTGCCAAAGGCGCTGGAGCTAGCGCGCGCCAAAGTCGGCTCCAAGGGCTTGGTGGTGGTGACAGGATCCATCTTTCTCGTGGGTGCCGCTCGCGCGAGTTTGCTGGATTTACCGACTGATCCAGCGGTTGATCTCTAAGTTGGGGTGGGCATGCCGTCCTTCGACGTAGTTTCAAAGCTGGATTGGTCTGAGGTGAGCAACGCCATGAATCAGGCCCAAAAAGAACTGATTCAGCGTTTCGATTTCAAAAACACCGGCGCGAAAATCGAGAAGAACGAGAGTGGGCTGTTGATCACCGCCATGGGCGAAGATCGCGCCAAGGCCGCGTATGAGGTGCTGCGCGAGAAGCTGATTCGCAGAAAAGTGAGCCTGAAGCACTTCAAAGCGAAAGACCCAGAGCTGACAGCGCGTGGCGCCTCCAAGATCTTGGTCGAAGCCACTGAAGGCATCGCTTCGGACAAAGCTCGGATCATTCTCAAGCTGATCAAAGACAGCAAGGTCAAAGTTCAAGCCTCCGTTCAGGAGGATACCGTGCGCGTTTCAGGCAAAAATCGCGACGATCTCCAGGCAATCATCGCCCTGCTCAGGGCCGAGAAGGATGACGAGGCACTCAATCTTGATCTCCAATTTTCCAACTTCCGCGACTGAACGCAAACTGTTCGGCACTGACGGTATTCGCGGTGAAGCCAACGTCTTCCCGATGACACCCGAAATGGCGCTCACGTTGGGGCGCGCCATCGCGCTCGTGGCGCGCCGTGGGCACGTACGGGAGACACGGATTGTTATCGGCAAAGACACGCGCTTGAGCGGCTATATGCTGGAGACGGCATTAGCCTCCGGGATCTGCGCCATGGGCGGTGTCGTGATGCTGTGCGGGCCGATCCCAACTCCGGCGGTCGCCAACCTTACGCAGTCGATGCGTGCTGATGCTGGAGTTGTGATCAGTGCCAGCCACAATCCTTTTCAGGACAACGGGATCAAGATCTTCGGGCCTGACGGCTTCAAGCTTCCAGATCACGAAGAGCTCGAGATTGAGCGTTTGCTCGAAGATCCTCTGCTGCACTCTGCCGGCTTTTCCGGAGTGGCGATTGGCCGTGCCCAACGTATTGACGACGCGGGGGGGCGCTACGTGGTTTCCGCCAAGGCGACGTTCCCCAAAGAGTTGACGCTGGATGGGTTAAGAATCGTGGTGGATGCCGCACACGGGGCCGCCTACAAAGTCGCTCCCGCTGTGTTCACGGAGCTGGGCGCGCAGGTCACGAGCATCGGCGTGCGCCCGAATGGTCGCAATATCAACGAAAATTGCGGAGCACTCTATCCAGAGATCTTGGCCAGCGAAGTCCTCAAGAATGACGCCCATATTGGCATCGCGCTGGATGGTGACGCCGATCGTGTGATCATTGTCGATGAGAAAGGGCAAGTGGTGGACGGAGATGCCGTGATGGCACTCTGTGCAACGCGCTTGCTCAAGGCTGGGCGTCTGGCGAAGAACACGCTCGTTGCCACGGTGATGAGCAATATCGGCCTGGAGCGAGCCATGGAGTCCGTCGGCGGAACACTCTGCCGCACGGCGGTGGGCGATCGGTATGTGGTGGAGGAAATGCGGCGTTCTGGCTATTCGCTCGGTGGCGAGCAGTCCGGGCATTTGATCTTTTTGGATCATGCCACCACGGGCGACGGCATCGTGGCCGCCCTTCAGGTGCTGGCGATCATGGTCGCGGAAGGCCGGCCCGTGAGTGAGCTTGCTCAAATCATGCAGCGTGTGCCGCAGCTGCTCGAAAGCCGAAAAATGCCCACCAAACGGCCCGTGAGCGAGATGCCCGTGTTGAGTGCCCTGATCGCCCATGTGGAGCGGCAGCTCGGCACGGAAGGGCGCGTTTTGGTGCGATGGAGTGGCACCGAGGCCAAGTTGCGATTCATGGTGGAAGGCCCGGACACTGCAGCTCTGCAGGTTTATGTGGCTGAAATGGCCGAAGCGGCGGTTCGCGACCTTTCGTGAGCAGATGGCGCCAGTGTGAGCTCGTCGGCGGAACTCTGTGGGCAACTGTTAGTCGTTGGGTTTCCGGGCACCGCTCTGTCCGTTTCCGTGAGGAAACGCTTGAGTGCGAAGGAGCTTGGCGGGGTGATTCTTTTTCGGCGAAGTATCGAGAGCGTCGAGCAGGTTCACGCGCTTGCTGCTGAGGTTTCCGCCTGTGCCGCGGGGGATGTCTGGATAGGCGTTGATCAAGAGGGGGGTCGTGTCGCCCGCCTGCCCGCGCCTGTTATGAAGCTCCCGGCAGCACGCAACCTAGGGCGTGCATCGGCAGAAGTGTTGCGCGAAACGGGGGTCTGCTTGGGGAGGCAATTAGCGGGACTCGGGATTAACCTGAATTTTGCCCCGGTTTTCGACGTCGACAGCAATCCTCAGAACCCAGTGATTGGAGATCGCTCCTTTTCTAGTGATCCCTCGCAGGTCGCAGAGTTCGCCTGTGCCTTTGCGCTGGGCCTTCAAGCGGCCGGTGTGGCGGCCTGCGCCAAACATTTTCCGGGCCACGGGGACACGCATCAGGACAGCCACCAACGGTTGCCAGTCGTTGACCGGAGCGTACTGGAATTGATGAGCCTCGAAGTTCCCCCGTTTGCAGCGGCCAGCACAGCTGGCGTAGCTGCGATGATGACGGCTCACGTGCTCTATCCTGCATGGGATCCAATGAATCCAGCAACCCTGAGTGCGCCGATCCTAACCGGATTATTGCGTGAAACGCTCGGTTTTGAAGGGGTACTCTTTTCCGACGATCTCGAAATGGGTGCGCTCATGAAATCGCACAGCATCCAGGAAGCTTCGGTGGCAGCGGTGGCGGCCGGTTGCGATGCGCTCTTGATCTGTCACTCCGAGGAGCGTCAGCTGCTGGCCGCTGAAGCGTTGAGCCACGAATACGAGCGTTCTCACGCATTTCGCACGCGTGTTCAACAGGCCGCGGGGCGAGGTCAGAAGCTGCGGCAGCGTTATCCAGCGTGCGGCACGAAGAGCTACCCGGAGTGGCTAAATAGGTTAAACTTCGCCCAATCGCGCAGCCTTGCACTTAGCCTCGGAGGGCTTGAGAGCGTTCCGGCCGACGCTGCTGATCCCACTGATACTTGACGCTGCCAAGCTCTCAATCAATCTCAGTCAAGCCTACAAAAAGCAATGAGCGCCCAAGCCCGCAGGCCGGAGCGCTCATGCAATTCACAGAAGCTAAGCGTTAGCTACCGGCTGTCGCACTCCCACTCGCTGAGGCACTCGCCTTAACCGAGACATCGATCTGAACGGACGCCTTCACCTGAGCATCGATCGAAGCGGCAAAGCACCCTGCAAGCTTCAACGCTGCGGCTCCGCCGCCCGACACCGCGGCCTTCACGCCTTCCAACGAAGCTTTCACACCCGCAGCGGCGGATTCCACGTGGCCCTTCATCCCGATCGTCACCTTGAGCAGTGCGGGAAGATTCTTGGTGAGAGCAGCCTTGAGCTTCGCTGCGGCTTCCAGGTCGCCCGATGCTTCAATCCTCACGTCGACCTTGGCCGGCGTGCACGACAATTGGCCACTGACCTGCGCATCGCAATTCGCTTTGCATTCAGCACTGACCTTGGGCGGCTTCATTTCGCCGCTGCACTTCGGCTCCTTGAGCTCGACGCTACAACCGCCGGAGCATGAGCCTTTGCAATCGGCCTTGCCAGTCATCTCGCAACTCGCACTGCAAGAACCCTTACAGCTGCCATTGCAGGAAGCTTCGGCTTTGCCGCCGCACTTACCTTCGCAGGTGCCCGCGCAGGCGCCTTTAGAGTCCTTGCCGTCGCACTTGCCCTCGCACTTGCCCTCGCACTTGCCGCTGATCTCACCGCTGCAGGTACCGCTGCAGCTTCCACCGCACGTCCCCTCACACTCAACGCCCGCCTCCACCGTACACTTACCCTTGCATTGGCCTTCACAGGTGCCGCTGATCTCGCCGCCTTCGCACTCGACCTTGACGCTCCCCGGTTCGACACTCGCATCGCACTTACCCGCGCACTCTGCCATGGCGTTCATGGAGGCCGAACATTTGGGCTCCTGGATGTTCACGGTGACCTTGGCTTTGGCCTTGGCTTTGAGGTCGGCGACAGCTTTCGCGGCGGCATTGCACGCGGCTTCCGCACCCTTGCCAGGACCCTGTTCGGTGGGCTCAAAGTCGGTCACGCCGAGATCGGTCGCCAGGTTGCCGCAAGCCGTCTTCACCTCGGTTTCGATGGTCGCTGCAAGCCCTTGGAGATTGGCCCCAGCTGCCAGCGCTGCCTTCACCTTGCCTTCAAGCTGAGCGTCGAGGCCAAAATTGGCATCCATGATCGCATCGGCGTTCGAGATATCTGCGGGGCATCCGCCGCCGGGGAGATTGTTAGCTCCTGGAAGCTTTCCGCAATCGACGAGCAGCATCGGAAGTGCGGTGAGGGCTAAAACACTGACTGAAACTCTAGCAATTTTTCGCGACTGCGAAGCGACCATGAATAACTCCTTAAGCCTTGCTGCAAGCTGCAGCGTTGCGGGGATCGGCCCCAGATATTTAGGGCCGCTAGCATGCCGGATCCTGTTAGCCTGTAAAGGGGGCAGTCGATGTCCAGTCGGTCCTTTCAAAATGACCGGGCTAAAACGCTGGACTTGACCGTTAGCGGCGTTTGCGAGGTGTCCCGAAAGGCAGTTCGATCTGTGAATCTGTGCTCTTGGGCTTGCCGGGCTGTCGCTGATTCACGCGCTTCAGGATCTCTTTTTCAGCATGTATATCGGCGTCCATCACCGACGGATTGTCGAGCGCAAAGGCCAGGGCGTCGAAGATCTTGGCGGCATCCAGCTGGGGAAACCGCTTGAGCAGCGTCTCGACTTTGGTGCCGCTGTCATAAAATGCCCAGAGCCGCCGCACAGGCACCCGTGAACCAACCACATACGGACTTCCCCCGAGCACGCTCGGTTCGACCCGAACGTGGGGATGCGGGATGAGAATAACGGGAAGGGTCAGAGAGTGCTCCTTAAGATCACGAACTCACACAGAGAACCTGTGTTCGAGTATCTGAGCCGCGACCTTCTCGGCGGTGAAGCCAAATTCCTCGGCCAGCTTCTCGTACGGGGCGGAGGCACCAAAACCATCAATGCCAATCGCGAGGCCATTCCGGCCCACCGCGTTGCCCCAGCCGCTCGTTCTGCCGGCTTCCAGGGTGACGATCTTGGTCGCAGGCCCCACCACTTTATCGCGTTTGCTAGTCGGTTGACGTTCAAAAGCGTCCCAACAAGGCGCGGACACGACGCGCACCTGGCGTCCGCTCTTGGCCAGCAACTTCTGCACTTCCACCGCAACGTGGACTTCGCTGCCCGTGGCGATCAACGTAAATTCTGGAGTTACTGCGTCGGAAAGCACGTACGCACCTTCCACTACCTGTTGAGGATCGAAGCCTGCGGGTCGTTCCAAAACGGGTAAGTTTTGACGGCTTAGCGCAAAAGCTGTGGGGCCATCGTGGCGGGCCACGGCGTACGCCCAAGCGGCGGCGCATTCCAGTGTGTCGGCGGGGCGCACCACATCGAGGTTTGGAATCAAGCGCAGTGACGCGACTTGCTCCACGGGCTGATGAGTGGGGCCATCTTCGCCCAAGAATATAGAATCGTGGGTGAAGACATGGATCACTCGCAGATGCATGAGCGCGGCGAGGCGCAGGGAAGGCCTCAGATAATCGCTGAATATCAAGAACGTGGAGCCAAACGGGATAAAAAATCCTGAGAGCGCCAGACCGTTCAGGATCGAAGCCATGCCGTGCTCGCGAATCCCAAAGTTCAAGTTACGCCCAGAAAAATCGGTGCGGGAAATGTCTTTGGCACCCTTGATCGTGGTCTTGGTGGATTCGGCAAGATCGGCCGCGCCTCCCACCAACGAGGGGATCAGCTTGGCAACGGTTTGTTCCACTTCCCCTGCGGTATTGCGCGTGGCGTTGGTCTTGGCTGGGACCGCGGCGAGGAGCTGGGCATACAGATCTTCAGGGATTTTCCGTGCGAGCAGCGTGCTCAGCGCCGTCTGCTGCGCTTCGGGCGCGGCAGCTTTGAGCTTCTGCCACGCCGCGTACGTTTTCTTGTTTTCGTCGGCACGCGCCTTGAAGAACGCGCGCGCTTCGTCGGGGACGTAAAAGGTGGGCTCAAGCGGCCAGCCCGCGGCCTTTTTCGTTGCAGCCACTTCTTCGGCACCGAGCGGCGCGCCATGCGCTTTCGAGGTGTCTTGTTTGGTGGGAGCACCGATCCCGATATGCGTGCGCGCGACAATCAGCGAAGGCTGGCCCTTGTGCGAAACCGCGCGATTCAGTGCTTCGCGGACTTGTTCCGGATTGTGACCGTCTACATGCTGAGTAAAAAATCCATAAGCTTCATAGCGCTTGGCCACGTCTTCGCTGAAGCTGAGGTCAGTCTTCCCATCAATCGTTATCTTGTTGTCATCGTAGATGAGTACCAGGTTATCCAGGCCCAAGTGGCCTGCGATGCTGCTGGCTTCACTCGAGACGCCTTCCATGATGTCGCCGTCCGACGCCAACACAAAGACGCGGTAGTTGATGAGCTCAGAGCCTTCAGAATTCACGCGAGTTGCGGCCATTTTACTGGCAAGAGCCAACCCCACCGCGTTGCCGATGCCCTGTCCGAGTGGGCCGGTTGTCGTCTCCACGCCGGGAGTCATGAAATTCTCAGGATGCCCGGGTGTCTTCGAGCCCCATTGCCGGAATTGCTTCAGCTCTTCGAGCGGTAGATCGTAGCCTGCGAGGTGGAGCACCGAATACAGCAACATCGATGCGTGGCCGCAGGAAAGCACGAAGCGATCGCGATTGGGCCAGCTAGGATCTTCGGGATTGTAGCGTAGGTGCTGGGTGAAGATGTCCGTGGTGATCCCGGCCAGTGCCATCGGCGTGCCGGGGTGACCGGCCCCAGCCTTCTCAACGCCGTCAACCGAAAGGAATTGAATCGTGCGGACTGCTTGCTCAAAACTCATAGGGACAAAGTGGTAGCGCTAGTTGGGGGCGCTGAAAAGCCTTCCGCTTGCTC
>CAZSUA010000271.1:0-7759 GCA_964609655.1 uncultured Polyangiaceae bacterium | reverse complement strand
CGAGCCGCATCGCACAGGGTTGTTGGCTCCCAACGGAGCTGCCCTCTTGGCTTGTTCGAGTAAGCCATCCAGAACTCCCATTGGAGGTCCTTGGCGAGGGGCCCCAAACCAACAACGCTGGCGCGAGAAACTTCGGGAAGCGTGACGACGAGGACGGTGGTTAGGTCCTTCGAAGGGGCACTGGCGCGACAGTAGGCACCCTTCGACGAACTCTTACGGCTTTCCTGCTGCTTTTCTTGGTACACTCACCCCGTGCGCATCGGGTTGGTCATGGATGCAAGTATCGAGAACTTCCGAGGCGCACTGCGCGGTGTCGCCGAATTTGCCCGAACGGACAAGAACTGGTGGCTTGACCGGTACGACACCACTCACAGCGGGTTGGCGCAGCTAGTTGCATCGCCGTGCCGCGGTTTTTTGCTTGGCACAATTGACCGCGAGGTTCTCGATGCGGCAGCAGCTCTCACCTTGCCTGGTGTCAGCGTTGGCGCACCCTACCCAGCACCCACGTTGCCGACGGTCACACACGATGACGTCGCCATCGGAGAACTCGGAGCGAAGTACCTCTTGGCGCGCCAGTTTCAGCATTTCGCCTACGCCGCACGCGCCGGAAAACTAAACGATCAGCGGCTCGTGGGCTTCGAGCGCGCGCTCACCGAAAGCCACCACACCTGCTCCATCTTCGATGAGGATCCAGGCTGGCAAAGGAATCCGCAAAAACGCGATCGCGAACTAGGCGACTGGCTTTGGGCTCTGCCGAAACCTGTGGCATTATTTTGTGATTGCGACGAGCGCGGCTGGCTTGTGGCCGAGCATTGTCGCCGGCTCGAGATCGCAATCCCAAGCCAGGTAGCGCTACTTGGCGTGGACAATGATGTGACCGTGTGCGCGCTGACCGAGCCCGCGCTAAGTAGCATTCAAACCTCTTCCGAGCAGATCGGTTACCTGGCTGCGAAGCGTCTCGCCGAGCTCTTAGCTGAACGCTCCCCGGCGCCAACTCGCGTGGAGGTGCCTCCGCTTCGCGTGATCGAACGCCGCTCGACGGACACCTTGATCGCGACCGATGCCGTCGTTGTCCAAGCTCAGCGCTACATGCGTGAAAAGCTGCGGGAGGAACACGGAGTGGACACGCTCTGTAAGGCGCTGGCCTGTTCGCGACGCGGTCTCGAACGGAGATTTCAGCTGGCAACGGGCATGAGCCCGGCTTCAATGTGGACACATTTCCGCGTACAGGAGGCTCAACGGCTCCTGATGGAAACCGACCTCACGGTGGAGCTCATCGCTGATTTGTGCGGATTTCCAGACTCTCGGGGGCTTTCGAGCAACTTCAAACGTGCGCTTGGAGTGACTCCTACTGAATACCGGCGGCGGGCTCGGCCTTAGCGATCAGTCGGCGGTGTTCAGAGCTCAACATCCCTTGCATCCGTAAACACCTGCTCGATCGAAGCGGGCACCCTGAACCTCGAGCAAGTCGACCCCCCCCGGCATGGCGCGCACATCTGACACAGATTGGCGCAAGGCTGAGTGGCTTGAAACCGTTCCGCCCGTATACCGAAAGCTGCCGCGCGCTGGACAAGCAATCGCTGTCCATTCGACTGCCGTCGTGGATGGATGCACCACAATGCCTAAGTTCTATGCGCAACTCACAACCGCCTTCCTCATTCCTGGAGGAACCTATGGCTGCCAGGATTCAGTCGGAACGAGCGGGCCAACACGGACAGGTTCGTCGATTGGGACGTCAGGTGGTGCTCAAAGTAGTGCTGGCGTAAGCTTCAGCTCGGGAGGGAGTTCGAACAGCACCGGCGCGAATACGAGTTCTCTCAACCAAAGAGGGAGCGGTGGTATCGAAGCCTCGGGTGGCGCTGTGTCAATGAACGGTAGTGGCGGCGCGTCTCTTGGCGGTGCCAAGACCGAATCCGGAGTTTCGGGAAGTCCACAATGCCGGCCCCGCAGGCACAGCGCCAGAACAGGGATCTGGAGTTGTCTTTGGTGGCCGCTGTGTTCGGGAAGCGGTTCCCAGGGCACCCTGAACCTCGAGCAAGTCGACCCCGCCCGCCAGGCGGCGCAGATCTGACACAGATTGGCGCGAGGCCGAGTAGCTTGAAACCGTTCCGCCCCGTACACTGAAACCTGTCGTTGAAGCTGCCGCGCCCCGGTCGCGCTGGACAAGCACTTGGTCGTTACGGAAAGGTCCGTTTCTCTGCCCACCGCCACTTAACAGCCAGTTACGGGACAGGCACCCTCTATGAGAATTCTCACGCTCTGCAGAATTGTTACCGCGCTGCCGCTCTTGGCGTGCGCGGTGGCCTGCACCGCCAATGTCGGCACTCCACACACCACAGGTAAACCTGGAGCGAATGGTGGTCCCGACGGCACCACTGCGACCGGCACAGGGGCTAGCAGTAGCGTCGACGTGACGACACCGGGAGCGGGCGGAGCTGGGAACTCGGGGCCGATCCTGCCAACTCAGGCCACCTTGCCGCCAGCTGATCTTCCCCCAGCCTTGGCCGCCCCCGTTGAGCTTCCGATGAGGCGCTTGAGCGCTGCTCAGTACCAAGAGGTGTTGAAGGAAATCGTGCGGCGTGCGCTGCCCACCGACGGCGCCACAGTCGCTAACGCCGTCCCCGACATCGTTGAGGCCTCTCTCTATCCGGAGGACATTCTTGCCAACTTAGATGGTGGTCGTCATGGCGGCCTCTTGCGTACCGATCAAGCGCTGCAGCAAGCGCACGTGGATGGTTCGTATACTGCTGCTCAGAAGCTTGGCGTGGAGCTCACGAACAGCCCGGCGCGCATCACGGATCTGGTGGGAACGTGTGCAACGGATGCGGACGCGTCTAACGATGATGCCTGTCTAACCTCGTTCGTTCAGCGTTTCGGACAGCTTGCACTCCGCCGCTCGCTCGATGCCGGCGACGTGGACTTCTACAAGAGCATAGCAGGGACGACTCCGGTGGCGCCGGGAAGCATCGCGAACGTCGTGGCACTTCTGCTGACTTCGCCTGACCTGATGCATTCGATCGAACTCGGTAGTGGCATGGCTGCTCCCGGGCGGATCACGCTGACCGCGCACGAGCTCGCCGCACGGCTAGCGCTGCACTTCTGGAACTCGATCCCGAATGCCGAGCTCCAGGCTCTGGCCGATTCGGGGGACATTCTGAAGCCTGACGCTTTCAAGGCCCAAGTGGCCAAAATGGCCCTGGATCCGCGGGCAAACGCAACCGCGATTGAATTTTTCGCGCAATGGTTCCGGATGAAGGAAGTGCCCGAGTTGAACTCTCGCCTGACCGATCCGGTCTTCAAGGCGATCGTGGGTGATTTCACGCCCACCTCGCAGACTCGCCAAGACGCGCTCGCGGAGATCGACGGGCTTGTCTCGTTCACCTATCAGAACAACGGGACGTTATCCGGGTTGGCCAACGACAATCACGCTTACAGCCGCTCACCGGAGCTAGCTTCGTTGTACGGAGTGCCCGCCTGGGACGGAGTGTCCGCTCCGGGCATCATGCCGAGCCGGAATCTCTTGACTCGTGTGGCGTTCACCGCGAGTGGCCTGGCCAATACCCGACCCATCCTAAAAGGTATGCGCATTATCAACGGGCTTCTCTGCCAAAGCTTGCCTCCGCCTCCGCCTGCGGCCATGGGCGTTGTGATCGAGCTCTCACCGGATTCCACGACACGTGAAGTGGTGGACGGGTTAACGTCTCCGCCTTCATGCGCCGGCTGTCATCGGCTGATCAATCCGTACGGCTTCATTACCGAGAATTTTGATCCGATCGGCCGCGAGCGAAGCACGCAACAACTCTATGATGTGCAGGGGAATCCGACGGTGGCGAAGCCCGTTGCCACGGATGCAGCGATTCAGATCGCCGGTCAGACCCACATGGTGTCCGGTGCCACCGAAGCGCTGAAGTACATCTTGGAGAGCGGGCAGATAGAGGGCTGCTTCGCGCAGCAGTACTTCCGCTTTGCGTTTGGGCGAAAAGAGTTCGAATTTGACCGCTACATCATCGAGCAGCTGAATTACTTCGCGCGTACCAACGCCAACTTGGGCGACGTCATGCAGCAGGTCGCGTTGCGACCGGAATTCCAATTGAGGATGGCGCAATGAAATACGTATTTGCACAAAACCGCCGCCAGTTTTTGCTCGGTGTGGGTGGGGCATCCCTGGCGCTCCCCATCTTGCCATCTTTGCTCAGGGTTCCCAAAGCCGAAGCGCAGGCGTTGGCCGCGCAGAAGTACTTCGCGTACATGGAGCTTCCGCACGGTGCGGTGGTGCAGACAGAGGCGTTCCCGGCTGACAGCATGGCTACCGAAATGAAGAGCTATGCCGGATTCACGGTGCGGCGCGGGGTCTTGCCTTCGACAGCCACCAACGGTGAGGTTCAGCTTTCGGGCGTGCTTCGCGCACCTTCCACGCTGTTGACGCCCGGGCTGCTCGCGAAGATGAACGTCATTCGTGGCGTCGATCTTACCCATTATCCCGGTCACGGTTCCGGGCAGTCGCTTGGAAACTTCGGTGACATGGCCGGCGGCTCGATTAGCGACGGCGACTGGGCACGCCCCACGATCGACCAAATCATGGCCTGGGCTCCAAGTTTCTATGGCAATACCACCGTTACCGAGCGCGCCATTGTGGTCGGAGAAATCAGTTGGGCTAACAGTAACCCAGCCGCCCATACCGGTGCTGTGCAGCGTGTGTCGCAAAGCGCTCCGAACAACGTCGCACTCTTCGACAAGCTCTTTGGGAGCCTGACGCCGACTGGCTCCGGTGGTGCGCCGCCGCCCCCGAATACGCTGCTCGTGGATAAGGTCGTAGCCAACTATCAACGCCTGATCAGCAGCGGTAAGCTTTCGAGCGTTGACCAGAAGCGAATCGATGACCATCTGCAGCGCGTCTTTGAGTTGCAGAAGAGGCTCTCTCGACCGACGCAGTCCTTTGGCATGATCCCACCACGGCCGGGGATGAGCTCATCAAGTGACGGCTACGACGTGGACCCGGCAGCGCAAGTCGCGAAGATCAATCTGTGGACTGACATCGCGGCTGCAGCGTTCAGTGTCGGTGCGTCCCGGATCTTCACGGCGAATTTGAACGAAACCTTCAGCGACTACGTCGGGGATTGGCACGACTTGGCGCACAGCTCCGAGGCGGCGCGTACGGCGAAGTTCGTGAAGGCGAATCAGACCTTCTTCTCGGGTGTTTTCGCCGAATTTGCACGCAAGCTCGATGCGATCTCCATGGGTGATGGCACCACGCTCCTCGATGCTTCATTGATCTCGTGGGCGCACGAGTCGGGAAGTGTCTCGCACAACGGTACAGGCCTACCGCTTATCACGTTTGGTTCTGCGCGCGGCTTTCTCAAGACGGGTCAATACTTGGATCTTCGGAACCTCAACAAGCAGCTACCGAAGGCGACGGTAGGGACCGAGGATGGGCCGTCGACGGCTGAAGCCAGCTGGCACGGGTTGGCCTGGCATCAGTGGCTCGGCACAGCCCTCCAAGCCATGGGAGTCCCGAAGACTGAATATGCCGGGCTCAGCGGAGGCAGTGCCTACCCGGACCTCCACCCCGGGGACCTCAAAGACTTCTCGCCGGATCCGACCGCTCGCTACCCCGGGACTGAGACGCCTTACACGGACGCGGTCTACGCGGCGGCCGGTGAAGTGCTGCCTTGGATGGGTTGATCCCATCGCAACAGGTCATCAGCGTAAGGCCTATATGGGTGGGTTAGCTCCACTCTTCACCTCATGAAGGAAAGCCTCATCGTGCAGATCTCGGGATACCGCCGCCGCTCTAGTTTTCCACGTGGCGTGGCGCTCTCGGCGCTTCTTGCACTCTGCTTTTCTTGCACCGCAAAGCTGAATTCAGGTGCTCCGGCGCACAAGGGAGCGGGTGCGGACACGAGCCCGCTTGTCCCTCCGGGCTCGGTGAGCCCGGACTCGAGTGGCGTCCCCACCGTTCCAGGTCCCGGTGTGGGACCCAGTCCCGGTGTGGGACCCAATGGATTGCCACTTGGTCCCGCGACAACAACAGAGCGCCGATTTGCTACTGCAACGGGTTCCACTCCGGCTCAGGCATGGGCTGACTTTCGCTTGGAAGAAGCCAAACGCCTGTTGACACAAACAACGCTCAGCCGGAGCACACCGCCAAACAGTGTGGTTATGGCGACGGCAAGCGACTCCCCGCTAGCTTCAAGAAGGCGACCGGCACGGCGCCGCGCAAGTTCCGGGAGCTGATGTCGATTTGAGCGCCTCGGCGTTAGATCTGGATCGCGCCCAAGGCGAAATACTGCTCAAGCAAGCGTCGATGGTCTGCTTGTCGATCGTCCCCAGCCGGAGCTTGAAGCGATCGATCTGCTTGTAGGTGAGGTCGATGAGGATCGTTGTCTGGTGGAACCGGGTCGCTGGCTCCGCGCCAGATGGTTGCTCACGTTTAACAAACGCAAGCACCGCCAAAAGGCAACAAGAGGCCAGCGTGAGAACTCCGAAGAACCTGGGCCGAAGCTGCTCGAACGCTCTTCGCTAGGTCTATAGCTTGCAACCCACCCGTTCGTCATCGACCGCCAGCTCGTCGACCCATACCTCGAACGCCGTCGGATCCTGCTGGTACTGCCACCAGCCGAACCACACGGATTCGAACTTCGGCATCACGTACGGCGCGTTGTTACCACCATGCTGGTTCTTGGTAGTGGCCAATGAAGGATGCTCGACCGCGTCGACGAAGAACCGCGTTTCGTCCGTCTTGCCATCATGCAGCCACTCCAAACACACCCACTCTCCAACAGCGGGCTCCGCGGGTGCGCCGCCCGGATCATTGTCGTGGGTGGTCCAATCTCCAGTGGGGCCGCCATCACTGCCTACGCCCCAGCGATTCTTGATCTGGTTCGTATTGTACTGACCGCCCACACGGATCTTGGAGCCATCGCCTTGGCCCACGGCTTCCGCCATCGTCCAATGAGCCCAGGCTATCGTGGAGAACCGTTTGACGCGAATGAACATGCGTCCCCAATACAAGTCCGCCGCTGGGAACGTGCCTTGGGTGCGCACATAACCGAACCCATTGTTGGCGACGATGTGCAAACTCTTGCTGCCGCGAGCTGCTTGGGATGTGGTCAGCTCCAGCGTGTTGCCCGCGGAGTTTTCGATCTTCCACTTGCCTGTGTCGATGTTGGCGCCCTCGAAGTCTTCACACAGGAGCAGGCCTGCACCGGTGCAACGAGCGTTACCCAGGAACTGCGCTTTCTCGGGGCCGTAGTCCCGCTGGCCATTGGACGCCGCCCCTCCGGTGGCCAAGGATTGGTTGCCGCCGCTGTTGTTGCTCGCCCCGCCGCTGCCGCTGCCCGAGCCGCCCGTGGCCGCGGTGCCTCCGCTCGACGAACCTCCGGAATTGGACCCTCCGCTCGAGTTGCCGCCGTTGTTGCTGGGGCTACGTTGACGGTCCATCGTGTCGTTGCAGCCCAGGGCCAACGTGATTGCAAAAGTACAGGCGCCGAGAAGTAGTGGTTGATTCTGGAGCATGGTTTCGCAGTCTAGGGAGGTGAGTGGGCAAATGAGCCTGGAAGACAATTCACGAAAGTGGGGCTCTCCCCCAACGGGTGACCCTTTGACCTTGCCATTCAAAACACGTTCAGGAAATGCGATCTTTTGGCTGCTGCCCCCCGATTCAGGGCCCCTTGCGCCGATTTGCCACCAGCCAGGCCACCGTGCGGCCCCTGCTATAGTGGCTGAATGTCGTTCATCATTCGTTATGTCGTGCGCGGTG
>CAZSUA010000270.1:0-7778 GCA_964609655.1 uncultured Polyangiaceae bacterium | reverse complement strand
AGCCCATGGTATGCTGGTGCAGTGCGTGTCCTCTCCGGCAAGACCTTAGCGCTACTGGGCGCCAGCGTTGGCGTGCTTTGGGTGTCGAGCGTGCACGCTGAAGCGCCGGCTAGTGTCGAGCCAGTGTCGAGCGAAGGCACTTCGAATGCTTCCTTCACACGCACGAGTCGTGGCTACATGGCCATTGATCGGCCGGTCGGCATTGCGGAGTTTGGCCTGGGCGCATTCACTCTGCCGGGCGCCGAGATTTGTGGACCCGGTAGCTGCTCGCAGGGTGATGTGAGCTTCGAATTGGATGCTTGGCAGCTTTACCGGCCGACGCTGAGGTACTCGTTTGGCGCAGGCATCACCATGGGCCTGCTCACCATCCGCTCCCCTGGGAGCGAAGATCCGGCCGCGTTTGCACGCGATCATAGCCGCGGTTATCTGACCGTTGAGGCAATCGGGCGTTATTATGCGTACGTTGGTGAAACGGTAGAAGCCTGGGCTGGCCTAACGAGCGGTTTGGCCGTTGTGAGAGATTCTTTCTCTGATAAACAAAGCACTGAGTTGTCGCTCGTGCGTCCGCGCGGCGCGCCGATCCGCTCAGAAGGGCTAGCGCTTGGATTTGCGCTTGGCTCCACGTTTGCGCTTTCCCCGAACTGGTCGGTTGTCGGGAGTGCTCGTTACGGAGCCTGGTTTTTACCGACAAAACCGGCAACGGATCCGTTTGGTGACAAAGCTTCTCTCACCGGCCAAACCAACGTCGTCGCGCTGAGCCTCGGAGTTGGCTATCGGATCCCGCTCTAATTCGAACGGAGCGCGAGCGCGAACAGCTCCAGCATGCGCTCTAATAGAAGAGCTACCACACACAGCAGCAAGAAGGGCTTGAGTGGGCTCAGTACCTGCTGCAACGGAACAGGAAACGCGACCCTAGAAGCGAGCGCAACCCCTACGTCCACGACGACGGAAACCACAACCAGCGGAGCCGCGACAGCCACCGCCAACCCCAGCCCGGCTACTAAATCGCTCACGGCCACCCAAGGAGAGAACACCAGGTTCTCATGCGAAAGTGCACGCACCAAGCGCTCGGGGCCACCTGAAATCAAAAACACCAACGCAACCATCAGCGACAGCAAGGTTCCAAGTGGCGTGCTCGACTCAAGGCCAATCGAACGGAGAGAACCTGTATTCCCACGCAATTCATCCGCCAGCGCTCCTGTCATGCTGGATGCCCAGAGCACCGCACTGGCAGACAGAGCCACGGGTAGCCCGCGCACAAACTCCAAGACGTACGCCACCGGCCCAGCATCGGATACGGTGGCGGAGAGTGCCGGTGCCACGCTGAATGCCAACGCCGCACCGAGCGTCAGCCGGATTGGCAGAGCCACCGCAGATAGCCCAAACGCAGGAATAATGAGAACGCTCGGCAGCACCCGCATCAAGGCGGATACGTAGCGAGGGAACTCCAGCCCTTGCTTCTGGAATTCCAGCAGCAAGGACCCGGCAATATCAGGCGCCGGCGCCACAGGCCTTCAGGCAGAACTGCCCGCTACGGATTGACGTGGAGCCGAGCTGCGCGCTAACGCGGTCAAGAGCAACGGAGTAGTTTTGCATGAGTCTTGATCCGTCCAAAGTCGGCTACGTTACGCCAGCCTACACCTTCGACTACGATTGGAAAACGGTTGTGCTGTATGCGCTGGGGATTGGCGCCAAGCAGAGCGAACTCAGCTATCTGTACGAAGCCCATGGCCCAGAAGTCTACCCCACGTTCGGAGTTGTCCCGACGTACGCCGTGTTGACCGACCTCTTGTCAGCCGCAGGCGTGAATCTCAAGAGCGTGGTGCACTCTGGACAATCCATTCAACTTCACCGTCCGATCCCAGCCGAAGGTTCGCTCAGAACCCAAGGCACACTGACCGGGATCTATGACCTGAAGCGCTTTGCTCAGCTCTCTTTCAGCACCAGTACGACCCTCAACGGGGAACCGTTGTTCGAGACAGAATGGACACTGCTCGCCTTGGACGCCGGCGGCTTTGACGGCCCTCGGCCACCCAAAGGCGTCGTCGTGCGCGCACCTACTGACGGCGAACCGGACCTCGTTCTGGACGCACTCACCACGCCGGAACAAGCTGCGCTCTATCGCTTGAGTGGCGACTACAACCCACTGCACATCGACCCGGAGGTAGCCAAATCCGTGGGCTTCGACCAGGGCCCGATTTTGCACGGCCTGTGCACGTTTGGCTTTATCGGCAGGGCGGTCGTGCAACATTACTGTGCTGGCCGTGCGGCGGGGTTGCGGTCGCTTTCGGCACAGTTCAGAAAACCCATTTGGCCCGGGGAAATGCTCAAAATTCGAGGATTTTCGCTGGAGGCCGGGCGCGTGGCGCTTGAGGCCTTCGTCGCAGACAGAAAAGAGCCTGTAGTTACCAACTGCTGGGCGGAGCTTGCCAACCTATGAGTCACTCGTTTCCGAAATACTTGGCTCAATGGAGTCTCCTATCATCCAGTCCGCTGCTATTGCTGGCGTGTATTGTGACCCCGTACGACGCGGTTGGGGTGGGTCCGCGGATAGCCACGCCACCTTCAAGCCACGCCACGGCGGCTTTGGTTCCGCTCAGTGCACCGGCGAACGAGCCCCATGAAATTCGTGCCAGCCATTTGCTCATCGCGTATCAGGGAGCTATGCGTGCGGCACCGAGCGTCCTACGCACGAAGGCTGAAGCGCTGCTCCGAGCACAAGAAGCACTCACCAAAGCGAAGGCCGAGGCGGAGTTCAAGCAGCTGGCCGCGGAGTATTCGGATGAACCTGGGGCGGCGGCGAGCGGCGGCGATCTAGGAAAATTCAAGCGTGATCGTGTCGTTCCCGAGTTCGGAAAAGCTGCCTTCGCGCTCCGCCCGGGTGAACTCTCAAACGTGGTGGAGTCCCCTTTCGGATACCACGTCATTCTCCGAACTGAGTGAGCTCCGACGCTACTCTCGGAGTACCCACTTCGAGATAACCATGCGCTGGACTTGGCTCGTCCCCTCGCCTATCTCGCACAACTTCACATCGCGTAGATGCCGCTCGATCTCGAACTCACGGGTGTAGCCATACCCGCCGTGGATCTGCATGCTGTCATTGCAGATCTTGGTAGCGGCTTCGCTCGCAAATAGCTTGGCTTGCGACGCTTCTAATGTGAACGGCCGGCCTTGGTCCGCGAGCCACGCTGCGCGATAGGTGAGCAGCTCTGCCGCATCCAGAGCCGTTCGCGCATCGGCCAGCATCCAGCGGATAGCCTGAAATTCTGAAATAGGTTGGCCAAAGGCTTCACGCTCTTTGGCGTAGCGGAGCGCCATCTCTAAGGCTCCGCGACCGAGACCAAGGGCCATGGCTGCGATCGACACACGACCGCCGTCCAGGATGCGCATGGTATCGATGAATCCGTTATCCACCTCGCCCAGGCGCTGCTCGTCAAGAACGCGCACATTCTCAAGCGTGATCTCGACTGTATCACTCGACCGGCAGCCATATTTTTCGAGCTTCTTGCTCGCTGAATAACCGACGCGGTCGGTCGGAACGATAAACGCAGTGATGCCTTTTTGCGCGGCGACGGCCTGATTCGTACGCGCCAACACCACGCAAAATCCAGCGACGGACCCCTGCGTGATGAACATTTTCGTACCGTTGATGACCCACTCGTTGCCGTCCCGCACCGCCGTCGTGCGCAAAGCGGCCGCATCCGAACCTGAACCAGGCTCAGTCAGCGCCCAGGCTGCCAGCCACTTCCCCGTTGCGGCTGCTCGCAGATAGGTTTGTTTTTGCTGTTCCGTTCCAAACCTAAGAATGTGTCCCGTACCAAGCCCATTGTGGCTTGCCACCGTGAGCGCCAGCGAACCGTCGATCCGGGCACACTCCTCAACACAGATCGCATAGCTCAGCATGTCCATGCCGGAGCCGCCGTAAGCTTCAGGAATGCGAATACCCAGGAGGCCGAGCTCCGCAAGCTCTGGCACGATTTCGCTCGGGAAGCGTTCTTCGGCATCCCAGTTCTTCGCGTTCGGTCGGACGCGTCGTTCACAGAATTCGCGCACGGCCTGGCGCAGGATCTGATGGTGCTCAGAAAGATCGAAGTTCACACTAGGTAGTTAAGCGCCAAACTGCCAGCTCCGCCAACTCTTCGCTCACTTTCGAATTTCTTCTGCTTGACGCATGAAACGGCCCAGTTCGAGGAGTTTCTCCGATTCGGACAGCTGGCTCGCTTCAGCATCTCCCCGCAGCTGGCCCAAAGGTCGAGCAAAGTCGTCGTCGCCAATCGCGTAGATGCGTTGAGCCCGCCGCGTGAGGAGCCAGGCGCTCCTTGCCCGCTCTTCATCCTTTCGGGCGCTGAACCCAAGGGCGTCAAAAGGTGCCTGTTTCAGTACACTGGCTCCGTGGAATTTTCGGAGCGTGCTCACCACGTCCAATGCTGCGTCCTCCTCCCCGCGATCCAGCGCGGCCAATCGCCAGCGCTTGGCTCCACGCGCATAGTAGCCGACGGCACCCGGCCCAAGCCCCGAGACGTCCAATATATCTTCCGGCTCGTAGTCAACGGCCAACGGGAGACTATCTGCCGCTGGCAACAGCCGCACCTCCAGCGGCTTCACGTTCTCTTCTCCCAATGCTGTTAGAAGTTCCCGCGCGAGGGCTGGCAACGCCACCCCCGCCTGCACTATCACTCTCAGCGGCGGCAGCGCAGGATTCACCAACCTGAGAGAAATGACTTGATTTCCTGCCACCACAACAGCTTCGTTCTGGCTCTGGGCAGCGCCGGCACCAGCGGCAAATGCGGTGAACACGGAGCGCCGTGGGTCTTCGCCTTGCAGAACAACCAGCGTAAAATAACCATAAGCTAAACTTGGGTTCTCGAACTTCAGCGACTGAACCTCAAGCAAACTTGCGTCCACTTTCGACTGGTACGTCGCGACCTCAGCGTGCTGCAATCTGAATGGGGCGAAACGCTCGCAGCTCGTTCCTAGCCACCCCTGACAAAAAGTAACCAGCGGCGGCAATCCGACGCCGAAGGCGCGAGCAGGCACAGACCGAGACAGGCAAAGAGCACCCAGTTTGGCTGGCAATTTTGTCTTCGCAGACCCTTCACTGGGAGCTTCGCAGGTCCCGGACGGAGGATGCGGTGCACGCCCCAGCACATGAAGTGCCGACTCTGAATCACAGCTCAACAGCAACAGCAGGCAGCCCAAGGTCAGTCCGCAGCACCTCCAAGCCCCACTTCGTGAAGTAGGAGGTTGGGGCGCATCTTCACGCATTGCCCTACCCATCGCTCCGCAACCGTTTCATAGCTCTGCAACTCTTGCTCGCTGGCCGCTCAAAAATGCGGCTGGTTTGCCTTCGATCTCGGATGGCCGGGCGTCGCTCGAACGGCATGCTGTTTGCTCAAGGGTGTTCAATGGCTCTGCGGCTCCTCAATACAGCATTACTAGAAAGTGTGCACATGCGTCGGAGCTTGCGAGGCTTCACGCTCGCCGAGCTGCTCGTGGTGGTGGTGATTATCGGCATCCTGTCGGTCATGGCTATCCCGGCGATGATCAACCGACTTCGCGATCGACGAGTCCGCCAGGCCAGCGAGGAAATCGCCACGCTCTACCGCAACGCCCGCCTTCAGTCCATGGGCCGAGGCTCGGCAGTGCTCGTGCGCTTTAGCAACGCGGCGAATCCTGGCGGGGCATTTGAAGTGCGCGAGGCGGTGTGGGGCACCTCCGCACCCAGTGGCACAGCCAGCGGAACTGGTTGCGGCCGGCTTCCGAGTTCAAGCTGCACAACGAACACAGCCGGTGGTACGCAGAGTTGGGCAACGGTCGCGGCTGCGACTGACGACAACCGTCTGATCGATCAGTTTTCACCGATCGGGCAAAACGCAGATATCATTACCAAGGTCCTCGCTCCCACTGTCGCGACGCTGCTCCCCTATCTGGACGTGTGCTTCACCCCGATGGGACGCAGCTTCTTCCGCACCGATGCTGGTAATCCGTTTACGCCGCTAGTTGGTGTGCACCGCGTCAGTGTCGGCCGCTACCCGGGGGGGGCAACGTCGCCGTCCGTAGGCGTGGAAAGAAAAGTCGCCCTGTTGCCCAATGGCACGGCAAGGCTCACCGAATGATTCAGCGCCCAATGAGCCGCGCGGGCTACACCGTGATTGAATTGATGATGGCGATCTCACTGTTTGCTGTGGGCGTGTCGGCCATTATTGCTTTGCAGAAGGTGACGGTCACCTCCAACCAGCACGCGAAGAATCTCGCCATCGCGACACGCATTACTCAATCCTGGCAGGAGATGCTCGCGGCCGATGCCGTGATGTGGAACCACCCCTCTGCGAACAACACTGTCTCGGATTTAGCAGCGGATACCACGTGGCTCAACCAAGTGGACACTGCTACCGGCTGGTTTCAACCCGCATGGAACGCCAACCTGGAGTTTGGTCCGGCGTTTGATGCGCTCGGCAATCCGGTGCTGCTGCCGACGGATGCCGCGCGGGCGAATTTCTGTACGCACATTCGTCTCACGCGCCTCTACCCCGACAACACGCCGGTGCTCGGGAACGGGCTGATCCGCGCTGAGGTGCGCGTGTTTTGGCGGCGTCCTGGCGTGAGCAACCCAGATGCCTTCTGCGGTGCGCAAATTCTACCCGCTACCATCGGTGAGCAAGTTCAACAGTATTACTTTGTCTACAAGACCGCCGCTGTGCGCCAAAATCCACCTGATTGACCTGCTGAATCATGGTTCACCCCCTCCTTTCCCGCATTTCTTTGAACCCTCGTGGCCAACGCGGCTTCACGTTGACAGAGCTGATGGTCGCCCTGACAGGCGGATTGGTTATCTCGACAATGGTGTTCGTGCTAGCTCGCGACAGCACGCGCTTTTATCAGCGAGAATCTAGAATGGCGAATGCCAATCTGGCCGAAATCATAGGCTTTCAGCGCCTTTCGGCGGACATCTCGCGCGCCGGCTTCCTTTCGACTTCCAACATTCGCAGGGAGAGCAACCTGTGTGGAGATCCGGTTGGGGCAGCGAATGTCTGGCCCACCGAGCTCAGAAATCTTTCGAGCATTCTCATCCAGGATGGGGAGGTCATGCCGGCGCAAATGTCAGGCCAGGTTGCGCCGCGTCGCTTGAGGCTTGCGGGCAGCTATCTCTCAGGTGACGAATTCCCAGTTCGGCTCGTCCTGCCGAACACCGCCAACAACACGGTGAGTGTCTTCCTGCAAGTGAACAGCGGGCCCATGGCACGCCTAGGTTATCCGATCGGGCCTGGCCTCGCGGCTCAGCAAGTCGCTCGCCTAGATACTGTGTTTGCCCCGAATCGCGCGCTCCGCTTAGTGGACAGTGCCGGAGGCGAACATTATGGGACCATCTCGAGCACCGTCGGAGGAGACGAACCGGCTGTGATCCTGAGCAGTACCCCGCCGCTCAGATTCCGCGCGGGAACGGGAAGCCGCTGCGGCATTCGCGGTTTCGAAACCGGCGCCTTGGCCAATGTGGTGAACTTTATTCGCTACGAGATCCGGGACATCCGCAACGCGACCACGTATCCGAACTTCGCCCAAGCAATCAGTGACACCGCTGCCGTCCAAACGGCAACCTTGGACGCCACACGTCGCGACCTCATCCGAGTGGAGCTCGACGTGGACGGCAATGAGCTCGCGGACACCTTGGAGCTGATTGCTGAGTATGCCGTCGATCTCAGATTTGGGCTCACCGTCATGAGCAACGCGAGCACCTCCGCTAAGGTGGCAGACCCTCAGTTAACCACCTTCCTCTCGAA
>CAZSUA010000269.1:6758-7822 GCA_964609655.1 uncultured Polyangiaceae bacterium | reverse complement strand
CTGCCTCACCGCTGCCGAGCGATTGCTGCAACCGAGCATTCGGCAAGTCGAGCGCTCTAACCCAAGAGGCTCCCGCGGAAGGCGAAGCAAGTGTGCGCCGACAGACCGCGACTCCCGCAACGGTTTTTCCAACGCCGGTGGGGCCGAGGATGAGTCGTCCGCCGTGTTCAAAAGGCGCGTAGCTTTCAGCCAACGCCTTGAGCTTCGTGTTCTTGACCATCCCGGCAAGCGCCGACAATCCAAAGCCAGCCAGCGCTATGGGGCCGCTCTCCAGCGTGCGGCGAAGGCGACCCGCTACCAGCTCGGCTTGCTTCTCGGTTGCCGCGACACCGGCGGCAGTTAGCCGCTCTTGCCAGCCCGCGGTTTCGATCTCGGCTTCGACGCGCGCTCGATTCCAGCTCGCCAGGGTGAGCTTTTCCAGCCATGTCTCCCCAAGCTCCGAACGCAGCCACTCGCCAAAACTAGGAACATCGAACGCCGACATCAGAATTCACCATCTTGAGCTATGGGAGCTTGCCAGCCACTGTTCGGTTGTTTTGGTCCGGCGCCTCTCGCGTTCCGCACCGTGCCCTGGTGCTTTGCCGGATTGCTCGCGATGTCCCGAATGGTGACCGTGTCACCCATCCAGCCAGCAAAAGCGTTCGTGATGATTTGCTCTGCCGCTTCTGGCTTGCCTGCACACTTCGCCAGCAAGCCCTGCACTGCCTTGCCTTCAGCTCCCCCGAAGATAGGTTTGATTCCCCGCTTAGCTTCGAAGGTCCGGAAGTAGTGCTCAGTGACCCGCTGATGCCCGGCTGTGTCGGCAGGCGCCTTCGGTTTCTTTGGTGCCTTCGATGCCCTTCTTTTTGGGGCCTCATTCGGTACCAACAAAAGAGCCTTGCTCGCGTCCTTGGACGCAACCTGGGAGATCAACTGGGAGATCTCTGGGAGATCAATAAGGATGGGTCCGGTCGTGTACGCCCTGTCAAGGCGCTCCCAATGACCGGTCAAGGTGTCTCCAATGACCGGTCTAGATTTGCTTTCCGCCTCCTCTGACCGGTCGTGTACGCCCTGTCTTGACCGGT
>CAZSUA010000269.1:0-6658 GCA_964609655.1 uncultured Polyangiaceae bacterium | reverse complement strand
CGTGTACGCCCTGTCTTGCGGTCTCCTCTGACCGGTCGTGTACGCCCTGTCTTGCGGTCTCCTCTGACCGGTCGTGTACGCCCTGTCTTGCAAGCTCAAGGCGCCACTCACTTTGGCGAGGTCCACGCTGTTCGCGAACGAGACGGACTGGACCGCCAGCCTTGGCCAGGGCCTGCTCAAGCCGGCGCACCTGTCGCTCCTTCAGCCCCATGCAGCGAGCGATGGTTTCTTGGCTGTGCCAGCCAACGCCCGTCCGTGAGTCCGCCAGCATTGCCAAGCGCAGCAACAGGTGGCGCACCTCAGGGGGGTACGACGACGCGCCAACGGCTTCGGCCAGCCTGAACGCGAACGGAACCTTGCCGCTCATGCTGCCCCCGTCTGAAGGTGCGGCAGCAAGCGATCTTCAATGAATGTCGCGAACTCAGAATGAACCAGCGGATCGCAATAGCCGCGCCGATGGGCTGCCGCGCAGCTGCAACACAACACCAGGCGACGGGCATCCAGCCTCAGTCGCACCTCGGCGAGCCCGCCGCACGCATCGCAATGCGGTAGTGCGTCCAAGAGCAACCGCCAGTCGGCGTAGGTTGCAGCGATTCGGATCTTCGGGTCAGGCATCGCGGCCACCCCGTGGTTTGGGTTTGCCACAGCCGAGATGCGCACATTTCTTGCGCTCAGCGCAGTAAATGACCGAGTCGCCCACGTCGTTGCCATTCCCGCAAACGACACATTTCCCGGAGTATTTCGACTCTATCGGGATTCCAAGGAATGGTGTCGGCACAGACATATCAGGGGCCGAGCTGGTAGCCTGAGCTTGCGTCTCGCTGCCCAGTAGCAGCTTTTCCAGCGCGTCGCATTTGTTGCGAATCGAGCGAATCTCGGCCAAGACTGTGGTGCGTAGCGCGCTCACTGTTTGTCACCCGTTTTGACAGAGAGGCGCACAGGGCGCTGCCTTTCCAATTCGGTTAGCGTGGCCCGCAACAGTTCAAGGGCCGCTATGCGATCCGCGATGTCCTGATGAATTGCCGCAACCACCTCAGGCGGGAAGACAGCGTCCGAAGGCGATCCGTCGAAGTCGCGGGGCATGTTGCTATCCGCAAGCTCGGCGAATGCTTCCAAACATTCAGCAAGGACCTTTTGGCCAATTCTGACCGAATTCGCCCTTAAAATGAGGCGTCCGACGATAATCCCACCGGTCATTGAGCCGCCTCGCAATCGCAGCCGCTGTAGAGTTCCGGACTAAGCATCCGTCGCAACTCCAGGCTCTCCGCCTGTCGCATCTCCTCTGCCTGGATCGATTCAGCGACGGCGAAAAGCTCAATGGCTAGCTCAATTTCGCCCGCTCGAAGTGCACGCTGGCCCTCCCGGAGAGCGCCAAGAGCGGATCTCATTTGCTCACCCCCGAACGTCGAATCCAGGCATCTATTTCGTCTCGGTGATACCTGCGATGCTCGCCAACGCGGTGGTAAGGGATCGGGTCAGACTCGCGCCGCGCCATGATATCGATTTGCACGAGCGACACGCTCAAGTAGCCAGCCGTCTCGGCTTTGGTCAGCCATGGGGACTGCTCAGTCTTGGCAGGCTCGGCACCCAGAAACTCGGCGATTACTTCAGCGACGATGTCGCGTAGCTCGCCCGTGTCGGCATCGATTAGGCGCTTGCGGGGCTGTGCCCCGGGTGATACGGTATTGGCCAACTGAAAAGTCCTTGCGCCTGGCAGCTCGTCACTGCTGGGCGCACGCGTGTGCACCCGTCGACGCTTTGAGGTGGGGAAACTAAGCTGCCTTTTGAGGGGCCGCGGGAATTAAGTGTTCAAGCCGCAGCTCACGAAGAGCTTGCTCGATTCTGGCCGAGGTTGTGGACTTGCCATTCCCTCGGAAATACTGGCGGATTGAGCGAGGATCGACGCATGCGTGGACAGCGATCCGGCGCGCCTCGTGAGCGGTGATGTCGTGAATCATTTCGCTGACTTTATGCGGGCGTGATTGGCTCTTCTAGCTTGGGCGCACACAAGCCGTTGTGTCAGCCGCGGGTTGTCTGCTGATTCTTGTAGTTGAAGAGATTCTTAATCTGGCTTTCGGTGAGTCCAGTTATCGGCTTTCCGGCGGCTTTGAGGCCCAATCGAACAAGATGTTCGGGATCCGTACCCTTCAGCTTGCCTGTGGACCGGTCGCTCATCGCTGCCGCTATCTTGGCGATAACCTGGGCTTCCCACTGAGCCGCCCATGCGCTGTCCGGACCATGCTCCCTCAGACCGGCAATAAATGCCCCGGCCACATTCTCGGGCGTGGGCTTTCGTGTCAGCGAGTCAATAATCCCGCGCAGCAGACCTTCAGCCAGGGCAGCCCGCGCACTCCCGAGCTTCTGACCTCGACGAAGCCGGGCCGTCCGGTGACTGTCAACGCCCACGCCCAAACGGATCAGCTCGGCGGCCAGCGCGCACTCAATGGCACCCAGAGCCTTAGCGTCCTTGGTGTGATGGTGCAGCCAGAACGCTGCATCCAGGACGGCTGCGAGGCTCCCCATGCGTTCGTCGTGCTCGTGCCCGGCCCATACGCGCATTCGCACAGCCAGGTCCTGCAGGCCCATCGTGTAGTCACTGGCCCTGGGCTTTCGGGTCTGCTTTTTCTTGCTGGCCACCAGGCTCAGCCTAGCCCGGGTGGCGCCCGAGCTCGCTAGCGAAGCCGCGGCCTTCATGCTGCCCCCACAAGCTGGCAGGCCATGCCATCCGCCAGGCTCCGGAGATACGCCCCGATCGCCGCATGGCTAGCTAGGCCTTTTAGGCTCTGGGCACTTGAGGTGCCCATTCCTTTTTTCCGGCCTTCTGATTCAGCATGTTTTTGGTCGGGGTGAGTGGATTTGAACCACCAACAACCGGCACCCAAAGCCGGTCCTCTACCAGGTTGAGGTACACCCCGAGGGATCGGGAGGCGGTTTCGTACTGTTCGGGGGCAGGTAGCGCAAGGGTGAAGTTTCAATCGGGGACGGGGTCGAGCTTCACGTCCAGAAAGATGGGGTCACGGTCGGCGACCACGATTTGATCCCAGGGGAAAAAGCCTGGTTTGGTGACGCTGATGCGGTGCTCGCCCACTGGGAGGCGGATGCCGTGAGCGGCCACGTAGCTGAGCGGGCCTATATATTCTTCGTCGATGATCACCGAAGCGTCGCGCGGCGTGGCTTCGCTGCGTCGGAAGTTGAGGTCCACCGCTGCTCTGAGCCCTTGCCCACAGGCCGCAACCAACCCGGCAACGGATACGCTGAGCGCGTTCCCCCAGAAAGCCCGGCGCGAACTTAGCACAGCCCTATTCCCATTCGATCGTGGCGGGAGGCTTCGAGCTGATGTCATACGCCACCCGGTTGATACCACGAACTTCGTTGATGATTCGCGAACTGATCGTCGCGAGCACTTCGTGCGGGATCCGAGCCCAATCCGCCGTCATTCCGTCGGTCGACGTCACTGCGCGCACGACGCATGTTTCTTCGTAGGTGCGATCATCGCCCATCACACCCACGCTCTTCACCGGCAAAAGTACGCCAAATACCTGCCAAATCGATTCATACAAGCCGGCCGCTCGGATCTCTTCATCGATGATCGCTTCTGCACGCCGCAACACACTCAGCCGTTCTTCAGTGACTTCACCTAAGCAGCGAACGGCCAAGCCTGGACCCGGGAAAGGATGTCGCCAGAGCACGTCGTGCGGCATGCCCATCGCGGCGCCGACCGCTCGGACTTCGTCTTTGAACAGCTCTCGCAAAGGCTCAATCAATTTGAGCTTCATATGCTCAGGCAAACCGCCCACGTTGTGGTGGCTCTTGATGACGGCGCTCGGGCCTTTCACGCTCACGCTCTCGATCACATCTGGGTAGAGCGTGCCTTGCACCAGGTAGCCGGCGTTCTCGATGTCCTTGGCGTGTTGATCAAATACCTCGATGAAGACGCGCCCGATGATCTTGCGTTTCTTCTCCGGGTCGGTAACGCCTGCGAGCTCCGTCAGGAATTGTTGGCGTGCGTCGACTGCACGCAAATTCACGTGAAAGCTCTCTTTGATGGTGTGGACGACCGTTTCGAATTCGGTGGCACGCAACAAGCCATTGTCCACAAAGATACAAATCAGTCGGTCCCCCAGTGCACGATGGCAAAGCACTGCTGCCACTGCGGAATCCACCCCTCCGCTGAGGCCACAGATGACGCGCTCGTTCGGGCCTACTTGAGCCTGGATCCGGGCTATCGCATCATCGACGAAAGAACCCGGCGTCCAATTGGGTTCGAGGCCTGCGACCTCAAATAGAAATGACCGTAAGAGCTCAATGCCGCGTGGGGTGTGCGCAACTTCTGGGTGGAACTGAATGCCAAACAGCTTCCGTTTTAGATCGGCGATGGCCGCAAACGGCGCGTTGTCGCTCGCGCCAATCACCTGAAAGCCTGGAGGGAGAGCCGTCAGGCGATCGCCGTGACTCATCCAAACGCTGAGTTGTTCGTCCTTTTGAAACGGCGAAAAGATCCCGGAAGCTTCGAAGACTCGAACTTTCGCGGGGCCGTACTCACGCTCCTCGCTGGGCTCCACTTTGCCGCCAAGCTGGTGGCTGAGTAGTTGTTGGCCGTAGCAAATGCCCAGTACTGGGACTCCGAGTTCGAACAAACCGGGATCACTTTTTGGGCTGTCTTTTCCGTACACGCTCTGGGGCCCACCGCTCAGAATGATGGCGGACGGTTCAAGCTTTTTGAGTTTTTCAAGCTCAATGGTGCAGGGGTGGATCTCGGAATAGACGTGGCATTCGCGTACGCGCCGAGCAATGAGCTGGGTGTACTGGGAACCGTAGTCCAAGATGACGACAGATTGACGGGCGGCCATGGCGGCCGAGCTACCACGTTTGCGCGTTTGTGGGGAACGCTTTGCGCCAATTCAGAGGGCTTACTAGGGAGTTTGGCCTGCCGGCATAACGACGAGCTGTTGCTCTGGGCTGAAAAGGCGAAGCGTTGCCTGAAGAGTTCCCGGGCTCGGGGTTCGCTCCGGCACAGCTGCCCAGGTCTCACTGAGCCTCACTCGAGGATCCAGTCTGTGCACTCGGTCGAGTTCGCTGAGTCTCTGCTCAGCCCACTTCAGGTCCTGTGGGGTGACCACAGTGAGAGCAAGGCCCTGGAGTGCGTTGCGAACTTTCGCCGTTGCGTGATTGAGCTCGCTGGGCGGTGCTGTGATACTTACGACGATCACTGAACTTGTCGCAGCGTCGAAACACTCTGCATGCACCGCGGAGCCGTCCACTTCCGATTCGAAGGTGCGGGCGAGGCTGCGGTTTAAGAGCAGCGTGGTCAAACGTGCGAGCCGGGGAGCAACTGGGGAAAGCGGGAGCGCTACGTACGCTGCGCCTGGGGAATGAGGGATGGAGCGGGGCACACGGTATTCGCCGAACTCCCAGGACGGCACTTCAGATTTACGGCACTTGAGTGAGCCGGGTGCGTAAGGCAAGAGCCAATCACGGAGTTCGGTGAGTGCGGCTTCAGGTTGCGAGACGGCTAAATTGCTGAGTGTCGCCACGCGAAGCGGTTCAGCTAAAAGCAGCGCACGGTGACTCGCCAGGGGACCCAGTGCGAGACCTGCGAGCGTTTCAGGTGTCGTCTGGGGTGCGAGGCGAAAGGGCTGCTCTGTGAGTTCATCCAGCCACCACCACCAGCCTGAGTCAGCCGACTTACTGAGGAATGCCTGCTGGTTGGCACGTGCAACGCCAAAATCCTGAGCCGCCAAACTCGAACTGGTGAGCACTTTCCCAAGACTTCTTGCTACCCGAGTTGCCAGCTGGGTGGGTGTTTCGTCGGGTGTCCGACGCTGGGCGTGGGCGAATAACCCTGAACCCTGAGTTGAGAACCAAGGCTCCAGGCTAACGCCGTCTACTTTCGAAAAACGACTCGAGAGCGCCCGTAACCAGAGTGTGTCAGAAGCCACGTTGAGCGTCGAGCCAGGGTGGACACTGCAAGCGCTTCCGATCAACATCCAGAACTCCGGTTGCCCCATTTCTGTGAGTGCTCGCGGTTCAATCGACAGAACCCGATGCTCCAAATCCTTTAGGAGCGTATCGATCGAAAGCTCAGCTTGCCGCGCAAGACTTGGGGGAGCGGTAGGTGTCTCGAGTACGGCGGCCATGCCGGGCGCCAACGCTGGGCTTGATTCGGCGACCAGGCCCGACGCCGCTTCGGAAGCAAGCGCTCGTGGATCGGAAATTGATGGGGTTGCTAGATCCCTCGCCACGTTTGAGCGAGAGGTTTCTCCACGGTGGGCTAATGCAAACGCAGATTTCAGGGCAAAGCTCGCGTCTTCCAGGGACACACTGTTCGCTGTGAACCAGTTGAGGCTGAGGCACGCTCCTCCAGGCAAGGGCGCCACTTCGGGCTTCTCGGCGCGCCAGTTGGGTTTTTGGCTTGCGACGAGCGAAAGTACCGGGGACTCTCCGTTCTCGGCGCGGCGTGCCAGCTCGAAGGCTTGAGCCAGGCTTGAGGTGAAAAGTGCCACGCGAAATCGAGAAAACTCAGTGTTTGAATGCGTGAGGGCGAACGTCTGGGTGACATGTGGGGGTGACAGGGGTCGTGGATCACGGGCGGGGAGGCGCGTGAGGGCATCGCGCGCGGCGTTCAGAATCTCAGCTGAACCAACAACGGCTAGCGCGG
>CAZSUA010000268.1:0-7842 GCA_964609655.1 uncultured Polyangiaceae bacterium | reverse complement strand
TGTGGAGCTCGGCCCCTTCGCGACGTTTTGCCATGCTGGCTGCTCTAGCACAGCGCGCGCTTTGGGTGGCGGGATCAGTTCGTATTGTTCGCGATCGTTTTGGGCTCACGGAGATTGCCCCGGACAGCGCATTTGCACGCGCCCAGCTGTGCTATGAGGCCCGAAAGGATGCAGCCAGAACTCGACGACGGAACCCAGCTCAAGGTTTCCGAGATTTTTGAAAGCCTGCAGGGCGAAGGCCCGCATGCTGGAAGTGCGTGTGTGTTTTTGAGGTTGGCGGTTTGCAATCTGCGGTGCACGTGGTGCGACACGAAATACTCTTGGGACTTCAAGCAGTATCGCTACGAGGATGAGGTCAAAGAACAGACCGTCGCCAAGGTGGCTAAAGTCCTTGCGGATCTCGCGCCCCGACATTTAGTGATCACCGGCGGTGAACCGCTACTACAGATGGCGGGCCTGGAGGAGCTGCTCGGCCTGCTAGATCCAGCCTTGTTGGTGGAAGTGGAGACGAACGGAACGCTCGCTCCGAGCGCTTTTCTTGCCAAACGTGTGCAGCATTGGAACGTCTCGCCAAAGCTTGCCAACAGTGGGGAATCCGCGGCGAAGCGCCTGCGCAGCGACGCACTGACGGCCTTCTCTGGCCTACAGGGCGCTTGGCTCAAGCTCGTGCTCCTCGGAGAAACCGACTGGGAGGAGGCCACCGCTCTGCTGGCCTCAACGGCGTGGCCTAAAGAGCGCACGCTTGTCATGCCCGTTGCGACAACAAGAGCCGAGCTTTCCGAGCGTGCCCCAGCCGTTGCGGCCCTCGCAGTTCGACACCAGCTTCGTTTTTCTTCGCGGCTGCAATTACTGCTCTGGGATGGAGCCCGCGGAACCTGATCGCGGAGCGTGCTTAAGGAATATCACCCCAAACAGTTAACGCCGCTCGGGTCTCGGGATCGAGCGACCAGGCTTCGGGTTTGTCGTCCCCGTGCAAGATCTTGAAAAGCTTTTTTTCGGCCAAAAGCGTGTCGAAAGTTTGGATCCACGTCGCGCGCGCCGCGTAAGAGGCTGTGGAGAAGAGATCCTCCGTGCACGCCGGATCACTGTCCAATCGGCACAAACGCGGCACTTTTCCAAAGCGGCCCGCAAGCTGCCAAACGCCGGCACGCGTCAGGTACGCATCCGCTCGGGTCGCCAAAAGAGCGCGCCCCTTGGGCGGCGCATACCCATGAACGATGGAGTAGAGATCCAGGCCCGTGGCATGTGGGAGCGCGCCGAGCCCCAGAGCTCCCGCGATCGTGACGGCAATATCTCGAGTGGTGACGAGCGAGTTGTTCTCAGCGCTGAAAGACCGTGCCCCCGGAAACTTAACGAGCAACGGCACACTGAGGCGCGCCTCTGTCAACTCCCCATTCGGTTCGAAGGGCAGAGCGGGACGGCGCGCCGAGCCCACATCGCCCATGTAAACGAGCATGGAACTGTCGAAGATCTGATGTTTCTTGAGAACTCCCAACAGCTTCTTCGTCACCTGCAACTCAGCTGAAAATGCCGTTTTCTGAAGTGCCAGCGTGCGCTCCCAATCCTCGTCCTTCAGCTTCCTGCCGCGCCTTCGCAGGTCTCCGATCACGATCCCGCCGCGACGTGCATCGATATTGCCAGCGTATTCCTTGGGTCCCAGGCGCTGTGCCTCGACGCGTGCGATGTCCCAAGGCGGATGGGTGCCGCGCGTGTAGATCACCAGCAGGTGGGGACGTTTTTGAACTTCGAGGCTTTCACTTTCAAGCCAGGCGATCGCTCGACTCAGCACTTCGGTCGCTGGCAAATCCAGTACCGGAGAAGCCGTGAAGTATTCATCCCAGTCCCGCCCAAACCCAAAGGCACCAAAGGTCGTGGGCACCGCAGAAACGAAAGCAGCTCTGCCACCGGCAGCCTTGAGGGCCCGGGCGAGCGTTTGGATCTTTGGCATCAGTCGCGATCCGGAATCGACGACACCGTGCACCCCCGGACTCAGTCCAGAGAAGAGCGAAGCCAGCACTGCCGCTGGGACATGGCTTGGCACCCGATAATTTGGGAAAGCAACCGCGGCGTTGGAGAACTCCCGGAGAAGCCTTGCAGGCTCTCCGGTGCCCCAAGGGGGCACGTCTTCGCGAGCGATCGAGGAGGCCACGAAGACGACGACCAGATTCGTTCGCGGCACCACTGGCTTCGGCTCTTCGACGATGACCGGATCTCCAAACACCACGCGCCCATCCTCGGCAAACGTGGCTCCCAGTTCCAATAACCCAACGCCGGAGGTCTTTCGATCGAGCGTGACTTTCAGCGGCGCATAGCTTGCGCCGTTGCCTCCGTTCACCTCACGTTCCAGAAGAACCTGCGGCGGCTCTCCGTCGAGCAAGAGCCGCACCGCGGCCTTCCCCCCTCCTTTGCCCCAAAATCCAGCCGCAACACGCAGCGTCGCTGAGCCAGAGATGCTGATCGGGCAACGCACCGCTTGCTGGCTCTTCAGTGCGAGGACCCGGTGAGGCACTCCACCCAGTGCCACTTCCGAAACGACATCACCGAAGGTTGGCGGATAGCTACCGGGCGCATCCTTAGCGCGCATCCGTATCCAATCCAGCTCACCGTACGCATCTCCTGGTTCACGCTTACCACCCAGAAAGCGAACTTCTAGGCTGTGGAGACCCACTTTCAGTTCGGAAGGAATGGCGAACGAGAGCACCTTGCTGACTCCCTTCTCCAACCGCGACACACCGAGGCGCTTCCCGTCGAGCTGGATCGCTAGATTCTTTGCGCCGACCCCGTACGCTCGGGTCTCCACGCGCAAGTCAGACTGCGCTTCGGTTAACCAGACGGCAAACTTCGCCGAAGGCACCATGAACTGCCCGAAGCTCTCACCGCTCCGTTCTACCGAGCGAACGTCTTCGAAGGGCCCCAAGCTAAAACCGCGACGCCAATCGGTGCCATCAAACCCCAAATCCAATACGATTCCATCGTCGCGAAGCTCGCAGCGCCCAAGCTCCGAGATCAGATCCACCTCCTCGGAGCGTGTCTCCACGGCCGGCAATAATGCGGGGACTGCTTTCACTGCGACAGGCTCGCTCTGCTCCAAGTCGCTGCGCGGCTTGCAGCTCGAGGGCAACACCGAGAGCACCACGAGCAGCCATCGAGCGGGAAAGCGGCGCAACATCGCCCTGGCCTTAGCTCAGAATCGCGGACAAAGCAGGCGTCGAATGTCCGCGTCAGCGGGCGCGTGCACTTCGCCACCAGGCAGAAGGCGATCGTTTCCGCTAATGCGGGGTCGTTTCCGATGCGCTTGAGAGCTCCCCCCGAACCAGACGCCCATCCGAGTCGTAACACGCGAGCTCTAGGCCGACACGCCGCAACACCGCCTGCTTCTCATGAAAAGGCTGAAAACTCGACTTGAATCCAGCCAAAATCATGCTCTTGATGTCCTCAAATGGCATGCCCATGCGCGTGTGCGCTAACCACAGTTCCTTGGAGACGGTGGTGTCGGTGATCAATCGATTATCCGTGTTCACCGTTACGCGTAGACCAAGATCGAAGTAAAATTTGAGCGGGTGACTCGCAAGATCGCGCACGGCTCCGGTTTGCACGTTGCTCGATGGGCAGCATTCAAGCGGGATGCGGTGATCATTGATGTAGTGCAGCAGGTCTCCATTTTCGCGCAGGCGACAACCGTGCCCGATGCGATGTGCTCCGCAAACATGAATCGCCTGCGCGATCGATTCGGGTCCATAGGCTTCCCCGGCGTGGATCGTGCAATTGATATTGTTATCGCGCACCAGCTGGAACGCCTCTTTGTGGTGCTTGGCGGGGTTGTCGGCTTCTGCGCCGGCCAGATCGAACCCCACCACACCACGCCCTTTGTAGGCCACCGCCAATTCGGCCATCTCATACGAGGATTCCGGCGAAATATTGCGGATCCCGCAGATGATCACGTTCGCTTTGATGCCGTACGTTTCACGCGCTCGGCGCAAGCCCGAAAGCACTGCTTCCACAACTTTGGTGAGCTTCAGGCCGCGCTCGGTGTGCAACATCGGGGCATAGCGCACTTCCATGTAGCGAACATTCTCGCGGTGCGCATCTTCCGCGAGTTCGAACGCGATACGCTCCAGCGACGCTTCCGTCTGCATCACGCGGAGGGTGATGTTGAAGCCGCGTAAATACTCAACGAGCGACCCGCAATTTTTCCCCGCCCCGATCGCTTCGCGCAAGCCTTCGACGTCGAACGAGGGCAACTCCACATTCTCTTGGCGTGCGAGCTCAATGATGGTTTCGACGCGCAGCGAGCCGTCTAGGTGCACGTGCAGGTCCGCCTTCGGCAACGCTTCGAACACCTCAAACGGGACCCGTTCGAAAGAGGCTGGATGAGACGCGGCAGAGTTGGTTCGGGGGGAGGCCATCGATCAAGGTTAGCGCGCCCCTGGTCCTAGCGCCGCCGTTCTCCGCCCCAGAAACACAATCCCGAACAGCCAGAGTATGGAAATGCCGGAAAACTCAGCCAGCGAGAGCCCCCGACTGCCTTCGCCGAGTTCCGCGCGCCGGATCGCGTCTTCGTAGAGTTCAAGCGATGCCACACCCGAATTTTGCCAGGCCCCAATGTAGGTGCTCGGCAACCCCTGCAACTTAGCCTTATCAAAGAGCTCTCGGGCAGCCTCTAGCTTTGCGGACGCTGGCTTGCCATTCACACAGGCATCGAAGGTCGCGGCATTCATTCCCAAGCTAACGGCACGTGCCTTGATAGCCGCAGCCGAAAGATCCTCCGTCGTGAACAGGAAATCAGCGAACGTCTCCGCCGCGGAATCCTCGACGCAAAGCGCCGAAAGTGCCGCAAATTTGGCGTGGGGGTGCTGAGCGAGTGCGATCGGGCGCCGCACCACCACTATCTTTCCACCAGCCTGTTTGACAAGCGGCGCAAGAACTTCATGCAAGTGTCGACAGTGCGGGCACTCGAAGTCCACGAACTCGACGATCGTCACCTTGCCAGGCACATAGAGCGCAGCAATCTCAGGCGGCACGGGCGGCTGCAGCTTCACTTTAGGCCACGCGAGCGGCACCACCGAGAGCGTGATTGCCAACAGGCTGAGCGCCCAAGGCGCCAGCCTGACCCCCCGAAAGCTCGACTCCAATTGAACGGAATCCTGCGAAAAATAGAGACCCAGCACCACCCCCGCTGCAAGCACGGCGCTGAAATCGGCGACCAAGCACCAAACGCAAAACCTGTGAATCACGAACGCTTGCACGGCGATCAGGGCAAGCCCGACAACACCACCGAGCACTGCCACCGGAATCACGAAACGCCGACGCTTTTCGGCGTTGTTGATGAGCGTGCCAGCGAACAAGAGAGCGAAGCCAATTAGCCCCAAGCTGGGCAAGGGCACCTTCACGCCCGAAACGGCGAGGTAGCCAAAGCCGCTTTGCCGAACGGCCGCGCACCCCGAATTCTCGGCGCAATACGTCGCCACGTCGTTCACGTAGTCTGCCGTGAGCACAGCGCTGGCAACGAGCGCAGCGAGCGCCAACAGCCGAACCCAAAGCCAACCCTGCCGAGCTAACACAGGCAGCTGGCGTAGCAGATTTTTGGACTCCGAACCGTGTGCCCTGACGTCCGAAAGGGCAACCCGAGCGGCAAACGGTGGCTTTACTGAACCATTCGCGCTAGAACGCAGCCTACTTGAAGAAGAATTTTCGTGAGGGCAAAAAGACGGCACGGTACCCCACCAACACCGTCGGAGCCCAGCAATCCCGCCCGCAAAAAGCCACACCGCTGCGAAAGCGAGCAGCCGATTCGCCGCATGCCGCGCCCCCCGCGCGCCTTGAGCCTCCCGCCGCGTCGCAGCAAGCTCGGCCCGCAACCAGCCTCTCACAGGGTTCGCGCCGACAAGGCCGTCTAGCCATGAATCCGCGAGGTTTCGGCTTCGTGGCCACGGGCGACCAGGAAGACGTGTTTATTTCCCCAGGCGAGGTGGGCCCCGCGCTGCACGGGGATATTGTCGAAGTCGAAGTGCTCGGACGAAGCAGCCGTGGCCTGGATGGCAGGATCGCCGAGATCGTGCAGCGGCGTCGACCGGAAGTGGCGGGAACGCTGCGCCGACGCGGGAAGAGCGCCTGGCTTGAGCCCGACGACGGCCGCATCCGTGGACCCATCGTGCTCTGGGCAAAAGGGTTAACTGGTAAAGATGGCGATGCTGCCGTGGTGCGCATCGAAAGTTTCCCCAACTATGCCGACGAGAACCCGGAGGGAACACTGGTTGCCGTTCTCGGCGAGCCCGGCGATCCGAAGGCAGAAGTTGCCAAGATCTTGGTGCGCGAACAGGTCGAGGAAGAACACTCCGCCGAAGCGCATGCCGAGGCCCAGCAGCTCTCGGAAGAGCTAGCCCGCCAATCCCACCAAAATCGCCGAGATCTGCGCCAGATCCCGCTCCCCACCATCGATCCAAAAGACGCCCGCGATCACGACGACGCGCTGTGGGCAGAGGCGACGCCGGAAGGCTACCGCGTGTGGATCGCCATTGCGGATGTGAGCGAGTACGTGCGCCCAAGCTCTGCGCTGGATGCAGAGGCATCACTGCGTGGCTGCACCATCTATTTGCCAGATCGAGCGATACCCATGTTGCCGCGCGAACTGGCGGGCGATGCCTGTTCGCTGTTGCCCGATGTGGAGCGCCTGTGCCTTGCCGTGGTGGCCGATCTGGATCGGCAGGGCAAAGTTGCAAGCTTCGAAGTGGTGGAAGGGCGCATGCGCTCGGCTGCCAAGTTAACTTACGATGGCGTAGCGCGAACGCTGGGCTTGACGCTGCATGGCCCGCTGGATGCCGGCGCCGAGGCACTCAAGCCTGGGCTCGCTGTTCTGTATGAACTCTCGCAAAAGCTGCGTAAAATGCGCTTTCTGCGGGGGGCCCTGGGGCTCGATCTGCCGGAGGCCCAGGTGATTTTGGACGAGACCTCCAAGGTGCCGCTCGATGTGGTGCGCCGCGCCCAGGATCCAGGCGTTAAGATCGCGTACACGATCGTTGAGGAATTCATGCTGCTCGCGAATGAGCTGGTGGCGCGCTTTTTGGGTGAGCGAAAGTGCCCGGCCATTTACCGAGTGCATGCCAAGCCCGACGAAGAGAAGCTGGAACGCCTGGGCCTGATCGCGGAAGTGCTGGGCGTGAAGTTCGACATGGAGGCGATGCGAACGCCATTTGGTGTGAGCCAATGGCTGCTGCAAGTGCAGTCCCATGAGCGCCGTGCCGTGCTTGAGATGGCGTTGCTGCGAAGCCTGAAGCAGGCGGCGTATGACACCGTCAACGTGGGCCACTTTGGGCTGGCTTCCGACAGTTATCTGCATTTTACCTCCCCGATTCGTCGTTATCCTGACCTCTTAGTGCACCGCACCGTCAAACAATTGCTGCGCGGGAAACCCCCGAATACTTCCGACGAAGCGATCTCGGCCCTCAAGCTTTCGGCTGGGCTTTCGAGCACACGCGAACGCGCCGCGATGGACATCGAGCGCGAAGTGGTCGATCTGTATCGAGCACTGTTCATGCGCGATAAAGTCGGCGAGGTGTTCGAAGGCACCGTCACGGCTGTCGTGGGAAGCGGGGTTTACGTCACGTTGAAGGCCGTTTTCGTAGATGTGCTGATGCGTTACGAGTCGATCGGCCCTGACCACTACGAACTCGACGAGCATGAGCTCTCGGTCGTGGGTGCTCGCTCGGGAGATCGCGTCGCGCTCGGCGACACGCTGCACGTGGTTATCGAAGATGTGGCGTTGATGCGCAGAGCGGTGTTTGCGAGGCGCGTGCTCCTCCTCCGCCTGGAGTCTCAGGGAGATCCTGCGGCATTTTCTCGCGC
>CAZSUA010000267.1:0-7848 GCA_964609655.1 uncultured Polyangiaceae bacterium | reverse complement strand
CCGCGGTTCAACGTCGAGCGTGCCTTCCAGCGTGCGGGTGACGCTTTTGTTGCAGACTTAAGGGTGCTTATCCAGAAAGCCACCCATGAGGCGCTGCAACAGGCACTCTCTGAGGCGAAGGCGAGCTCCAAGCAGCAACTCTCGTTACGGCTTGACGTCGAGCCGGTGTCACCCGAGCCGGTGTCACCCGAGCCGCTAAAAACGGTGAAGGCCTCTGCTTCGCCGGAACCCGAACGGCTGAGCAAACGGGAGCAGGAGGCCGTGGATAGGCTCGCCGATCAGGTGCTCGACTACATCGAAGGTCGCCCGGGCGAACGGCTTGAGGAAATCAGCGCAGGATTGGGAGTCTCGGCGAAAGACCTGACACTGCCCATGCGGCTCCTGGTCCGCGAGAATCATCTCAGGCTCGTTGGCGAGGAGCCTACAGCCGCGTATTACGCACGTTAGCCTCGAACGCGCAGCTTTCCTCGAGGATCCACAAAGGAGCAGACGAATGGCAACCGATTTTGATAGCCAAATGAAGGCCCTAATCCAGGTATTCACCCAGGAGCTCACCGATCTGGTGCGCGAGGCAGCCATGGCGACGCTTCGTGAAGCCCTGGGTGAGTCACAGCCGCGACGCGGCAGAGCCCGTACGGCAGCGCCGCTCGTGCTCTCACCGTTGCCACTCAAGGCCCGTCCTTCACGCGGCACTCGCATTAAGCGCACCCCCGATGAGCTTCAAGGCCTGAGTAGTACGCTCCTTGAGTACGTGACAAAAAATCCTGGACAACGCATCGAGGCTATTGCGGCCGGTTTGGGCATCTCGACCAAAGAACTCAATTTGCCTGCAAAAAAGCTACTCGCCGACAAGCAACTCAAGACCAAAGGGCACAAGCGTGCCACCGAGTACTTCGCCAAGTAAGCGAAGTACGTCGGGATAAGTGCCCTTGACCGCGTTGGCTTAAACGACGTTCCACATTCGGTGCGAGTTCACCAACGCGTCTGGAACGTCGCGTGAAGACCCTGCGAGCCAAGCGGGGAAAGGGTCGCCTGCCAGCCGGAGCGCGCCTTTGAGGCAGAGGCTTCGGCGCCCGAGGTGTCCCACACGATGAGCGTGATCACCGTCGCGAGGACGCCGACGCCGGCCCCCACAAAACCCGCCGTCGCAAGATCCCGAGCTTGCTTCGAATCCACTAAAGTCTGCCGGAACTCCGCGCACTTAGCGGCTGTTGCTGCGTCTCCGGGCATACCGCAGACGCTGGCATCTTGCGGCGCGCTCATTGCTATTTCACTCAGCTCACGGCTCAGCGCTGCTGAGCGCGTATCGATTGAATTTTGGTTGAGGAGAAAACCAGCTCCGACACCCAGGCCTGCCGCGGTGATCAGCACCTCGGACACGACAACAACCGTGCGCGCGATGCTCCCTCCATGCTTCCTAGGTTGAGCCGGCGGGGGCTCGGGCGACGAAGGCGATTCGCCAGTGGTGAGCGACTCGCTCGTGGACACCTGGCGTACCCCGGCTTTGGGCTGTTGCTTAGCGAGGTTGACCTGGATCTGCCGCCTCTCGCCTTCCATTAAGTCCACTTCGAACACAGCGCGCTGATGCCCCGCGGACTCCACCACAATCTTATGCCGTCCCGGATTCTGCGGGATGGGGTGGGCCAACAGTGAACTTGCGAGCTTTCGCCCGTCGATCGTCAACGTAACCCCTGCATCCGATGCGAGGCCGACGACGTGCACGGTGGGAACGCGTTTTTTCAGGTCCTCTCGAGCCGCAGCCAGAAGCTTTGCAACGTCAGGGGCGGATTCCCCAGCGGCGATCAGCTCATCAGCTCTGTCATATTCAACAACGGCCTCAACTAAATGCCCCTGTTCAGCCTCTGCGTTGGCCAAATGAAATCTAAGCCCCGGCGTATCCTTGATCGCGATGGCTTCGCGCAAGGTTTGGGCCGCTTCAGCCCAGCGCCCTCGTTCTTCGAGCGCGGCAGCATCTTTAAAAAGACGGCGAGCCACCGCGATTTCTGCTGACGACGGCTCAGCGTACGCGGTGTGGCTCAGACCCAACAAAAATAAGCAAAGCGCCCACCCGAACCAGTTCTGAACCACAGCTCTCATCACCGCAATGTGACTCCCATAGCAAACCAACGAGTGCGGCGTCTCCTAAAAAGCCGCTCGAACAACAACCTCGGCGCCATGTGCCCTCCCAAGAAACGAGATTTCTGGCTGGGTGCGGGAGGGAGTCCACAAAAACCAGAGTGCCGCCGTTCCGAGCCCGAAGCCCGAGGCGGACGCCAGCGCCAAAAAGCTCACACGTTCTTTCCTGGCGGCTGATTCTCGATGTGCCTCCAATTGAACACAACTCGGCACGCCCATTTGGCCAAGGCAGCCGGCAGCACCCAAATCCCGTTCGACGACACCGCGTTGCGAGCGAAAAGCTGCATGCTCGTCAGCGGCCTGGAGCGCGAAAAACGTCCCGAGGCTAAGCCCTGCAAGTGTAACGGCGCTCCCCCCGATCAGCAGCGCCGTGCGCAGCGGCGGAGAGTGCAAAGCTTCGCTTCGCTTCGCACCGTACGTCAATTCGCTTGAGTCGTTGGTCGGCTTCACGCGCATAGGCATCCCGCCCTTGGCAGTGAATGAGCGTGCCGGCTGCATGACACCGCTAGACGGCGTTAGTTTAACGTTCATTTCATGTTGACTCCCTGCCTGAGCCACAAACTCAAAAATCTCGTCCGCGTAGCCGACCTTTGACACCAAAAGCCGGGTCGAACCGGGATTGAGAAAGATGCTTTCGGAAAGGGGCGTAGTGGCCACCTCTTCGCCGTTGACCGAAACCAGTGCTCCAGCCTGCTCAACCTTGAGCGCAACCTGTGCGAGCTGGCCTGCAACCTTGCTGAGGAGCTGACCGAACTTCGCTTCCGCCTGTCGCATCTCGGTGCGACTGCTTGCCGGGAAATTTTTGAGGCAATACCGGAGATGCCCAGCACCCTCACGCAGCTTCCCCATCTCTGACTCGGAACGCCCGAGGTTGCACGCAATATCGAAACTCGGGCTCAAGCTGAAGGCACGCGCGTAGGCATCGTAAGCATCGAACGTATTGCCAGCCGCAAAGGCTTCATTCCCCTTCTGAAAGAGCTGTAACGCGCGCGCGCGGGCCTCCGCCGCCTGGGCTGGAACCGGCCAGCAAACGGCCAATAACGCCACCATGCACCCAAACCAACCCATCAATCGCAAGCGGTTAAACGGCAGCCGTTGCCTGGGGTCGCGTGTTTCATTGTAGCCACACCTCACGCGGGCGCGTTCCTTCATCAGCAGTGTGTGGGGGACCACTTGTACCGGAGTGCTCACGGTCATGCGGTGTCGAGTCACGGTGCGGTTGAACATGATCTAGCCCGGAGTTCACCCTACTGTTTTTTTTAGCCTCGGGGGGCGGTGGCCCACCAGCCTCGGCAGCCGCAGCCTTCGTCGAGGCCGGTCGGTGGTGTGTGAGCGACTTCGGTAAGTCTGCAGCCACTTGAACGCGAATGCGTGGGGGCCTCGGCGGGAACGATGGGGTTGGTAGTGCGGACCGATCCTTATCGGTTGAAATCGGGGAGTCTTGAGTACGCTGCCAGGCAAGCCATCCGCTCACGAAAACCAGCAGACTGACTAGAAACGCGACACCCCAGGGTGGAATTCGCCGGCTGTGCGGCGCGACCGTTGGAGGGGCAAACGGACTGACGCGTCGTACCAGCAGCTTCTGCGTTAGCGCGCGGTGCGGATCTATCTCCGAAGAAAGCTGGACGGGTTGGGTTTCGATCGTCCTATGCGCTGGAGAGACGGGAGGCGACGCCGGTGGGTGGTACTCCTGGGATGATTCGCCGCCACTCGTGCGCTCGGGGGTCGGCCTCCAGCTATGTACCGGGGTGTCTTCCTCAAAGAAGCCACGGATCGTGGGGCGCTGGCCCTTCTGGTCGGCACTCATCGGAAGCCGATGCTTAGCGCGCTTTGCCCGCGGGCGGAACCGAGGCTGGGAGATGGTAGCTGAGGCACGGCAAAGTCGGGGATCCCGAGAATTCCGGGTGTTCCTGGCGCCGGGCTGGTCAGGCGGGCACGCCACGCCCTAGAATACTGAAGCAATGAGCGGTGATGAAGCGTTGCTGGCCCTATTGAAGTCGCTGATCTCGGCCGACTACGATGCGCTCTCCGCCTACCGCGCCGCCGTCGAGAGGCTGTCAAACGAGGGCGCTCGCTCAACGCTCCAAAGCTTCCTCGAGGATCATGAGCGACATGTTGTGGAGCTCAGCGCACTCATGACGTCGCTGGGCGGGCAGCCTCCAAGCCGGGGTGATTTCATGGGACTGGTTGCCAAGGGGCGCGTCTTCTTTGGCAACGTGGTCGGGGATCAGGGGATCTTGGCGGCCATGCGCTCGAACGAAGATGATTCGAATGAAGCCTATGAGCATGCCCTAGAAACTGCCGGGCTCCCGCGCGATATCCGGCGAATCCTTGAGGCAAACCTGGCTGACGAGCGCCGCCACCGCGGCTGGATCGACGATCGTGTGCGCGCAGGCAGGCCCAGTACGATGCCCCCGCCCGCCTATGGTTCCACCTAGCGCCTGCGTCGGCTACTTGAGAAGCATGAGCGGACCCCACACTCGGACCCGATTCTGTTCGACACGGCTGTGGCGTGGAGCTGTAACCGCACTTGTGCTACTCGGCGCCACCACCGCGCTCGCGTGCCGCCCAGCGACTTGGCAGGAATTTCGGTCGAAAGACGGCAACTTCAAAGTGCTCTTGCCGGGAGCTCCCACGACCGAGAATCTCACCTCGCCGAGTGCAAAGGGCCCATTGACCGTGCATTTGGTCACCGTGCAAGCGGGAAACCAGACCTACACCGTCGCCTACAACGACTATCCGCAATCGGTGGTCGACCACGCCACTCCGGACTCCATTTTAGATCTTGCGGTAGAGGGAGCACTGGGAGATGCCGGCAGGCTTGTCAGCTCTTCGGCAATTTCACTGAACGCACACACAGGTCGCACCATTGAAGCAGCACTGCCCGAAGGGATCCGCTACCGAGCCAACTTCATCCTGGACCATTCCCGCCTTTACCAGGTTTCAATCCTCGAGTCCCCGGGCACGAAGCGCGAAGAAGACCAGGCGCGGTTCCTCGGGTCCTTCGAAATCGGACTTAAACCCTAGCGAAGGGACGCCCTGGGGCCTCGGCGGGAACGATGGGGTTGGTAGTGCGGACCGATCCTTATCGGTTGAAATCGGGGAGTCTTGAGTACGCTGCCAGGCAAGCCATCCGCTCACGAAAACCAGCAGACTGACTAGAAACGCGACACCCCAGGGTGGAATTCGCCGGCTGTGCGGCGCGACCGTTGGAGGGGCAAACGGACTGACGCGTCGTACCAGCAGCTTCTGCGTTAGCGCGCGGTGCGGATCTATCTCCGAAGAAAGCTGGACGGGTTGGGTTTCGATCGTCCTATGCGCTGGAGAGACGGGAGGCGACGCCGGTGGGTGGTACTCCTGGGATGATTCGCCGCCACTCGTGCGCTCGGGGGTCGGCCTCCAGCTATGTACCGGGGTGTCTTCCTCAAAGAAGCCACGGATCGTGGGGCGCTGGCCCTTCTGGTCGGCACTCATCGGAAGCCGATGCTTAGCGCGCTTTGCCCGCGGGCGGAACCGAGGCTGGGAGATGGTAGCTGAGGCACGGCAAAGTCGGGGATCCCGAGAATTCCGGGTGTTCCTGGCGCCGGGCTGGTCAGGCGGGCACGCCACGCCCTAGAATACTGAAGCAATGAGCGGTGATGAAGCGTTGCTGGCCCTATTGAAGTCGCTGATCTCGGCCGACTACGATGCGCTCTCCGCCTACCGCGCCGCCGTCGAGAGGCTGTCAAACGAGGGCGCTCGCTCAACGCTCCAAAGCTTCCTCGAGGATCATGAGCGACATGTTGTGGAGCTCAGCGCACTCATGACGTCGCTGGGCGGGCAGCCTCCAAGCCGGGGTGATTTCATGGGACTGGTTGCCAAGGGGCGCGTCTTCTTTGGCAACGTGGTCGGGGATCAGGGGATCTTGGCGGCCATGCGCTCGAACGAAGATGATTCGAATGAAGCCTATGAGCATGCCCTAGAAACTGCCGGGCTCCCGCGCGATATCCGGCGAATCCTTGAGGCAAACCTGGCTGACGAGCGCCGCCACCGCGGCTGGATCGACGATCGTGTGCGCGCAGGCAGGCCCAGTACGATGCCCCCGCCCGCCTATGGTTCCACCTAGCGCCTGCGTCGGCTACTTGAGAAGCATGAGCGGACCCCACACTCGGACCCGATTCTGTTCGACACGGCTGTGGCGTGGAGCTGTAACCGCACTTGTGCTACTCGGCGCCACCACCGCGCTCGCGTGCCGCCCAGCGACTTGGCAGGAATTTCGGTCGAAAGACGGCAACTTCAAAGTGCTCTTGCCGGGAGCTCCCACGACCGAGAATCTCACCTCGCCGAGTGCAAAGGGCCCATTGACCGTGCATTTGGTCACCGTGCAAGCGGGAAACCAGACCTACACCGTCGCCTACAACGACTATCCGCAATCGGTGGTCGACCACGCCACTCCGGACTCCATTTTAGATCTTGCGGTAGAGGGAGCACTGGGAGATGCCGGCAGGCTTGTCAGCTCTTCGGCAATTTCACTGAACGCACACACAGGTCGCACCATTGAAGCAGCACTGCCCGAAGGGATCCGCTACCGAGCCAACTTCATCCTGGACCATTCCCGCCTTTACCAGGTTTCAATCCTCGAGTCCCCGGGCACGAAGCGCGAAGAAGACCAGGCGCGGTTCCTCGGGTCCTTCGAAATCGGACTTAAACCCTAGCGAAGGGACGCCCTGGGTCTAAGTATTCGCCTTTCCTAGTCGTTCTGTCGTGTTGAAGCGAATTCTGCACGAAGGAACCATGTCCGCCGAGCTCGTCGAAGAAAATGCCGCGGGTAACTCAACCCTCCCACCCGAGCTCCTTCAAGGAGCCTGGCGAGTCATTTCGCCTATCGGACGCGGCGACCTGGGGGAAGTCTTCGAGGTCGAGGATGTTAAGACTCAGCAGCGTGCGGTGATCAAGCTTTTCTATGCGCGCTACCTTCCAGAAGCGTGGCGCGGCCTTGAGCAGTTAGCCCGCGCTGCCGCCCAACTCCCTTCGCAGGTTTGCGTGCGACCCCTTTCGTTTGGCTATGAGCCTTCGGTTCAGCGACGCTACGCGCTTTCCGAAAAAGTTGAAATTCCCTCCCTTTTTCAGTTGGTTCGCGACCAAGGCAGCCTGAGCCTTGCGGTTGTCACGCAGCTGCTTCAACGCTTAGCTTCCGGCTTAGAGGTGGCCCACGCCTCAGGGATGGTTCATCGAAACCTAAAGCCGACTAACGTTTTCTTTAACCCAGAGACGCGCGCCGTCAAAGTCAGCGACTTTGGAACCTCTGCGCTCCAATGCTCAACACCGGTGTACTCCGGGTGGGCCATGACGCCGAGATGGGCTGCCCCCGAGGGAATAGACGCGAAACAGGCGTCCTCCCCCAGCATGGACGTCTACGTTCTAGGCCTACTCGCCTTCTTTTCGCTCACGGGTGGCTCGCCGTTCCGAAGCTTCGGCACCGGCTCCGTGAACCTGACGGCGCTCCGCTCCGAGCTGGCTCACCCCTTCGGCTCCATGGCGCAACGGTCTGGCGAACTCGGTTACAGATTCTCATCCGATCTCAACGCGTGGTTCGAGACCTCGCTCGCCTCCAAGCCCGAAGCTCGCTTTGAAAGCGTGCTCGACCAAGCCAGCGCATTTGCGAGCATGAATCCTACGGTTGCCCGAGTTGCCGCTCATCCCGCAAAAAAACCCGAGCCTGCACTCCCAACC
>CAZSUA010000266.1:0-7849 GCA_964609655.1 uncultured Polyangiaceae bacterium | reverse complement strand
TTGCATCAGCCAAGCCCACGTTCAGCGTGTGTGCTTGGGAGCGGGGGAGCGGCGTTGGCGGCGGTTGTGGCCTGCCAGCGTTTGGGAGCCAGCGTCGTGCATGTAGCGGCTCGCGCATTTTCGGACTCGCCGGCGTCGGCAGCGCTAGGGGCCGAATTTCGAGCGCTGGGTGCAACGCCGCTGGCTATGCCGTCCGATGCCACGCAAGCGTCCTGGTGCGACTTACTTTCCGAATGTCAGATTGTGGTCCAGGCAACCAGTGCTGGCATGCGCGGCGCCGATTCGGGAGAGGCGCTGGCGTCATTGATCCCCTGGGCGGTCCTGCCGCAAGGAGCCCTCGCTTACGACCTTGTGTACAATCCCCCGGTGACACCATTTCTCCGTCGAGCCCACGAAAATGCTGTGAATGGGGTGGGCGGGCTTAGCATGCTCGTAGGCCAAGCGGTGCATTCCGTGATGCTCTGGACTGGGATGACACCCAATCGAAGCCTGATGCGGCAAGCGGCCGAGGGCTGGTTGTTTAGAGGCGGCAACAGCTCATGAGTCCGCACAGATTCCTGGCAGATGCGCCCCCCGTCAGCGAGCCTGGCGTGGCGGTTGATACGCACGGAGAATTGGAGCGTGCGCGCGCTGAATGGCTGCATACTAACGGCGCCGGCGCCTACGCCATGAGCACCTTGGCGCTCATGCACACGCGTCGCCAGCATGGAATTCTTGTGGCAAGCCACGGCCCAGCAGGCGAGCGCTACGTCGTGGTGAGCCACGCCGAAGCCCTTTTGGATGTGGGAGATCGCCATTTTCGCCTTTCCACGCATCAATTCCCCGGCATTGCTCCAACTCCAGGTTATCGTTCACTCCGACGTTTCTCGCAGGATCCGCTCCCGCGTTGGACTTACCAGATAGGGAAGCACGAATTCGAACGCACGCTGGCACTGTGCCCTGGGCACAACATCCTGGTGCTCGGTTACACGTGGCGAGGCCCCACGGAAGCCAAGCTCATGGTGCGTCCGCTGCTCCCGCTCCGCCCGGCAAATGCGATCACGCGCGAGCACGGAGCGATGATGCAGCGAGTGGTCGTCAGGCTTGGGGAAGTGGAGGTTCAGCCGGTGCCGGAGCTGCCCTCGATTCTCTTCTCGCATTCAGGCGTTTTCATGGGGTCCCCAGACTGGTGGCGGCGCTTCGAGTACGAGGAAGATCAGCGCGCCCTCTTGCCTTTCGAAGAAGACATGTGGACGCCCGGCGTCTTTGAGCTCCCGCTCACGCCCGGCGTCACCTCCTACCTCGTGGCCGCGTTCGGCGACGTGCCGCGTTTGGCTCCCGAACAGATCATGGCCGAAGCGCGTGAGGCGGCCCTCCGGGCTGATCTCGGCCCGCTTCACACACCCGAAGTCCGGCGGCTCTCGTTGGCTGCGGACGCATTTTGCCTCGATCGCCGCGAAGCTCCGCTCGTCGTCGCAGGCTATCCGCATCTGGGCGCCTTTGTGCGCGATATGGTGCTCGCCATTCCCGGGCTGTACCTCGCACGCGGCAGGTTTGTGGAAGCGGGCCAAGTGCTGCGTAGCGTGCTTGCCACGCAAAGATCTGGGCTGCTCTCGGAGAATCTTCAGGATGGGAGTGCGTCGTCGCCTGACGCAACGCTCTGGCTTTTCGAGCTCACCCGGGTCTGGATCGAGCAGGTGGGCCTCGCCGATCTGTTCGTAGCAGAAGAACTCTATCCGGCGCTCAAAGGTGCATTTGAGCGAATCACAAGCGGCGGGCCGGGCACTATCTGGCTCACGCAAGAGGGTCTGGTTGCGAATTCAGAGCCTACGCGTGCACTCACTTGGATGGATTCTCATTCAGGTGAACAGTGGGTTTCGCAGCGCCGCGGCTTGGTGGTGGAATGGCAGGCACTTTGGGCGCGCGGTTGCGAAACACTGGCAACGCTAGCGGCGCATGCCGGCGATACGGCCCTTGAAGTGCAGGCGCTCACCGCGCAGGATCGAGTTCGCGCATGTTTCAGCAGCCGTTTTTGGTGTGCGGAGACGGACTATCCTTACGATTGCATCAGCGAAGTGGACGACGCTGCGGAGGCCTGGGCCGACCGTAGCATTCGGCCCAATGCAGTCATTGCCTTGGCCGTTGAGCCGCGCTTGTTTCAAAGTTGGCAACGCGATCTGGTGCTCGGCCGCGCTCAGCAGGAGCTTCTAACGCCGCGGGGCCTTCGCACGTTGGCGCCGAGCGATCCCCGATTTGTCGGGAGCTTCGGGCTTTCTGAAGCGGAAACGGCGCCAGCCTATCACCAGGGCGGAGTTTGGCCGCACCTGCTTGGATTTTTCGTGCGCGCAACGATTCAGCTGAAGGGAGAAGATCGGGGTGTTCGCGAAGAACTCCGGGAGCTTCTGTTAGGCGCTGCGCGAGACGCCCAGGTTCTTGGCCAAGTGGCACAGTTTGCCGAGGGTGAGCTGCCCTATCGTCCGCGTGGTTGCCCGGCATACGCGATGGCTGTGGCCGAGCTGCTTCGCTGCCTCTTGGTCGATCTCTCTCGGCCTGAGGGGCCAGCGAGTTCCAGGGCGCTGACGCCCGGCGTCCATTCGCGCGGCAGCGATCAGTAGTTGAGGCGAACCTTCAGCACCAGGCGCCCGCGCGCCGGAAGCTGCACCTTGCTTTCTTCGAAACTCGGGGCGGACATCAGGGGTTTCACGTTATTTGTGGTTCCCCACCCTTCGGTCGGGATGCCCAGGAAATTGGTGTCCAGCTTTCCATTCCCGTTCTCATCATGCACCACCGCAACCGCATACCTCCCTGCCGCTAGCCCTGAGAAGGTACAGTTGGCGCCGCGCACCGGGATTGCTCGCCGCAGCGTCGCGCGCGCTCTACGGATCTCGCCCGGAAAGCCATTCGGTGAGGCATAAAGTGCGCAGGCGAAGGCACCCTTCCGATTGCGTGGTGAGAAGCCGACGGAGATCTCCCCGCGCGCTGCGTCTTTCTTCGCAGATTCCGTGCCCGAGAGGAGGGGTGTCGTGAGTAGGCCGAGGGCGATGGTACTGGCAGCGAGGAGTTTCATGAAATCTCAAGATTGGACGAATTTCAGCTGAGGCAAGGTGCCTTGGCACCGAGGATAGCGTGCATTTCCAGAGTTGGCGCTGGCGCTCGCCTCTCGGCCGCCCATAATGGGCGCCCAATGGCGCGCGACCTCACGGCACTTGGCTACCGCCGCATCGTGATCCTCTTGGTCAGCTTGGTGATCGTTCCAACCTTCCTCATGTTGGCGGTGGGGGTCGGCCTATTGCTGCTGGGTGAGGTGCAAGCGAACCTTTTGATGGGGATTTTGGTAGTGGCTCTGAGCGGGGCGGCTACCACGGGCGTCATCTTAGTCTGGGTGTTTGTGAGGCGGGAAGCGAATCTGTCAAGGCTTCAGAGCGATTTCGTCTCGAAGGTATCGCATGAGCTCAAGACACCGCTCACTTCGATTCGGCTGTTTGCGGAAACGCTGGAACTCCGACGCGGTGATGTGGAGGCAGAGGACAAATGCATTCGGGGGCTCGGTCGAGAGAGCGCACGGTTGCAGGGTCTCATCGATCGGCTGCTGGATTGGGGCCGCATGGAGAGCGGCCGTCGCGAGTACGTGATGCGCGAAACAGATCTCCGGACAGTGATGGGGGCGGCGCTTGAGGCATTTGAGTCCGTCCGGGCGGGCCGTGAAGTGGAACTCAATGTGGATTTGCCGCCCGAGTCGATCACGGTAGACGCCGATCGTGGGGCGATCGAGGACGCGCTCTTTAATTTGCTCACGAATTCCTACAAGTATGGCGGCAGGCCGCCGAAGGTGGGCCTCAGTGTGAAGGTCGACGGGCGCTTCGTACGTATCTCGGTTTCAGACAATGGTTTTGGGATCCCGCACACGGAGCACCAGCGCATCTTTCAGAAGTTTTACCGCGTGGATGATCGCCTCAGCCGCGAGCGTGAGGGATCGGGGCTTGGGCTGGCAATCGTCAAACACGTCATGAAGGCTCACCGTGGCCGCGTGGAGGTTCAAAGCTCCCCGGGGCAAGGTAGCGTTTTTTCATTGGTTTTCCCGTTGCGCGCCGTTTAGGCTCACCCCGTGCCGCTTCCTTCCGCTTCAGGCCAAGTGCGCTGGCGAAACATTGTCAGCGGTGCGCGGATCTTGGTGGTGGAGGACGACGAAAGCATCGCGCTCGGTCTGCAGTTGAATTTGGAGGCCGAGGGATTCGAGGTAGAGGTGGCGATGGATGGCGAGCGCGGCCTCGAACTGGCGGACGGTGGCAAGCATGATCTTTTGATATTGGACGTGATGTTGCCCAGGATGAATGGCTTCGAAGTGCTTCGCGAGCTGCGAAATGGTGGGCACCTTTTGCCCGTGATCATGCTGAGCGCGCGCGGGGCCGAAATGGATAAGGTGATGGGTCTTGAATTGGGCGCCGAGGATTACATCACCAAGCCGTTTGGCCTCGCAGAGTTGCTGGCGCGCGTGCGAGCCGTCTTGCGGCGCGATAATCTGCAGCGTCAGCGCGCAGAAGGCCCGCAACTAGCTGGCGATCTGCAGATCGATCCTGGCAGTCGGCAGGTGCACCGAGACGCGGCATTGATCTCGCTCACCGCCACCGAGTTTGATGTGCTGTGGTGCCTGGTAGAAGCGAACGGAAACGTGCTCACGCGCGAGGATATTTTATCCAAAGTTTGGGGTCCGGGACACCATGGGACGCTCCGAACAATCGATAACTTCATGCTTCAGTTGCGTAACAAGCTCGAACGGGATCCGGCGAATCCTCGCCATCTTTTGACAGTCCGTGGGGCGGGCTACCGCTTCAAGGCTTGATTTTCGCGAGATTTGCGGGGGCTTACCAGCCGGAGCAGCGGTGCTAGGCTCGGCGCCACTGTGGATCAAAACCTCCTGCGCTCGTATTTCAGCACCGTCTATGAGTTGCCCAGCGAGGGCGGCATTCTGCGAGTATCTCTCGAAGGAGAAACCAAGGACCCTCAAGCACTCCCGGCTCTTTTGCGTGAGAATTTTGCGATCCTAACCGCCTATAATCCGAGGAGCATGTTGCTGCCCAGGCGCGTGAACGAAGCGCGCCAGCAAGTCTTGCGGGATCTCTTGGTGCTGGGCTGCTATCGCGTGGAGCAGTGTGTGGGGTATGAGGAAGAGCCTGAAGGCGTCTGGCGGGAGCCCGGTTGGCTCGCACATGGCATGCCGCGCGAAGAAGCGATCCTGTATGGGCAAGCCTTCCGGCAAAATACGGTCCTTTATTGTAGAGATTCCCGACCCGAGCTGATCGTGACCGACCCAACTTGCGACAACGTGGGCCAGACCTATCTAGGCAACTGGCGCGTACGTCAATGAAATCGACAAATCACTCCAAGGAAATGCATGCGCAATCAATTTGACGACGAAGATCAGCCTCAAACCGATCCAGCGGACGCCGTCGCACAAGCCGCGGAGATGTTTCGCCGGAATGCGGGCAGGTTCGTGCCCATCGTTGGCCTGCTCGGATTAGCGCTCGTCGCCTGGCTCGGGACGTTCACGGTCGCCCCTGGTGAGCAGGCGGTGATTCGCACGTTTGGCCGAGAATCCGGCAAGCGAGGTCCAGGGCTGCATTTCGTTTTCCCGTTTGTTCAGCGTTACGACAAGGTCAACGTTGAGAAAATTCAGCAGGTGGAGGTCGGCTTTCGGGGCGAGGAGCGCGTGCCGCTTGAAGCCTTGATGTTAACTGGGGACGAGAATATTGTCGAAGCGCAGATGATCGTTCAGTTCAAGATTAAGGATCCGAGCTTGTACTTATTTCGGATGGATGATGCCGAAGGCACACTGCGCTCAACCGCGCAAGTGTCGCTCAGGAGCATGGTGGGGCGCACCAGCATTGATGAAGTGATCACGACGGGTCGCGAAGATGTGCAACGCGAGACGCAGCTCTTAATGCAGCGTTTGATGGATCAATACCAGAGTGGAATTCAGATCACGGAGATCAAGCTGCAAGCAGTGGATGCTCCGGACGAAGTGCGCGATGCCTTTCACGATGTAGTGCGCGCGCGGGAAGAGAAAGAGAAGCTCATCAATCAGGCCCGGGGGTATCAGGAAGATTTGATCCCGAAGGCGCGCGGTGAAGCGCGCGAAATCGAGCGCCAAGCTGAAGGCTACAAGCAGGAGCGGGTGCTCAAGGCCAACGGTGACGCAGCTAAGTTCTCAGCAACCTTGGCCGAATACTCGAAAGCCGAGAAGGTCACCCGCCAGCGCATGTACTTGGAGACGATGGAGCGCGTACTGGGAAGCCTTAAAAACAAGGTGATAGTGGATCGGGAGCTAGGCAGATCGACGTTGCCGCTGCTTCCTCTCGGGGCTCAAGGTCTGGCGTCACTGCCGGCAGTGGGAGGCGCAAAGTGAGCAAAAAATCAATTGGGTTGGCGCTGCTGCTGGCGCTCGTTTTCGTTGGCTGGTCGAGCTTCTTCGTGGTCGATGAACGCGAACTCTCGATTGTCGTCGAGTTCGGTGAATGGAAGCGCAGCGTGGCGCGCCCCGGCCTGCAATTTAAGTTGCCCTGGCAGACCGTGTACACGGTTGAGAGCCGAGTCTTAAGTAGCGATACGCCGCCCGCGGAATACCTCACGCTCGATAAGAAGCGTTTGGTGGCGGACCCAGTAACGCGCTGGAGGATAACCGATCCTTTGCAGTTCTACCAACGGGTGAACGACGAAGTGGGCGCCAAGGCCCGCATCGATGCGATCGTGAACAGTGAGATGCGCCGTGAATTTGCGGGTCGCAATTTCGGTGAAATCATTGGCAATGCGCGCGAGCCCTTGATGCTGCGGGTGACCGAAGAAGCGCGCAAGCAGACCCGGACGTTCGGAATCCACGTGGTGGACATTCGCATCAAACGCGCCGACCTGCCCAAAGAGGTTCAAGAGAGCGTCTTTCAGCGTATGCGCGCTGAGCGCGACCGGGTGGCGAAGCGCTATCGCTCAGAAGGTTCTGAAGAGGCTTCCAAGATCCGAGCCGATACGGACAAGGAAAAGACCATCCTGCTGGCAGGTGCTTATGAAGCCTCGCAGCGCTTGCGCGGGGACGGCGACGCCGAGAGCATCAAGATCTACGCGAACGCCTTCAATGTGGACCCAGAATTTTACGCTTTCATGCGGAGCCTCGAAACGTACGAAAAAGCTATCGGCACTGACACCAGTATGGCGCTTTCCACCGGTTCCGAGTTCTTTCGCTACTTCAACCAACAACAAAAATAGACGGTATACTGGGCGTCCGTGGGCATTTTCGCACGCCTCAGTGTCCTTCTGTTGCTCGGCTGCCTGACGGGCCTTTGGTGCTCCTCCAAGGTTGCCGTGCGCCTGGGAATGGATCTGGGAGCCCAGTTGGGTAGCTCGGTGCAGAGCCTACGCGAGCTCGTTCGGAGTCCTGATGGCTCTTCGCCGGAAGTCGAAATGGGGGAGGCCGAAGTGGATGAGGAAACCGAAAATACGGACTCAGGGCCGATTCAGGCAGGCGCGCTTTCCGGCAAGAAGGTCAAACGCCGGGTTCGTGAACCCGCCAACGTTCCAGCTCCTAAGAAGCTGGAAGCGACCTTTCAGGTACCGGCGTCTCAGGTGCTTGCGCTGGCGAATGCGGGCAGGCGCCCCGTCGGCCAGCCTATTCACGCTTCATCGCGTCATCCCTCCGGAATCCTTATTTCTGGCTTATCTGGGCTTGGGCTGCCGTTGAACAACGGAGATGTGCTGACGCACGTTGCGGGTCAACACGTGCGAACTGTTGGGGACGTCGTGGGGCTGGTGTTGGCACTCCGGGGGCGCAAGGCGTCAACGATTTTTGGAACATTCTGGCGCGAAGGCAAAGCCTTCGGGGTCT
>CAZSUA010000265.1:0-7854 GCA_964609655.1 uncultured Polyangiaceae bacterium | reverse complement strand
GTTCGTTACGCACGGATCCGAAGTCTTGGAGAAGCGGCCAAGCTTCGCCCTTACGCACTCGAAGTGCTGGCAGAAAATCTTGACGCGTGTGAGGAAGGCGTGGTGGCGCTCGAAGGCGAAGATGCCAGCCGTGTGGCGCTCGCATTGCAAGAGATGCTCGGAGATGAGCGTAGAGCCGAACGGGCACTTCTCGGCGACGACGAAGACGAAGAGTTCGACGACGACGGAGCTTCCGAATTCGAAGCGGGCGAAGAAGACGAAGGTGAAGACGAGTCCCAAGAGGGCGAAGCCGACGCCGAAGACGAAGGTGACTGAGTATGCGTCGTGCAGGAGCGAGCTCGAACGACGCGACGATTCTTGAAATCGCCGAAGATTTGCTCAGAAAAGGGCAAAGTGCGACGGCCGCGGCGCTAGGCGCTTTCTTCATGGTCGCGGCGGAGCATGAAGGGACGCTGTTTGGACCGATGGTGCTGCTCGTGGCCGGAACCGGCCGTGGCGTGAAGGTCTTCGACGGGCGGCTACGGCAACCTGGTTTGGGGCGCAAACGCCCGCGCGGGTTTCTGGCGAGCGAAGCGATCCCGAGGGCATCCAGGGTGGCCGTTCCCATGTCGATCGCGGCAGCAGCCGTAGCGATGGCATTCGACGGCAGGAGTGGGCTTGGGCAAGTGATTCGTCCGGCAACCGGACGCGCACGCGATGCTGGGTTCCCTTTACGCGCTGAAGTCTTAGAGAACATTGCCTCGCTGGGACCGAAAGCGCTCTCTGAGTCTCTGCTTTCGCAGGCTTTTTTACGAAGCGCCGGGCCCAGCGTGGGCGGCATCATCACTCCCGCCGATCTACGTCAAATACCCGAGACCGCATTCGGAAGCGCGGAGTTGCCGTGCGAAGCGGGCCTGTGGTCTCACCCCTTTTCGGAAGCTGCAGGGTTTCCTGTGGTGCCGGTCTTGCGTCAAAAAGCTTCCGAGATTCTAGGTCCACCGCTCGTGCTGCTGACCGCTGACCCTGAAGGGGTGTTAGCTTGTATTTGCTTCTATCGCCCCGCTTCAACGGTTGCCATCGAAGGCCTTGAGCTGGCGGTTTCGGCTTCGGCGGTGCCCGTGGAGCGAGGAGTGGCGCGAGTGCCCGCGGGAGCTGCGCTGTACGCACCTACACCCATGGCTGTGCTGACGAGCGCACAGGGTGCCTACGTTGGCTGTGCCGGTTTTCCGGATGCCAACGTGACGAGCCTGGGAGCCATTGAACGCGCTCGCTTAAAGCTGCGTCGCGATCCGACGACGCTTGCCGTCTACTGAGCGCTCTGAGAGCCCGGTTGGTGGGCTGAGCTCGGTCGCTAGTCGAGCCTCGTGGAGACACACCGGTTGGTGTTCATGTCCCCCCGCGATAGGGTTGCGGGGTAGCGCCCTCAGGCGTGTCTGGTGAGATGCCCTTTTTGTTCCTTGGAAGATAGTAAGCATGCTTACTATCTTGTGTTCGACTTTGAGAGAGGTCACGGACAAGGTTGGGAGCACTTGGGGATGCTCAACCGGGCGCGGCGCCGAATCTCTACGCCTACTCACCTCAACGAACGCACAAGATCGATGTCGCTGGATCAGCGACCGACCGGCTCAGTTAACTTTGAAGCCGTGCTGCTTGGCGAACGCCAACAGACCGATCTTGCTCACGGTCCGCAGATCACTCGTCGTGAGCTTGAGCGAGACAAAGCGGCTGAGCTCCGGAACCCAAAGGCGCCGGCGCTGCACGTTGACGTTCTGCCAACGTATGGTCTTGATGTTGGAGTGCGACACGTTGCGGGCACTCATGCGTCGCTTGCCTGTAATTTCGCTGCGGGCCATGGGGGCCGGGCTAATAACCCGGCAGGCTGGGGTATTCAACCTCTCAAGCGCGTTCGGATGATTTTTTCCTGTCCAGACGCGCAGGGTTCTCCAAATTCCCCAGGCTTTGAACCAAGCCTGTGCAGAAATCCTCGGTATTTTGAAAGAGCTCCGGAAGCTTCGTGAGGCTCGCCTCATCCATATAGAGGCTCCGCGAAAGCTCCACTTGTATCGCGTGAAAACCCTGCAGCGGTCTGCCGTAGTGAACGGTGGTGTAGCCGCCACGGTACGGATCATCGTGTTGGAGGCTGAGCCCCGCGCGCTTGGCTTCCGCTTCGACGGCGGCGATCACTCGCGAGCCCGCCGTGGTCCGGCCTTGAGTCCCGGGCACCACGTCCGCGCGCCGGGCGCCCGGATCAGCATGGCCCGCACGGCCCATGCTTGGCATCGAGTGGGCTGCCAAGAGGATGGCGTACCCGAAACGGGCATGCTTCTCGCGGAGGATTTTGTCTAGGGCCAGATGATAGGGGCGATAGATGGTGTCTCGCCGCCGTTCGAACTCTGCACGGCTGAGCTTGCGGGTGAGTGCTGGTTGCGCTTCCGTGGTATCGCGCCAAATCAGCCCATGCGGAAGCGAGCGCGGCGCAGCTCCTTCGACGGTTGAGGCGTCCACATCGGATTCCGCCCGGTTCAAATCGCACACATAGCGGCTCACCCGAGCCACGAGTAGCGTCGCGCCAAAGCGCGGAGCATGCCGATAGAGCTGGTCTACATAAAGATCGGCGTCCATGCCGATCGCTCGGGCCGGCGCATTCAGAGTTGCCAAAGCTCGTGGCCCTACGCGCACACTCGCATGCGGCACTTCAACCACCAACGGAGAAGGCTCGGCGAGTGGCTCAAAAATCTCAAAATAGGTCGACAACGCACGCCCAAGCTAGCACACGTTTTCAAACATTACGCCCGCGGGTGTGCTCCACGATAGGCGCGCACCACTTGTTGCCGGCTCACGTGCGTGTAGATCTCGGTGGTTGAAATGTCCGCGTGGCCGAGCAGCGTTTGCACGCTTCTCAGATCTGCTCCGCCGGCCAGCAGGTGCGTGGCAAACGAGTGGCGTAGCTTGTGCGGGTGCACATTACCGAAGATCCCAGCAATGGCCGCGTAGCGCCGCACAATCTTCCAAAATGCTTGGCGCGTGAGCGGGCCACCGCTTGGGCCCATGAAGAGCACATGGCTCCGCGCGTCGAGCGATTGTGTCTTCACCGCCTGCCGTCGGCGCTTGGTGTTGCTGGAGCCCGCATCCGTTCGGGCGTCCAAGTACATCTTCAGATGAGTGAGCGCGATGTCGCCGAGCGGCACGAGCCTTTGCTTGCCGCCCTTGCCCAAAGCCGACACAAATCCGCGCTCCAGATCCACGTCGCCCAGCTTCAAGTGCACCAGCTCACTCACACGCAAGCCCGCAGCATAGGCCACGCTCAAGAGCGCGCGGTCGCGCAAGCCCCGCACCTCTTTCACATTCGGAGTTCCGATCAGCCGCAACAGATCATGTTCCGAGAGTGCCTTCGGCAGACGCCGCCCCAGCTTCGGACGAGCAGACAGCGCCGTGGGATCTTTTTCGATCGCCCCCTCGCGCAACAAGAACTTGATAAATCCTCGCACCGACGAAAGATGCCGCGCTGAACTCCGCGCTCCAAGCCCGGACTTAGCCAAGCCACTCAGCCATGCGCTCACGACACCAAGATCCAATTGATCAGGCTCGACAGCCCCCAGTTTTTCGGCGTGTGCCAGCAAGTTCGCGAGGTCGCGGCCGTAGCTTTCAACGGTGTTTTTCGCCAGCGCGCGCTCAACCTTGAGGTGATTTAAGTACACATCGAGAAGAGCATCGAGCCGCACCGGAGGAAGAGTACAGAAGCTTGGCTTGGCGGGCGAATTTGAGTGGGGAGGGCAGGGCTTGCCGTTGGACATCCGGGTGCTAGTTTTTCCATGGTCGGACGTGGTAAAGCATGGTCGACTTCAGGAGACCTTCATGAGCCACCAATCTCAGATCTCAGCTACCGTGTCGGCGGCGACCAAGGAAAAACTCGATCACTTCACGGAGAGCCACGGGCTCAAGAAGAATTTCGTGGTCGAACAAGCGCTACTCTACTTCATGGAAGCGCGTCGGGAGCTACCTGACGAAGCGCTTATCCCAACGCGCTTCGTGCTCGACGACAAGGCGTTCGACCGCGTTGTCACATTGCTCGAGAGCCCTGCTGCGCCGACTCAGGCGCTTCGCGAGCTGATGCGTGGCCAAGACCGTTGAGATCCGTCTGCTCGCTCGTGACGACGACCGCAGTGGATTCTCCTCGGGTCAAGCCGATCTTGATCGCTTCTTTGAGCACTACGCCGGGCAGAACCAGTTCAAGCTCCACCTGGCGGTCACCTATGTGGCGCTGGTCCACGAACGCATCGTCGGCTTTGCAACGGTCACCCCGTCGTCCATCGAGCGTGCATCGATGCCCAACGCGCGCCTGCGGAAGCGAATGCCGAGCTACCCGTTGCCAGTCTTGCGGCTTGGTCGCCTCGCAGTCGACACGCGGGCACAAGGCGTCGGCATCGGGAGCGCGCTGTTGCGTCATGTCCTCGGCTTGGCGCTTGAGCAGCGGGATCGCCTTGGCTGTGTCGGTGTGGTGACAGATGCCAAGCCCGACGCGGTGAAGTTCTACGAGAACCTCGGCTTCCAGGCGTTCGAAGGAGTCCGCGAGGGCCTCTTAGTTTCGGAGCCACTGCCCATGTTCCTTGGCATCGCGACGATCGCGAGTGCGTTCGCGCCCTGAGCGGAACTCGATATCAGGGACTAGCCCCTGACCTTCGAGTTCGCGTCGCAGCCCGAGGCGCGCGCGGCTTCTAGGAGGGATGCCACGCACAGGTTTCGCGCTGAGCGGAGAAAGCCTTCAGCCTACCCCTGCATCACCTCGTGAATCGAGGAGGCTGTGAGGATCCGCTCAAGGAAAAGCTCAAGTTGCTCGGGAGCCGCCGAGGCCACACTGCGTTCTACGTCAGTCGAAACGGTCCCGAACTTGAGTTTCAATAGTTTGAGGAGCGTCAATGCGCGACCCTGGGTGCGGCCTTGCTCCAGGCCTTGCTCCAGGCCTTGCTCCAAGCCTTGCTCCAAGCCTTGCTCCAAGCCTTGCTGTCTGAGCTGATCAACGATGGTCATGGCGATGTCCTGGGCCTTTGGAGTGTTCTTAGCAAGAGCGCGTTCGAGATCCTGCGGGGTCGTGCTCGGGGAGACTCGGGAAACATACTCGAAAAGGATGGCGAGCGCACGGGCGCCGTTGGGTGCGGAGAGCAGGGAGTCAAAGAGATCGGCAAAAGCGGCAAGTGCCTCCAGGAGAGCTTCCGGGGACTCATGGGAGCGGCTGAGGGCAGCGACGGCCAACGTGGCAAAGGCGCCGAAGGCTCGTTGACGTAGCTGAACCTCTGGAAGATTGCTGATGTCATCGAGGTGAAATTCGAAGTTGGGCAGCCCCTGGGAGAGACCTGGGATGGCGAGCAGATTGGGGTCGAAAAGTGAGTGGAAGGCCTTTGATCGGGTCCAGCCGGTGGCGCTGTGGTGCACGACGAGCGGGATGATCGGCGGGAGAAACGCAGAGGGGGAATTCTTTTGGCGAAATATTTCCCAGATGTCGAGCATGTAGCCAAGAATCTGAAACGGCGTCCAGCGATCACTGAAGCTCTTATGCTCAAAGAGGACGTAAACCAACGCCGACTTGCCGAGGATGGGAACCGTGAAGAGCAGATCGGTGTGGCTTTCGGCCAGCTCCTTGCTGCGAAAAGAGCCTGGAACGAGGGCGAGATTTTCGAGCTCAAGAGCTCGCGCGAGATCATTCGGAAGGATCGCACGGAGCTCAGCAGCGGCGCTTTCGGGCGAGCTGAAAGCTTCTTTGAAGAGGGCGTCGTGATGATTGGCCACTGTTGATGCAACATACTGTGTTTGAGGTGAGCCGCGCAACATGAATGAGATGTGAATCTGTGAGGAGAACTACGGGATATCCCTTGGTTTGCGAGCCCTTGCGCCCCACTGATCGCACTTGGCGAGGAGCTCCCCCAGCCGAGCGGAGCGACAGCGAGCACGGCTTTGGGGTGAGACCGGCCGCCCGCAGGCAAGCTGGGCCCATATTGTTAACCTGAGAGGCGCGTCGAGTGCCGAGGACGGACGAGAGGGGGCAACATCAAAATCTGAAGCTGAGCGAGGCGTCGGCTTGCCTCTTGTGAGGCAGGCCGGAGAGCGAAAGGGTGACCTCGTTCGGGTTGTCGCGCAGCAACAGCGTGGTGAGCATCGTGGAGAGGCCAATTCCGGCTAGAACGAAGCCACCAATGGCAACTTTTTGGCGCTCGTCGCGGAGGGCCACGATTACTTTCAGAAGCGCACATTGCTTTTCGTAATCTCCGGTGCTGCACGCGTCAGGAGCAGCGGCGGTGAGGTGTCCGCCTACAAGATCTGCGTCTCGGTCGTCGCGATTCGCCCCGCTCTGAAAGATGATCCCAAGTGTTGCACCACCTACAGCAACGGCTCCACCTGCGAAGGCTATGATCGTGGAAGTTCGGATGCCGCTCGCGGCGTGACGATCCACGGGGCTTACCTGCGGAGCCGCTGGGTGAGGCGTGGGTGCTGCAGCTGAGGATACTGGGGCATTCAGTGCCTCCAGAGGCTCCAGGACGACCACGAGGGTTCTTTTTTCCCCAGCAACCGTCTCGAACTCCTCCTTATGCGGCGCCCTTCCTTCAAGCCGAACCACGAGGCGGTGTTGACCTGGGGTTACGAAGACCGCGCCGCGCCGGTCTTGAGAATTCAAGCTAATGTCGTCGAGGATCACGGTGGCTTCCGCGGGCACACGTTCCAGCCTAAGCTCGCTGATGCGTGCCTTAACGCCCTCGAAGGCACGGTAAAGGCTGTTCAGGCGGTCTGGTGCCTCATCAATCGGGGTGTGCGCGAGTGTGTAGGCGATGTGATTGGCGGCGTCGGTCCAGCGGTGCAGTTCGATTTCGACCATGGCCAAATTTGCAGCCGTTTTGTAGTCGCGCACCAAATCCCAGGATTCCCGATACGCCCGGTAAGCCGCCGCATGTCGGCCCGCGTCGGCAGCTTCGTTGCCTTTCCCGAACAACGCGGCCGCTTGCCGAACCCGATCGTCCTCTGGCGCAGCCGCAGCAGGGTTCGCCAAGAACGCGAGGCCAATGCAGAAGCACGCCGAGCGTAGCGGCGCCATGAGTAAACAGGGGAGTGCGAGTTGCGTCTTCATTGCCCCGAGCCAACGACGCACGTCACGGTTTGCCGACAGTCGAGGAACGACTCCGAGCAGGCTGGCGCCATCAGCGCGATGAGCGCCATGAGCAAACAGGGGAGTGCGAGTCGCGTCTTCATAACGGGTTAAGATTGCAGGTTCTGGGCGTCGGCGACGTATCGCACGCCACAGATCCGACACAATCCTCGTTGCTGATGCAAGTCATCGTGCACTTGAACCCCGTCTCCGCCGAGACGCAGCGAGCATCCACACCCGGGACCGCACCGCACGTCGTCATGTCGTCCGTCCCGTTGCATATGTCGTTCTTGAATTGTTTCAAGGCCAAGCACGAAGAAATGCTCAACGTGCAAATGTCAGCGGTCACGCCATCTATGCTGGTGGCATTGAGCGCCCTGGCGTACGGCCGGCCGTCGGGAGAGCAGTTGGCCGGAGCGCTATTTTGCGCATCACCTTTCTTCCAGAAGCAGGCAAAGCCGAGCATTTTACCGTTGACTACCTCCTGCACGCAAAGCCGTCCTGGCTTGCAGTGTGCATCCGAAACGCAGGGCTTGCACAGGTCCGCAGTCCCAGCTGTCAGCGTCGAACACGTCTTGCTCATGGAGTCGCAGACGAAGGCGCCGCAGGCCTCGGCTTTGGTGCCGGTGCACTGGACGCACGCGCCCGCTGAGCAGACATTCTTGCCGGGGATGTGAGCGCACTGCGCGTCGTCGGTGCAAGCCGTGCAGGACGAGGATTGCGCGGAGCATTGAGCTTTATCT
>CAZSUA010000264.1:0-7867 GCA_964609655.1 uncultured Polyangiaceae bacterium | reverse complement strand
GTCTCGGTGGATGGGCGTTCGCTACCGCTCCCCCGGCCCTTCTTCGTGATCGCGACGCAGAACCCTCAAGATTTTGCCGGTACGTTTCCTTTGCCCGAAAGCCAGCTGGATCGGTTCATGGTCCGCATCAGTATTGGCTATCCGCCAGCAGCCGTCGAGACGCGGCTCATGTTGGAGCCACCCGAGGATCGCGCGGGACGCGTGCGTGCGGTCTTGGATCCAGAAACGCTGTGTCAGCTCCAGCTCCAGGTCGACCAAGTCGCCATCGACGCAGCGCTCGGTGCTTACTTGCAGGCGCTGATCACGGCGACTCGCAACAGCTCAACCTTGACGTTAGGTGCTTCTACCCGAGCGGGCATGAATCTATCGCAGGCCGCCAGAGCGCGCGCGCTTCTGAACGGCAGACGCTATTGCATCGCGGACGACATTCACGATCTGGCGGTCCCGCTCTTGGCACACCGCGTTCGCTTGGCCTCGCACGCCGATGGCTACATGCCGACGCGCGAAGAAGCTGAAGGCGCTGTGCGCGATATTGTTGCTCGAGTGCCCGTTCCACTTTGACGCTGGGAGCGGGGCTTTGAAACTCGAGCGTGCGGAGTTCATGCCGACCCCGGTCGTGCAGCAGGATAGCTATCCGGCTCCGCCCAGCGTGCGCGTGGCTTCGGCTTCCCGCCAGCGCTTCCGGCAAATTCTCAGGCGTTTTCGGCCCCCTCGCCAGCTGAAGTTAACCCGAGAGGGCAGATACTTCATCCTCATTACCTTCTTTGTAGGCTTTGCTGCCATCAATACCGGTAATAATTTGCTGTATTTGATGCTAGGTATGCTGCTTTCGCTGATCATTGTTTCCGGCTTATTGAGCGAGACGAGTCTTCGGCACTTGACGGTCGTTCGGCGTTTGCCCCAGCGTGCCCAAGTGGGGCGCGCGCATTTGGTTGAGATCGAGGTCTTCAATCAAAAACAACGCCTCCCCTCGTACGCGATTGAAGTCGAAGATCTGCGCGCTGGGCAGCCCGCCGACAAACGCTGCTTTTTTCTGAAAATTAGCCCGAAGTCAGCGCAAGTGGCCGCCTATCGGCGCACGCCAGGCCGTCGCGGTCCGGATCAGCATGTCGGCTTTCGCATTGCCACCCGTTTCCCGTTCGGCCTCTTCGAAAAATCGCGGGAAATTGAGCTCGTCGGCACGCTGTTGGTGTATCCGGCCGTCGATCCCATCCGCTTGCCTTCGGAGATCCCGGGTGCCAAAGGTGGCGCGAATCAGACTGAAGGGCGCGGGACCGGTGACGAAATCATGGGCATTCGCCCGATGCGGGAGGGCGAGGATGCGCGAGATATCTATTGGCGCCGCAGCGTCTTGCCCGACCAAGTGATGCTGAAGGAACGGAGTGGCACCACCCGCCGTCAAGTCACCCACGTGCTGGACAGCATTCGCCCTCTGGCAGCGGCCGCGGACGATTGGGGGCAGCGCTTTGAACAGCGTATCCGCGAGGTGGCTTCGCGAGCTGTCGCTGAGCTCAAGCGCGGCAATGACGTCACTGTCAAGACGAGCGCAGGTCAGACTGTGCGCAGCACCCCAACCCAGGGCGCCGACCAGGTGCTCCGTTTTCTGGCACTCCTCCAGGCAACCCCGGAGCATGATTTGCTGGCCTTGAAAGGCGAAGGCGGGCGCGTTCTGTGAGGTTTGGACTCATTCATCGCATCATGACCGACGCGCTGGCCGCGCTCGGCGTCATTGCACTCGTGAGTTCGGGCGAGCTCAACCACATGATGAGTTGGGCAGTGCTGATTGGATTGGTGTTGGCCCTCTCGATCCCCGAGCGCTTTCAAGATCGAGCCATCATTCGGCATTTGGGTTTTGTCGGCCCGCTTTCCCTGCTCACGCTTCAGATCGTGCGTTTCAGCATGGGCGCGGAATTTCTGCCCCTTTCGATCGAGTTTGCGGCTGCTTTGCAGGTGATCCGCCTCGCGACTCGCCGCGGTGCGGCTCACGATCAGCAGGTGATCGTGCTGGCCCTTTTGCACCTCATAGCGGGCACAGTCCTCGGCGGTGGGATCTCGTATGGGTTGTGTTTTGTTGGTTTCCTAATGGTCGCACCGGGCGCGTTGGTGCTGAGCCATCTGCGCCGCGAAGTGGAGGGCAACTACCGGCAAGGAGCCCGCGACCGCACCGGCCTACCCGTGGATGTGCCGCGCATCCTACGCAGCCGACGGGTGATTGGTCGGCCCTTTTTGGCCCTGACGTGTCTGATGTCGGTGCCCATTTTTTTGTTCACGGCGCTGCTTTTCGTGCTGTTTCCCCGCGTGGGGCTGTCGCTCCTGTTGCTCAATCGTGCCCGCCCTGAGCGCATGATTGGTTTCAGTGATCGAGTTGATTTGGGTGGCGTGGGGCGGCTGCGCGCCGATTCAGCCATTGCAATGCGGGTGCACTATCCGGGCTTGCCAGCAGAACCTCCTCCGCGGCTTGCGCTCTATCTGCGCGGAACAGCCTTCGATACGTACGACGGTCGGAGTTGGTCGCGTTCCCTGAAGCAGCGGATCCCCGCTGTGCAGTTCGGGGCTGAGGTGCAACTCTATCGCAACCCTGATTTTGCCGCGGACAATCGGATGCGGATCGAGCTTGAGCCCATCGAGCCGCCAGTAGTGTTTCTCCCACCCAAAACGATCGCGCTCCGCCTTTTGAGTCAGCCAGCCACGATCAGTCAGCCCCAGGCGACCCTGTTCTTGGGTAGTGAAAATCAGCTGGAATATGAGGGCGCTTCCGAGCGTGGCCTGCGCTATGAGGTGTTTGTAGCTGGGCCCCACGAGCAGCCGTTCGATCTGCTCCGTCCCTCCGATTACGCGCGCTACCTGACGTTGCCGCGGAATCTCACAGCGCGCACTTCGGCACTCGCCCAGGAATGGATCCAAGGTCTACCGAACCCGATGGCTCAGGCCCGTGCCATCGAAACCCGCCTGCGCAAGGGTTATCGTTACGACCTCAACACACCCTCGGGTGCCACGAAAAATCCGCTCGATCATTTCTTGTTCGAGTCCCGGCGCGGCCACTGCGAATACTACTCCACGGCAATGGCCATGATGCTGCGAACGGTTGGAATCGCCTCCCGCAATGTCACAGGTTTTGTTGGGGGTACGTTCAATCAATACGGCCGATTTTATGCCGTGCGGCAGGGCGACGCGCACTCTTGGGTCGAGGCGTATATTCCGCGGCTCGGGTGGATCCGTTTCGATCCAACGCCGCCAGCCGACTCCGCGCCGGTGAGCGAAATGAGTGGCGCAGCTGCGCAGCTTCGGGATTTTCTGGATGCCACGACGCAGCGCTGGAACCAGCACGTGGTGGGCTATGATCTAAAACAGCAGATTTCGCTGCTCGACACCGTGCGCTCCAACTACGGAAAGCTGAGCGCTCGCCCTGGCTTCAAATTCGCGTTGGGCTCCCCCCGTCGCCTCCTCCTGCTGCTCGCGGGGGCCGTATTACTGGTCTACTTGGTGCTATGGCTGCGTCGGAGGGGGTGGCGGGTGGGCTCGGCGCAGACTCCGAAACAACCCCTCGCACGACAGCTCTCTCAAGTGGTTGAGCTGTATGCGGCGCTCGACGCGGCGCTGGTAGCGCAAGGGATTGGTCGCTTTCCAAGTACGCCGCCACTCGGCCATGCGCGTGCCTTGCGCGCGCTTTCGCATCCGTTGGCGTCCGAAGTCTACGAGCTGACCGAGATTTACCTAAAAGCGCGCTTCGGCGGTCTCTCCCTCAGCGAGCAGGGGCGGCGAGAATTTTCCCTCCGGGTCAAGCAGCTCCGCCAATTCCGCCCCGAGAAGCAGCGAGCCGCCTAGCTCGCCGATCTGTCGCGAAACGGCTGCAGCCAGACGTGCCCCGTCGCGTGGGTGCTGCCCGTGTCGCCTTGGCCAAACATCGACCCTGCTCCCGGGCGGGCAGTCCGAGCATCAAATTCCAGATCAGGCTCCCCCTGCTCCACCCACGCGACGACGTGCGCCTCTTCCGCCCGTGCCTCACCATCCACATGCAGCAGATCTATCTGGACACCCTGCCTGAGCTCTTCGCTCGTGATGGATCGTTGCGCCGAAGCCAACGGCCTCGCGCCGGCTGCGATCTGATCGGCCGCTACGGCACCGGGCGCGTAGGACTGAACGATCAGCCGGCAGGCTCCGTGGAGCAAATCGGGTGCGATGGAGCGAGATGCAATGGTGGTCCGCACGCAATGGACGTTGCTGAGGCCCAAGCTGGTGGCAGCTAGCAACGCGATCCAGGAGCTGGGCGCGAGCGCCGATGCTTTAGACAACTTCAACCTGGACTGTCTTCGGGCAGGACGCGCTGACATGGCTCTCTCTCTCTCAGTTAGGTCCAAGCAATCTACGTGCCAGCCGTCATGCGGGGCATCTTCGAGTTGCTCCCGGCTCAGCAGCGAAAGCAGACAGTGAGTAATAGCCTATATATGTGCTGATTGAGCCTGAAACACTTTGGTTCGCTCAGCCGTCCGATAGGTGGGTCACGGGTAACCGGGTGAGTCATTGTGTCTCAACTGTCCGACAGCCGTCCGGATTACGGACGGTGCGCAACCGGCTATTGGATGACAGCGCGAGCCCAGGCCAACGCCGAGTGGCAATTGCTGGCTGAAACCAGGCGCCCATTCTGTTTTCGATACGGGCCCGCCACGATCACCACTGAACGGCCTTCGCCCAGTACGGCGATCGGTCCAAGGTCCGGTCGTTCACGGCAGCCCCCCTGCTGGCGGACCATACGTTGGACCTGCTCAGCGGTTAGTGCGACGTTAGCTTGTGGCGTTGAAGCCAGCAGCCCGCGTTGCAGAGCCACGCGAGTGCGCGTTGCGGCCTCCCCATCATCGGTTCGGAGATGCCAGGCCAGTGACCAGAGTTCAGCGCTCCGAAATACCGCCAACCGATCCCCTGCCCAATCGCTCGCGCCCGCGCTTGCCTCGGATCTCGTTAGCCATTCCTCAAGCAGGATCCGCACGGATTGTTCGCCCAAGACATCGTGATACAAGACCGCTTGCGGAGGAGCGCCTGGGGTAGGCACTGGCACTGCAACGGATTCCGGACGCTCGTCGCTGAGCCACTTTTCTGGGTGCAACATTTGCTCGGAGCTTGCCGGCATACGCCGCCACAACTCATCGACTGAAGCCCAGCCACCGCGTCGACGAGCCCAGTGCACCAGCTTGAGGCCGTCCGTATAGGGCGCTAAGAGGCTGCGTTTGATAATATTGGGCACGTCGATTTCAGGGGAGTTGCCGAGCGAGCTTTCGGCCTGGGCCAACAGCATTTCGTCCGGCAGATCTTCCGCATGTTGTCCGGGCGCCAGCATGCCTTGCAGCATCGCACTGGTGGCGTCTCCCTCAGCCAGGCCGTGCACAGCGCTTTGTTCGTCCGTGGCGTCAGAACGCCAGGCCGTGAGGCGTTCTAAATCAAAGTGCTGATCCTGGAGTGCGTGCACCAGCTCGTGGTCCAAAGTCGCTTTGCGATCCTCGGCGCGCAGATCGGAGAGCAAGTGCATGGTCTTGGTCTTGGGATCGTAGAAGCCAGCAAGCTGCTGCGTCATGAGGCGTTCGATTGAGGCGGCATAGTCGAAGTCCGCTGGCACAAGCCCTAGCGCCAAAAGAAACGCAGCATTCCCCGCCATGACCTCGGCGGGCACCTCGCTCGCCAGCTGATCTTTCAGCCAGGCGCGCATCTCCTCGCGGGTTGTTTCCTTGGTTCGGATTGAACCTTTGGGCCGCAACTCCCTGAGCTTCGAAACACCCGAAAGAACTCGAAGCACCAGGCTTTGCAGGTCCTCTTTGGCGCCTGGAAACGCTTCGGCGCCCGCAGCCGGCGCGGGACTTTCGAGCGCGTTGGGTGGTGCACTCGGCAGTGCGGGCTTCAGCTCCGACCGTGCACACCCAGTCGCCAACACCGCGCCCAGGAGATAGCAGCCAGCCCGCGCGTTCGGCACCCGAACTCAGCTCTCCGCCGCGGCGCGCAGCGCCCGAATCTGGGCCTCTCGATCTAGATGCCCAAAAATGGCGGAGCCCGCTACGAGCACTCGGGCTCCGGCGTTCACCACCAAGGGGGCCGTGCGAGCATCGATCCCGCCATCCACCTCAAGCAGGATCGGAAAGCCACTTTCGTCGATCATCTTGCGGATTTTCGCCAATTTATCAAGCATCGCAGGGATGAAGCTTTGCCCACCAAAACCCGGATTAACGCTCATCACCAGTATCAAATCCAGATCCGACAGCACGTAGCGCAGCACGTCCTCGGGCGTGTGCGGGTTGAGCACCGCGCCCGCACGCTTGCCGAGTGAGCGGATCAGCGACAGCGTTCGCTGCAAGTGCACACATGCCTCCACATGTACGCTCAGGGTATCGGCGCCGGCCTCAGCGAATTCAGCCAGGTAGCGTTCAGGCTCCAGCATCATCAGATGTACATCGAGCGGGAGACGCGTCACACGGCGCAAGCTGCGGACGACCGGAATTCCGAGGGTGATGTTCGGCACGAAACGGCCGTCCATCACATCCACATGGATCCAATCAGCCCCAGCTGCTTCAACAACAGCGACCTCTTCAGCCAGGCGGGCGAGATCGGCACTGAGGACGGACGGAGCGATCAAAACGCGATGCGGCATACGACACCCCTCGTTAACCGACCGACCCGCAGCGCGCCAGCACGACGGGCAGGACCGCCGGCTGACAACCACACCTGGGCTCGTGATTTAGGCTTGCAAGATCAGTGGTTTACCCACAGAACCTTAGCAGGCCAAATCCCGCATGCTAGGGGCAGCCGGCCTGTTCGGCCACGACGCCACGCTTAGGGCTCGACCATGATCACACGACCTCTCGGAAAAAACGACTACGACCACATCGTTCAAATCATTGACCGTTGGTGGGGTGGGCCATCGACAGCCCTGGCGCATCCGCTCTTCTTTTACGAGCTGGGTCAGATGGCGCGGGTGGTAGAACACGAGGGCGTCGTCGCAGGTTTCCTGTTGGGCTTTGTGGCTCCTGGGCCTCCGAAGGAAGGCTACGTGCACCTGGTGGGTATCCATCCCGACTTTCGGCGACGCGGAGTCGGTAAGGTGCTTTACCAATCCTTCGAGGAAAATGCGCGAAGTGCCGGTTGCCAGCGCCTCAAGGCGATCACATCTGTCGGCAACGATGGCTCGATCGCGTTCCACCGCGCCGTGGGTTGGACCGTAGATATCATTGAGGATTACGCCGGTCCCGCTCGGCCGCGCGCCGTTTTCACTAAGAGCCTCGAAAGTTAACGCCCGATGATCGCTGAGCAAATCCCCACCCGCGATTCTGAACGTCCCGAACAGGTCACCCCTGCAGAATTGCGCGACCAAGCGCTTTTTGGCGCGCTTTCGGAAGAGGCGCTGGCCTATCTGGCCAAAGAGCTGAGAGTGGTGTGTCCGCAGGTTGGCGAATTCATCTTTCGGGAGGGCGAAGAAGCTCGCGACATGTTCGTGGTGTTGCGGGGCGAGATGGAGATCCTCAAGCACAGCCGCCGAGGCACGGAGGTGCGGGTGGCGATCCTCGGGCCCGGGGATTGGTTTGGTGAAATGGGGCTGGTGGATATTCAGCGCCGCTCCGCCACGGTGCGGGCGCTCGCGCCGTGCCAGCTGGTGCGGATTTCTGCGCAAGATTTGGATTCTCTGTACCGGCATGATCTCAAAGCGTACGCGCTCATCGTGCTCAACGTGGCGCGCGAATTGAGTCGCCGGTTGCGCGTCGCTGACGGGATTTTAGCGGATTTTACCGCAAATTTGCTCGACAGTTACCTGAGTCGCCGCGAGCCGAAAGCTCGCGCTTAGATCCCAGCGCTGAACAGTTGTTGCACGCAGCGCCCTGAATTAGAGGAC
>CAZSUA010000263.1:0-7872 GCA_964609655.1 uncultured Polyangiaceae bacterium | reverse complement strand
AGCGAGATCACTTCCAATGCTTTCCCGGGCGGTACGGGCGGCACTGGGCACCACGAGGCTTCCCACGAGCCCAATGAAACCATCTTGGCCAACACCGAGAAGTTCTACGCTGAAACTACGGCTCAGCTCTTGCGCAATATGAAAGCCACACGCGAAGGCACGGGGACGATGCTCGATAACACGCTCGTCGTGTACTTCAATGAGTGTTGCCTCGGCGATGAACACACGATCCCAGACAATCCGGTCCTGCTTTTCGGTGGAAAATCCCTCGGACTGAACGGCGGCAGCTACCTTCAGTACACGGGTCGAACCTTTGCCGATTTGTGGGTCGAGACTTTCCGCCGCGTTGGCTACAACAAACCCGTGCACGGCGATCCCTTCTGGAATCGCGGACCCTTGAGCGGCCTCTACGGTTGAGCGGGTCGTCAAAGATAAGTTCTACGCTGACACAGCGATCCATGTCGGGTGATGTAACCGCCGGAACCGTCATTTCGCTAGGGCGTTCGAAAGGCCTAATGATTGTCGCTAAGAGACCGTTCCTGCAGAGGGCAAAGGGTTGTTCTGCGGGAGCTGGGTCCCAATGATGAAGTCGAACTCTCGTTGGTGGTTGCTACTAGCGCTCAGCGCCAGCTCCTGCCGTTACGGCTACGACCTGAGCCCTGTTGAGCTCACAGGTGCAGCCGCAGGGCAGGACGGGGGTGGTTTAACAACGGGTGGCGCCAACAGCGCAGCCACCGGCAGCGCGGCAGCCCTTGGGGGCAGTGCTGGAAGCGGCGCAACGGGTGGCGTGCCAGCGGGTGGAAGCGGAGGCGCGGCGACGGGCGGAAGTGGAGGTGGCGCTGCGATGGGAGGCGCGGCGACGGGCGGAAGTGGAGGTGGCGCTGCGATGGGAGGCGCGGCGACGGGCGGAACTGGAGGCGGTGCGGCGATGGGCGGCGCGGCGATGGGTGGAACTGGAGGCGGTGCGGCGATGGGTGGCGCGGCCATGAGCGGAACCGGAGGCGGAGCTACTGCGATGGGAACCTGTGTTGGCTCCCTGCCCACTGAAGTTCCAGGGCTTGCTCCAATTGCTGGCTGCCCCGCTGAGTATCTACTGGTCGAAGGGAGCTCGGCGGCGTTCGTGGGCCCGCTCAACACAGATTTTTGCGTCGCGAAGTTTGAGATGCGCGCGGTGCGAAGCAGCAACTTCATACTAGATGCCGACGGTTCCAATGCGGGTGCCCCGCTCGCGGTGGGTCAATACTTTCCCGAATCACGGAGCGACGGGCTACCGTGGCAGTTTATAAGCGAGAATCAAGCTGAAACCGAATGCGCTAGCCTCGGCTCAGGCTACCATTTGATCACCAATGACGAGTGGATGACGTTGGCCTCCACGATTGAAGCGCAGTCCTACAATTGGAGCACGTGCACCCAAGGCCAAGGCGGGCTCGTTTCCGGCCTCAACGGGCGGAGTGCCGTGAGCAACCTCAGCGATCCCTATAGCGATACCGGCGCCACTTCGTCAGACGCGTACGGCCTTGGCGGCGAGAAGCGGCGAGTGTTCTACCTGCCGAATGGCGAGCGCATTTGGGATCTCGCCGGATGGTCAGAGTGGGTGGCGGTGGTGGTGCAAGGCAACTCGGTTCCCTTGAGCATGTATGCGGGTGACGGTAGCGATTCGGGCCTGGATCTCAATTTTGACTTTGACACGCAGGCGTTCCTCGACTTGATTTTTCTGAGCTCTGACGATCCGGCGATGCCCCCAACGTACGTCGCCGTGCGTCCCTCGATGGTGATCCCAGCAAGTGCCTTCAATGCCACAACGGGGCTCTATGCTAGAGCCACGTTCGCGAAAGGCTACGGGCGCTTGGTTGCCAAGCACGAATTTCGTGACAACAAAGGGCTGATGCGCGGTGGCGACGGAGTTTTTGGATTTAATACGTTCGCCTTCCAGTACGAGACCGGCTGGGAAACGGCTTTCCGCTGCGCGAAAACGCTGCCGTGAAGCGAATGGCAGGGGGCTGGTTGTTAGAGCGTCTCACCCAACGCGTTGAACTGCGAATAGCAGCGATTGAGCCACAGCTTAACGCGTTCGCGTTCAAGAGGCTTGAGGGCGCCCTCGCCGTGTGCCGCGTGTGCGCCGGCCCAGAAGCTCAGGCCAGCGCTATCGATCTTGTACATGGCGGTGGCGTCCAATTCGGGCAAATCGAGTAATTTTCCAGAAAGTGCCCGCAGCTTTACTGTCGCAGCCGATGCGTCGAGCTGACTAAAATCCTTCGAGCGGGCGTGGTTTTTCACCACCACATGCTCTGCCTGATCGCCGTAGAGTTCGAGCGCTTGCTCCACCTGACCCACGGAAGCAAAACCGCCGTCGCTCACATGCCAAAAGGTGACCGAAGCGCCGAGTTCACGGGCTAACTGCAGAACATTGGCGCCCAAGAGCCAGTTCTTCAGTGCTCGCGCGCTTTGCGCCGGCAGATCAACGAGCACACGGCGTTCGCTCCCGAGCGCTCGATCCAAAATCTGATCGGCACTGTCCGCCGATGCCAAGTCCACAGCTTGGCTAAACTCTCCGTAGTGGCGCATGAGCGCACCATGGGAAAGGTCGCCGTCAACGCCCGCGAACGCCGCTCCACGATCAATCCAATACTGGGCTAACAAGCGTGCCACCACGCTCTTACCAACCCCGCCCTTTTCGCCTCCAATGAAATGTATTTGGCTCACGCCGCTGGGTAGAAACCAGCTTCAAACCCCGGTCAAGGGTTTGAGTGATGAGCACGGTGAACAGGCCCTGAAGACGTTGTTTTCGCGTCGTCCGGTGCAATGTGGTACCGCGAGAGGCCATGTCGATCCCCGAGGAGCAGCGTTTGGTTGTTTTGGGATGTGGATCCCGATGCCATCGTGCTTGACCGCGATCGTCGATACGTGCTTGCCCGGGTGCTGGAGCGCGGCCGGCTAGTGGATGTGCGTTGGGTAGTTCATGCTGACGGGGAAGAAGCCGTCCACCAGTTCTTTCGCGATGGCGGACACCCCGAACTTTCGCGCCCAACGCTCGCACTTTGGCGCGCATTTTTCAACGAAACCGGTGATGCATGGCAAAGCCCCGCGACCTGGCGGAAGAGCAGCTCCGCGCCTTGGATCGAATAAGGCCTATATCTATCATGTGCTGCGGGCGTTAACCTATTTTGCTGACGCTGAGGCCGACGAATTGTTCCCTTTGGGCCTGACGCCTTCAGGATGGGAAAGGATCAAGGAACGGCTGGTTGAGCAAGCACGAGCTGCGCTCCGCGCGCGATTGGGAACGCAGTAAAGTAAGCGCCGCGCTGTTCGGGCGGCGATTCCCTGGGCTAGCCTGGAAGGGCGCTTGGCAGCGGGGAACCCCGTTCTGATGAGATGTGATAAATTCCGGAGTCCCACGGCTCCAACTAGCGCGATGCGAAGGGTCCTGACGTGAGCCTTGCCGACTGAAGCCAGGAGGTGTAACAGACACTTCGGGTCAGCTGGAATGGGTGTGTGCGCAGCAAAAGGCGAGAAGAATATGAAACAAAAAGTCATTATCGATCCCTACGGACGACGCATGGAAGACGTGTTCTCACCCGCGGATCGTGAACGTTTGCACTCGCTTGCGGATGTGATTTGGGCCAAGAACGAGCCCATGCCCGACGAGGAGATCGCCAAAGTGGCCTCCGAGGTGGTCGCGATAGTTTCGGGCCATTGGCACCATGGCGACTTTGCTCGCTTTCCCAAGCTGACGGCGTTTCTTGAAGTGGGCGGTGGGCATCCTTCGCCGGCTCAATTCGATTACAAGTCCGCCTTTGCGCGCAGCATTCGCGTCTTGAGTTGTGCCCCGGCCTTTGCTCCCACCGTGGCGGAGATGGCGCTTGGTTTGGCGTTAGCTTCGGCCCGCGAAATCGCTTGGACGGATGGCGGCTTTCGCGCAGCGGATCGCGAACCCAACTGGAGCCATTCGGATCTCGGCACCACCTTCAGTCTGTTCGATAAGCCGGTTGGATTCATTGGCTTCGGTAGCTTGGCGCGCTGCCTGAAGCCGCTGGTGGAGCCCTTCCGCGGGCCCATTCAAGTTTACGATCCGTGGCTCACCGATACCTATTTGCGCACTCAGGGCGTCACACCAGTGGACCTCGATACACTGCTGAAGACTTCACGCTTCATCTATGTGTTGGCGGTTCCCACCTCCGCCAATAAGCATTTTTTGAATCGCGAAAAGCTCGAAATGATTCGCCCCGATGCCGTCTTGCTGCTCATGAGCCGCGCGCATGTGGTGGATTTTGACGCGATGACGGAGCTCTTGGCCCGAAATCGATTCCGCGCTGGCATTGATGTATTCCCCGAGGAGCCGCTGGCGAAGGACCACCCGCTCCGCAAGCTGAGCAACGTCGTGCTTTCGTCCCACCGTGCCGGAGCGATCCGCGAAGGCATTCATAACATCGGCACGTTGGTGGTGAATGATCTAGAGGCCATCGTAGCGGGCAAAGTGCCGCAGCAACTGCAAGCCGCGCAGCCCGAGTTCATTCGGCTACGCGGGGATTAAACGGCGTCCCCTTCAACGCTCCCAAAGTCCCGCCAGATCCAACTCAATCGCGTCGAACGGCTCGGCGCGCACCTTCTCGGCGCCTGCCCAGCTCGCACAGCGCGTCCAGAGTTCACCCGCGAGCTTGTAGACTTCGAGGGTCTGCGCATTGGGATCGATCAGCCACGCGTAAGGCACCCCCTCGCGTGCGTAGATGTTCATCTTGCGCACGCGATCGATGGATTGCGTCGCTGGCGATAGGACTTCGCATACCCAATCGGGGGCTAAAGTGCACGCGGCACTCTCGGGCAACTCCGGCATTCGTTCCCTGCGCCAACCGGCTAGGTCTGGCACCAATACATCGGCACGCAGGTGCAGCTCCGGCTCAAACAGAATGAGCCAACCACCTGGGCCCCCTCGCCCGCGATCGAAGGGCGAGCCGAGATCCATGCTCAGCCGAGAGGCTGAACGGGAGTGCAAGAGGGTTGGCCTCGGGAGCACCACGAGTTCTCCGTCGATGATCTGAGCGAGCTGCGAGTCGGGCACCGCCAAAAGGTCCTCGTAGGTCGCGCGGCGCTTTGCGGTCTCAGCCATGTTGACTTTCTAGCACATGTAGAGCGCAATAAAGACTGCTAATTCCTACCCCTCTGCCGCCAAGCGCCGCATCCGGGGATCTGGTTGGGGGGCCGCGCGGCGGGAGCGCCAGGTTAGCTGCCCTTTTCGTTTCGTAGAAGATAGTAAGCATGCTTACTATCTTGTGTTCGACTTTGAGATGCCGCGTGGTGAGGTCCAGCCGTGAGGTCGCTGATAAGTTTGGGAGCACTTGGCGATGCTCAACCTCTGCGCGGGCGCGGCGACGTGCTCACCCCAAAAAGAACACTCAAGATCTATGCCGCTGGATCAGGGGCGCAACGTCTGTTGCTAAGGGCTGTGGCTGCGAAATATACATGCGGAGTGACCGCGGAGGTCGCTATGAATCGTTTTGGTTTAACGTCAGTATTCGAGTCCTACGCCGCCGGCATTGTAGGCGCGGCTGTTCTAATGGTTGCGGGCTGCAGCGATCCTGCGGGAGGCGCTTCGCAGGCAACGGGGGGGCAAGCAGCAACAGGTGTCGGAGGTTCAAGCTCATTGGGCGGGCGAGCGTCGAGTACGGGCGGAGCTGGAACCGGAGTCGCCGGCCCAGCAGATTGCACGGCAAGCGATGGGCTCATTTGCGTCAAAGCGGAGGGAATCCTCAATGGAGTCCCGTTTGCCTGTGTCGGCCAGGGGATTTCTGTGGGAGCTGACGTGTCTACGGGCAGGCTCATCGCCAGCTGGAGTATGCCAGCTAACGGCTGCATGTCGGGGGACCCATTTAGCCCATTGTGCGCCTCAGGCAGTGTTAACCTGGTATTTCGAGTGCCCGTTGTCCACTGAGCCAGCGTTTGCTAGCGTTTTTTCGTCGTGCGCGAGCCGACTGGGCGACCTAGGCACAGCTCCGCTCGCCAACGGACAAGGCCTGAAGTCGACCTGCTCCAAATTACTCGGCATCGTGCTGATGCTAGGCGTGGCCGTAGGGTGTGACGGTAGGTCGACAAAAGCGAAGCCCGCATCCACAATCCCAACGGAGTTCGCAGTCGGCAGGTCGGCTCAAGGGAGCGGCGCGCACCTACCCGTCCCGTTGCCCGAGCAGCGCCGACAAGCACAAGCTAACCTTGGTTTCGCCGTCGAGCTTCTGCGGAACACCGCAGAAGGCAAGAACGCGGTCGTCTCCGGGTTTAGTGTTAGCCTGGAATTGGCAATGCTCAGTGCCGGCGCCCAGGGAGACACCGCGACCGGACTTGCAGACGCTGCACAGTTCGTACTCCCACAGTCACAGATTCACGATTCATTCCGTCACCTCAGTCAGGTGGTCCAGAGGACTCTTCGGGGCAACTTATCGCTTGCGAACGCCATTTGGATCCAGCAAGGATTGACCCCAAAACATGCGTTCCTTGACGTCCTCCGCACCCAATATGGAGCTGGTGTGTTTCCACTGGATTTTGAGCATGATCCGGGGGGTGCTGTCGCCACCATCAATGGGTGGACAAGTAGGCAAACCCGGGGCCTCATCCCGATGATCCTTCAAGAAGGCGCCCTCAAGCCTGAAACAAAGATCGCCCTTACGAACGCGCTCTATATCAACGCTGCGTGGTCCAAGCCCTTCGATGCAACCCGAAGCATGCCGCTGAAGTTTTGGTTATCCGACGATGCCTCGAAGCTCACTCCCTTCATGATCGACAACGAGCGCGAGGTAAGGGCCCTAGCGTCTCCCGGGTTAGACATCCTATTCCTCAGCACAGCCGGCGGCCAATTGGAGACTATCTTCATGGTGCCGAAACTAGAAAGCCTCCTAAGCTTCGAAAAATCGCTGAGCGCCGCGCGGATCACTGAACTGCTAAAGCAAGCAGTGCCCATGCGAGCTCTAGTGGAACTACCCCGCTACACGGTCGAAAGCAGCACGTCGCTCAAAGCATTCCTGCGAGAGCGAGGCGCGAGCAAAATGTTTGACGACCGCGCCAATTTCAAGGGCATTACGGACGAGACAGACCTGTGTGTGGACGACATCTTCCACCGCGCCCTCGTCCGAGTGAGAGAGTCTGGCATAGAGGCAGCCGCGGCAACGGCCGCTCCAATGATTATCCCCATTAGTGGTGGCCGTCCCCCCCCCACCGTAATGCGGATCAATCGCCCATTCTTCTTCATGATCTGGGAACCGAACTCTGAAACGGCATTGTTCGTCGGGCGGGTAGTCGATCCTAGCAACTAAATCAGCTCGGCACTTTAAACGGCAGCGTTCCCAAATAGTCTTTCTTGCCAACGTCGATCCCGTTGTTGCGCAGGATCGCGTAAGCGGTGGTTACGTGGAAGTAGAAGTTTGGGATCATATGTTGAATGGCGAATTCATTGGCAGTTAGGTATTTACCTTCCCAGCGCGGTTGGCTCACGTGGCGTTCGGCGACGTCATTGAAGTCTGCAGCCGAGAAGGTGCTGAGGTACGCGACAACGCTATCGATGCGGCTCTGGATCTCAGCCACAGTCTTTTCGGTGTCGGCGTGTGTGGGCGCTTCCTTGCCAGTGACGCGTGACGCTCCCAGCTTTGCAGTGTCGCAAGCTATCTGCAGCTGCCGCATAAGCGGGAATTGGTCCGGGGCGAGGCGAGCCTGCAGGAGAGCTTCGATATCGAGCTGCTTGGCGCTGGCTTGGGTCGCCGTCTTCGCTAGGATTTCGCGCAAGTTTTGGAGAGTTTTTTGGAATTGGAGGATGGTGATGTCGTAGAGCATGACTGGTTTCCTGTTGGCTGGTTTCTTGGGGTGGGAGGCTAGGGTCGGGCAGGGTGGGCG
>CAZSUA010000262.1:0-7886 GCA_964609655.1 uncultured Polyangiaceae bacterium | reverse complement strand
GCGCACGGCGACGCCGAGCAGCAACTCGTTCGTGAAGCGTTCGGGCTCATGCACGCGTCGCAGGCCGACTTCACGCTGTTCTTCCGCGCGCTCGGCGATATGGCGCCGGTGATCGCGCACGACGCGTCGCCAACAGATGTGCTGGGCAACGTGTTCTACGACGAGCGGGTGAACGAGACGCATGGCGACGCGCTCATGCACTGGCTACGGCGCTGGCACGCCCATGTGAGCGCGAGCGGCGAATCCTTCACCGCCAAGCGCGAGCGCATGCACGCGGTGAACCCCAAGTACGTGCTGCGCAACTGGATCGCGCAGGAGGCGATTGACCTGGCCGATGCAGGCGACGCCTCGCGGGTCACGGCGCTGCTCGAGCTGCTGCGGCGTCCGTACGACGAGCAGCCCGGGAAGGAGCAGTTTGCGGCCAAGCGTCCCGAGTGGGCGCGGCACAAGGCCGGGTGTTCGATGCTGTCGTGTAGTTCGTAGGCGCGGCTGGCTAGCCGCATCATTCGTAAGGCACGGCTGGCTGCACGCAGCAGCGGAGTGGTAGATGTAGTCACGTGAGACTACAGCGGAAGAAGACGCGCGCAACGACGAACGAGACGAAGCGCGAGCCGAAGATCGCGACGTCCGCTGATCAGCCGTAGCGCTCATCAATGGTCGTCTATCTGGAGTCGAGTGCGGTACTGGCCTGGCTACTCGGCGAGCCCGACGCAGTTCGTGTTGTCGAAATCCTCGCGCGCGCCGACCGTGTGACCACCTCCGCGCTGACGGCGGTTGAGTGCGAACGGGCACTCACACGGGCTCGAATCACTCACCGCATCACACCCGGCGACGAGCTGGTCGCGCTCGATCTCCTCGGTGCGGCCGAACGCACGTGGGACGTGCTCGCACTGAGCGACGACGTGCGGCGGCGTGCGCGCGCACCGCTGGCGGCCGATCCCGTCCGTACCCTCGACGCGTTGCATGTCTGTAGCGCGCAGCGGCTCCGTGATGCGATCGGACCAATCGCGATGTTATCCCTGGATGCACGGGTGCGGATGTGCGCAGAATTGCAGGGATTCGAGGTGTTGCCGTCCCGTTCCCTCAGCATGTCACAGGCCCCCGTTCGGTCACCGGGCACGTAGCGCAAGCAACCAAACGCACGCAACGTGGCCGCCGGGTTCGAACTGCGCGCCGGTCCACGGCGCTGAACTGCCAAGGCAAGCACAAGCAGCGATTCGGCGGGCGACCACTGCGCCGACTCCATGGGCAGGCGCGCCACGTGCGCTACATCAGCCGCGATGTCATCGTGCTCTCGTCCGAGCAGGCGGTAACGCATTTTCAGTCCGTATCGAACGAGTGCGCGCGCGGAGTCGCCCTTGAGCCGGAGCCACACACTCAAACTCTTTCGCAGCTCTGCCTCGCTGTCGTCACCTCCACCGGCGTAACTCAACCAGACCGAGGTTCTGCAGTCGCGCCGCCAACATGAGCGAGTCGGGACGAAAGCGCTTCGCTTCATGCGCCAGTGCCAGGCGAGACGCCCGCACGGCGCCACCAAAGTCACCCACACCGAAGGACGTGTCGCGCCATGCGACGCAACTCCTCGTACACCATCGGGGAGACCAGCTGCGCCAACGCCAAATCGACACCAGGCGCGAGCACCTGCTCGGTGAGGTCAGGTGTCGCGTCGGTCATGCGGGCGAATCGGCGGGAGACATGCCGCTCAACTACGTCGGCGCGTGCAGCCATGCGAAGTAGCGCCCGTCGCGGTTCGCCAACACCTCCGCGTTGTCCGGTTCATTGCCGCTGAGACGGAAGCCGCCGCGCTCGAAGTAGAATGTGTAGCCGTCGTCATAGGGGAAAAACGTGGAGTGCGAAAACGTGAACTCGCGTCCTTCCTCGATCACGCTGTTGTCGAAGTCCTTGAAGGTCGTGCGCACGATCACACGCGCGCCGCGTGACAGATTGGTGAGCACGGGCCATGCCGGTTCGGGCGGGGCAGGCGGGGCAGGCGACGTGAGGACAGTGCGGGTTACCAAACGCAACCCACTCGTACCGTTCGACGCTTCAGCTGCAGGTTGCGCTCGGAGCGAGGTTCGGTTTCGACCACTACGCTTGGAGTCGTAGAGCGCTTTGTCGGCTTCATCGAGCAGCTGTGCACTATTGGCCATGGCTTGATGCTTGAGCGATTCCTAAAGAGACGGTGATCGCGCCCGTGTTCAGTGTCTGAGAAAGCCTGGCAAGCTCACCTCGGAGACGCTCGGCCAGCGTGAAAGCACTTTGGGCGTCGACGCCTGCGGCGAGCACTCCGAACTCGTCTCCTCCCAGCCGGGCTGGCAGATCAGTAGTGCGGCAACTGCGCACAATCGACACGGCGATGAGCTTTAGCGCTTGGTCACCAGCCTGGTGTCCAAACTGATCGTTGACCCCCTTCAAGCCATCCATATCGAGCACAATCACTGAAACCGGTGTTCCATAGCGCAGGGCTCGAGCGAATTCTTCCTCGAGCCTTGCTTCGAAATTTCGCCGATTCGAGAGCCCAGTTAGCGGATCCGTTAAGGCTCGGTCCTCTAAGCGATCCGAAGCTTTCCCCAACCATTGCCCAACTATCCAGAAAACTGCTGCGGTCGAAAGCATTGCATACGCGTAGAGCGCGGGATCTCGAGCCAATTCTCCCAGAACAAATCGGACACCCGGGAACTCCTGCCCCAGCGCAGCTCGCAACAAGAGCAAACCCGAAGGCGCGCCCAACGCAAGCAACATCCCGACTCCGGAGTACAACTGGCGTCGAGTTAACTTTTTCATCGGAGAAGCGCCCTAGGCTATCGGTCCATGGGCTGCATGGCTTATGCCAGAATGTTGGTGCAGCTCCGGGTGATGGTTTTTGTCACAGGCTAGGCCAGATTGGAGCACTTCCCCAACCGGACCAGAGTGGACGGTGACGGCACCCTTCGGCAAGATCTGCGTTGTCATCCATCATCGCCGCGATTCATGCGCATTCGGGGCGGGAGCGCAACGAAGGCTTGGTCGCTTTCCGCGGGCTCAGTGTGGACCAGCACATCACGCACACCGGCAAAACGCTCTTTGATCGCGTCGATCACCCAATGCGTCACCTCATGCGCCTCAACCACGTTGAGATGCGGCGCAATCTGGATGTGCAAATCGACGTAGACGGAGCCCGGTACTCCACGTGTGCGAATTCTGTGCGCGCTCGCCACCCCCGGCACGGCCAACACTGCGGCCTCCACTCCCTCGTGGTCAAGCTGTGCCGCATCCGCGAGGTACGCCCAATTTTGCCTCAATATCGCCAAACCTGCCCAGGCGATGAAACCCGCTACGAAAAGTGCCGCGAGGATGTCAACCCACGCGAACCCGCCCCGCACGAATGCAACGGACACTATCACGCCGAGGGTCACGGCAATATCACTCTTCGTGTGAGTTGCGTCACTCGTTAAGAAAGAGCTACCCAGCTGCTTGCCTCGCTTCGACTCGTAGCTAGCCACCCCAATATTGACGAGGAGCGTCAACCCGAGCACTAGAAACGACACACCGTCTATAGTCGGCGCTTGCGAGACGCCCTTGATCAAGCGATCGATGGCACCGTGCACTACGTCGTAGGCGACAAACAATAAGAGCGCCCCCACGAATCCAGCCGCGATCAGTTCGATCTTTTGGTGCCCATAAGGATGGCCCTTATCGGCAGGGCGAGCCGCCCACGCCACGCTCACGATGCCCACGACATTATTGGAAGCATCCGTCAGTGAATGGAAACCATCGGCTCGAATCGAAAGCGCGGACGCCATGTAGCCGTAAGCGATCTTGGCCACCGCCACCGCCACGTTGAGCACCAGCGTGACTAGCAGGACTCGACGAACTGCCCGGGCGCGTTCGGCGTCGTTCAGGGGACTGATTCGGGGGTCCATGTTCGGCCAGCACGGATCTAGGGTGAACGCGGATTTTTCACCAGCTCCCGCGCCAACTGCATGATTTTCGCACTCCGTAGGCAGAGCCCGAGGCCGAACTGGCTCCGGACGCCAAAGCGAACCCTACGGCGCGAGTCTTGCACTACTCCAGAATATTCGATGCAACCCATGGCCCGCATCCTGTGTCCGGTGGATTTTTCGCCGGCGTCGTCCCCCGCACTGGCCCAAGCATTGGAGCTCGCCGCAGTGAGTGACGGCACCGTTGAAGTCGCTCACGTGTGCAATGTTCCCTACTACGTGCGGCCCGAGCTGTTGGTTTGGGCGGATAGCATGGCGCGCCCAATCGCCGAGGTGGCAGAAGAATCTGCAAAAGCGAGGCTGGATTCCCTCTTGGCGCCCCTCACTCGCGAAAACCGCGCGCGGGTGCAAACCAGTATTCACTTCGGACCGCCAGCGGCAACGATTAGCCAGCTTGCCGGAGCACGCAAGGTGAACCTCATCGTGATGGGCACTCACGGGCGACACGGCATCAGCCTGAAGCTCCTCGGCAGCGTGACGGAGCGAGTTGTGAGGGAGGCGTCCTGTCCTGTATTGGTGGTGCGACCGACTGAAGCTAAAGAAGACGGCGAACGAAAGGGCTAGGCTCAGATCATGGCAATGAAGCTAAAGAAGATCTTGGTGGCGGTGGATTTCTCGGCTGGCTCAATGCATGCGCTTGAAAAAGCCTGCGAGCTAGCCGTGGCGTGCGGTGCGAGCGTGGATATCCTTCACGTTTGGGAAACACCGAGCTTCCTGCCCGCGGACACACTCGTGGGGGCGAACGTTGAGATGCAGCAGTCGCTGCTTGACATGGTGCTCGAGCACGCGAATCAGGAGCTGGCACGCTTCGCGAGCGATGCCGAGGCCAGAGGGCTCAAAGTAGTTGAGAAACTGAGTGAGGAAGGCGACCCTTCGCGTACGATTGTCACCGTCGCCGAAAGCAACGGTTACGATTTGATAGCACTGGGCACGATGGGGCGAACGGGGCTCATGCATGTGCTTCTCGGCAGCGTCGCGGAGAAGGTGGTGCGCCATTCTAAAGTCCCGGTTCTGACGATCAAAACGCACGAAACCGGCAACCCGTAGACGTTAGCTTGGGTCGTTAGGTGCCCGCACTATCCCTTTGCCCATGGATCTAGCGCAGTACGAAAGCATCCAGGCCTACGTTGGATTCGACGCAGAGTCCAGAGCGATCCTTCGCGAATTTCACAGCATCGCGCACAGCCATTTTCTCGAAATCAGCGAGGATTTTTACTCCGCGTTGGAGCGCCACCCGACTGCTCAACGGGCCATTACTGGCGGCACGGCGCAAGTAGAACGCCTTAAGCAAACACTCGTAGTTTGGATGGGTTCGGTGCTGCTCGGTCCACACGATCAGGCCTATCTCGCGCAACACCTGCAGATAGGGCGTGTGCACGTGAGAATTGGACTGCCGCAGGAGTTCATGCTCACCGCCATGAATCGCATTCGTGTGAAATTCCTAGCGGTGAATCATGAAGCCCACCCGAGCAACCGCGACCTTGAACTTCTCGTGGCCAAGGCGATCCATCAAGCACTCGACCTTGAACTGGCGATCATGCTGGCCAGCTATCGTGATGATCTCTTGCACAAGGTGATGACGAACGAACGGCTGGAAGTGGCAGAAGCCGTGCCGGCGTTTGTGTTAGCGCTAGACGAAACGGGAAGCATTCAACTCTGGAACCGAGCTCTCGAAGAAGCCACGGGATTTTCACGCGCTGAGATGCTTGGCCAATCAGGCCGGCATTTGCTCGCTGAAGCTGGCGATAGAAAGCTGCCTAAGAAAACCGGCACACCCCGCATAGCGCGTTGGCGCTCCCAACCAGGCCGAAATGGCCTCACCTATGCAATGGGGGTGGATGTCACGAGCGAGCTTGAAATGCAGCGCCGAACACTGCGCGCCGAGCGTCTGGCTGCCGTAGGAACGCTCGCAGCGGGTCTCGCGCACGAGGTTCGCAATCCGCTCAATTCTGCGACGCTACAGCTTCAAGTTTTGAAACGCCGAATTGAGCGTGCTGGCCGCGACGACGGCTCATTCCTCCCGGTGTGTGAGGTCGTGCTCGACGAAATTCGGCGCTTGGATCACCTTGTTAACGACTTTCTCGCATTTGCGAGACCGCGCCCCTTGGAGCTCCGCCCGGTTGACCTGAACGATCTCGTGCAATCGGTAGCCACATTGGTTCGCCCTGAGGCTGAGTCTGCTGACATCGAGCTCTATTGCCAGTTTGCGGCCGACGCGGGGTTGGTGAGTGCCGAAGCGGAACGTCTAAAGCAAGTTCTGATTAACCTCTTAAGAAATGCCCTTGAGGCCATGGGCAACCAAGGCAGCCTCCACGTTGCAACGTTTTCGCCGGACGCCGAAGGTTTCGTACAAGTCGAGGTTGCTGACACCGGTCCCGGTTTTCCAGACGACGCGCCTATTTTTGATGCCTTCTACACTACGAAAGCCGCGGGCACCGGGCTTGGGCTGGCGATCGTGCATCGCATTGTCAGCGACCATGGCGGCTCGATCTCCGTTTCCTCTGAGCCAGGAAATACGCGGTTTACCATTCGTCTTCCCATGCAGGTCAGCTGAGCCATTCGAGAGCATGTCGCTGCGCAATTTTTGCGTGCAAGTCGCTTTCGTGGCGCATATTTTTCGTGCCTCATCTGTACCGCAGGACCTCCTGCGGCCCCAAACACCCTGAAATTCGCCCTATGCTTCCGCTTCTTACCCGGTGCGGCATGGGTGGTGCATACGACCACGCATAGACCTGGAGCGAACCACTAGCATGGCGAACAAAGGCAGCATTCTCATAGTCGACGACGAGGCGAACGCCCGAAGCGCTCTCGCAGAAATCCTGAAGGAGGAGGGATACGCCGTTGAGACGGCTGCCGATGGCTTCAAGGCACTCGGCCGCGTGGCGGACTTCGAGCCGGACATCGTGCTCACCGATCTGAAGATGCCCGGAATGGATGGCGTTGAGCTCTTGAGGAAACTCCGTGAGCGTGACCGAGAATCGGCAGTGGTGATCATGACGGCCTTCGGAGCTGTGGAAACGGCCGTTTCAGCGATGCGCGCGGGGGCTGCTGATTACCTGACAAAGCCCCTCAATACCGAAGAGCTCCTGGTGATCTTGGAGCGAGCCATGGAGCGGCGCAGCCTGCGGCGCGAGACGCACGAGCTGAGAACTCAGCTCACCGAACGCTACAGCTTCGACAACATCGTCGGCAATTCGCCAGAAATGCAGCAAATTTTCAAGAGTATTGCGCAAGTCGCCCCCAGCCGCGCCACGGTCCTGCTCGCCGGGGAATCCGGAACCGGCAAGGAGCTTGTGGCCGCTGCCATTCACCACCGCTCACCCCGGCACGCGGCTCCCTTTGTGAAGCTTCACTGCGCTGCACTGGCAGAAACTCTGCTAGAAAGCGAGCTTTTTGGGCACGAGAAGGGTTCTTATACGGGAGCTGAAAAGAAGCGAGAAGGGCGCTTCGAGCAGGCGGATGGGGGCACCCTGTTCTTGGATGAGATAGGCGAGATTTCACCTGCAACGCAAGTAAAGCTGCTCCGTGTACTGCAAGAGCGAGAGTTTGAGCGCGTGGGCGGCAATCAAACGGTGCAGGTCGACGTGCGGGTGGTCGCTGCGACCAATCGGAATTTGAAGCAGATGGTCGATGAAGGAAAGTTCCGTGAAGACCTCTACTATCGGTTGAATGTTATCAACATCACGCTGCCGGCGCTTCGCAAACGGCCGAGCGACGTGACAGCCCTGGCCATGCATTTTCTGAAAAGGTTTAGCAAGGAGAACGGGAAATCCGTCACCAGCATTGCCGATGGTGCGCTCGCGCAGCTTCGCCATCACAATTGGCCTGGCAACGTGCGTGAGCTGGAGAATGTCATTGAACGCGCCGTGGTGCTCGCCGATGGCCCCAGCATCGAAGCGCACCACC
>CAZSUA010000261.1:0-7889 GCA_964609655.1 uncultured Polyangiaceae bacterium | reverse complement strand
CTTGTTGAAGGCTTCGAGGGCGTTTTTGGCGACGTCGAGGTTGAATTTCTCGGTGGGGCTATTTTTCGCAATAACCAGTTTGGCTTCGGCGCCCTTCGCGAGCACAGCCCGATGCGGAGCTTTGCTCAAGCCGAGCTGTCCGAGCATCGTCCCGCTGTCGGAATAAAAACGCTCCATGGCGATGCTGCGGCCATCTTCGCTGAGATCCACCACGTGGGCGGAGAGCATCCCAAAGCTCTTGTTGGTGGCCGGCAGGCTGCTGCCATCCGGACCCATGAGGGCGCCCGAGTTCTTCCCTTTCAACAGCCACACGGAGGCGATGTGATCGCCATTGAGGAGCAGCAGCTGGGATTCACCAGCAACATCCGGAAATTGAGCCGCAAAGGGCTTCGCGCTTTTTTCGATCACGTCCGTGCGACCGATAGTTTGGGGCATCCCGCTGTCCACACTTTCGGCATGAACTGTTTCAGAATAGCAGCCGCCGAGCTTCGCCCAATCCTTGGCATTGAACGCGCTCCAGCAATCTTTAAACCACTGCACGCGTTCTTCTGCGCTGGCCGGAGCGGGCTTCGGGGGAGGAGGCGGTTCGGGTGCAGGTGCGGGGACGATCGCCGTGGCAGTAACTGGGGGTGGTGCAGTGGGTGTGGCGGGTTCGGGTGGGGGAGCCGCGGCGCAGGCAGGGAGGGCGAGTAGGCTCAGGATAGGAAGAATGCGTTTCATCATGATGAGGGTCCTTTTTTCTGGTGTGGTGGAGTGATGCGAGTGGCGAACGCCATCGGTCGCTGGGTAGGTCGTGCTATTGGAGCGGCGTTTTTTCCACGCTGGGAACAGCAGCCGCGAAGCGCTCGGCGAAGTACTCAGGCGCTTTCGCGGTGGTAACGTCGAGTTCGAAATCAACCGCCGCCGCGGGTTCCAGCTTCTGGGCGAGCTCACGCAGTTCGCGGCCAGAAAGCCCGAGTGCCGCTAGCGAATCCAGTGTCGCCGATGCGCCAGCTTTTGGGGCGATTCCTTGATCCGAGGCAGAAAGCACGCTGCGCAGCGCGTTGAGCTCCATACGGCTCAGGCGCGCACCTTGGACGTCGTAGTCGATCCAGGCTTCGTAGCTGAGCGGCGTGACGCGCTTCAACACGCCCGCCATCACCCGCCCGTACTCCTGGATCTCCCACTGGGCGTGGGAATCGACGCGAAGCTTTAGGAAGTGCAGCAGGTTGTGCAGATCGATCTTCCAGTACCATTGTGTGTACGTCGAAAGCGGTAAATCAATCCGCGCCAGCTCACGCGCGACTTGCTCGCCCGTTAGCCACTCGTAGTTAGCCTGTGCTGCACTGCGGCCGTTCTGCCAACGGTGCACAGCCTCTTCATAGGTTGCGTTGGGCACGGGCTGGCCGCTGCCGCCCTGATTATTCAGGCTGCTCTGCGTCTGAAGCTGGCTTGCCTCGGGCGTGTAGAAGAGCATCGGCATCAGCGAGTAGCGCCCGCTGTACTCATTCACGCTGGCGGTGCGGTGGCGGATCCACTGCCGGGCGATGAACATGGGCATGCAGCAATGAAACTTGAACTCCACCATTTCCGAGGGTGTGGTGTGCAAATGGCGGCGCAAATAGCGCAAAAGACCGCGTGTCATGCTCGCTTTGCGGGTGCCGTAGCCGTAGCTGACGCGTGCGGCGCGTTCGATGCACTCATCGGTGCCCATGTAATCCACGAGCGAGACGAACCCATTATCGAGAACAGGAAAATAGAGGCCGAGGATTTCTTCCGCGCCTGGTGAAACAGGGCGCTTGGTGAATGCGCCCTGATCTCCGGCCCCTCCAGCACTCATAGCAAGAGCTCGGCAATCTGCACGGCGTTGAGCGCCGCACCCTTGCGCAAGTTGTCCGAAACGATCCACAGATTGAGCGCGCCGGGCACAGCGAGATCCTCGCGCAAGCGCCCCACAAACACAGCATCCTTGCCGTCCGCTTGGATGGGCTGCGGCTCACCACCGGGGGTGTACGGCCCATCCACGAACTCAACTCCAGGCGCCTTCTTCAGCAGCTCCCGGGCGCGCGCTCCAGAAAGCGGTGAGTGGAATTCAACGAAGACCGATTCAGAATGGCCGCGAACCACAGGTACGCGAACACAGGTGGGCGTCACGCCGATCGTGGGATCACCCAAAATCTTGCGCGTTTCGTGGACCATTTTCAGCTCTTCCTCGCTGTAATCGTCATGGCCGGGCTTCCAATCCGAAAGCACGTTCATTGCGATTTGGCCCGGGAAGATCTGAGATTGGGGTGGCTTACCACTCGCGACCGCTGCCAATTGCTGCAACAGCTCTTCGACGGCCTCATGGCCCTTGCCGCTCGTGGCCTGATAGGTGCTCACCACGATGTGCTTGATCTTGGCCACGTCGTGCAGCGGCTTCAAGGCCACCACCATCTGGATGGTGCTGCAGTTGGGGTTGGCGATAATGCCCTTGGGCGTGTTCTTGGCCTGTTCAGGGTTCACTTCGGGAACTACGAGCGGGCATTCAGGATCCATGCGCCAGGCGCTAGAATTGTCGATGACGATGGCTCCTGCCTTCGCAGCTATCGGACCATATTCCTTGGCGACCGAGGCGCCGGCGCTGAAGAGCGCGATGTCGACGCCTGCAAATGAGTTGGCATCTAGCATTTGCACGATCAATTCGTTGCCTGCGTACTTGAGCTTCTGACCCGCAGAGCGCGCCGAAGCCAGCGCTATCACGCGCTTGGCTGGGAACTTTCGGTCTTCGAGCGTCTTTAGCATTTCGCGGCCGACCGCACCGGTCGCGCCCACTACGGCAACAGTTGTCATGATCCTGGTGTCTCGACTTTCTTCGACAGTCTTCAGCCTCTAAGGAGCGCTTGAGAGCACTCTTCGGCGGCCACTACTAGGCCTCCGCGGCAGGCCGTGCAAGCCTAACCGGAGCCGTGTTCGAGAGGTCCGTCCTTTGCCTAGCGTTCGTGGTCGGGGTGAGCGCTTGCTCAGCCGGCAAATCGGTCCCGCGTTCCACTGGCAGTGTGAGCGAGGGGCTCTCTTCGGCCGGCAAGCGCGCCGGCAGCAGCGTTGAGGCACGGCCACGCTCCACGTCGGGTGCACGCTGGGTGCCGCCTCAAGCAGGAGCCGAAGCCGTCTTGATCGGTGACGCTCACAGGTTTCAGTACCTGGTGGGTAGTTTGCGAGCCATTGAAGACGCGACTGGCCAAGTGACAACCGCGGAGCAACTCTTGCCGACGGCGAAGTGGATCCTGCCCGTCGAGCTGCCAGCGCGTCTGGGCGGCGGTTTCTTGTTTTTCGCGACGGCGCAGGGAACGACCATGTTGCGTTCCCAGACATGGACAGGTGCCTTGTCCGCGCTGGCTCGCTTTGAAGGAAAGGTTGAAGCAGTTGAGGTAGGCTTTAGCAGTGTGCTCGTGAAGGCGGAGAGCTGGTTCGCTCTGGATCCCGAGCAGGGAAGCTTGGGGCCGCCTGCGGGTCTGCCCCCGGCCCCCGCCTACGAACAGATTGCGATCATGGATGCTTGGTTCGGTGCGGTGAAGGTGCCGTTCCAGGGGGTCTTGGTGACGTATGACGCGGGTCAAAGTTGGCTGCCTTTAGGGATCGCTGGAAGCCTGCGATTGCGAAAAGAACGCAGCCTGCTCTGGGTGGATGCCGAGAAGGTCAGTTACGCGCTCGATGCAAAAGGGCGGCTCACGGAGCAGCCAGCCTCTGGGCCCACGGATTTCGAGGACGAAGAAGGTGTAGCTGGCATGACGGAGGCCTCGCGGGCGAGCACCCAGCCGGGCGTAGCGGTGGATGACTCGGCGGGCGATAGCCCACAGCGCTCGGCCGTTGCTTCCGGGTTCTTAGAATCGACAGACGTTGCGGTGCTGGCGCGGAACTCCGAACTCCTGCGCGTGAAGCTCTCAACGGGTCATGTCATGAAGGTTGGGCGCCATGCACTGGATGGCGATACTTGTTCACCGCTGAGGCTCGGTGCCTCCGACGGATTCGTGTGCCACAATGGCGCCAACGAAACGCTCATTTATCGCTACCTGAGAAATTTCTCTTTGGTGAAGATCGGCTCATTCAAGGGCCCGCGCCGAGTCTCGGCAAGCAGCAGCGGCGCACTTACCATTTCAGGCAGCTGTGCGAGCGCCCTAGGAACCTCGAAGGACGCGCACTGTGTGCTGTTCCCAGGAGGTGAAGCCCGGGAGGTCCGCGTCAACCACGCTCTTGGCGGTGAAAAGGTGCTGGGTATGCTGGACGGCACGGTCTTAATCCTCACTCCACCCGCGCGCGGACACATGGGCAGTGTGCGTATTTGGGGCGCAAAAAAGCAGAAAAATAGCGCGCCCATAAAATGGCCTGCGCTCGATGCCGATAGCTTGCGTCTGCTTCGGTACGGCGTGTGGCTTGATGGGTTTCGCCTAGAGGGTGCAGAGATCCGGGGTTGGGTGATGGACAATGCCACGCTTGTTGGCGTGAAGTTGCGTGTCGACGGTAAGCTCACGCCAGGTGATCCGATACCGATCGGCGCTCACCCCTTGCTCTCAGGGCCTTACGCGCTGGTGCCCGCGGGGGATGGGACGGCGCGTGAATCCACGGACGGCGGCATGTCCTGGAACGAGGTTCCCCTGCCGATGGATGAACGGACTATTTTGACAAGCCGCGAGCAACGCGCCGGGTGCAGCGCTGTTGGTTGCGTGCTCGGAGATTGGCTGCGTATTGGCTGGCAGGGAACTGCAAGCTTGCGCAAAATCAGGGCGCCGGCCAATCCGCTGGTTCGCTCGCTGCCTTCTCCGGGCGGCAATCGCTGGTTGTTTTCTTGTCGGGGGCCGAGTTCGGTAGGCCCACGCGCAGTGGTGCGCTCCGAACCGCTGCGCGAAGGACACGCACCTAGGGCCCGGGTCCTGCGTGGCGCTCAAACGCCAGAAAAAACTGCACCTTGGGAGGCCTTTTGGCATCTGCCTCCACCGCGCCGGCCGAGCTACGGGAGAGGCCTAGAGTTCGGTACCGAGTCCGAAGATATGCAGGTTCACGGCTACCTTTGGACGGACAACACTTTTCCGACGAACGCCTGGTGGCAACTCTATTTCGCGGATCGTTTTCGAGTAGACGGTGGGATCCAAAGGACACTCCCGAGTGACGTGGGCTGGAAGGATGAAGCGCAGGCGACTCAGGCTTTTGGGGGCACTTCTTCCCGCTCCGGTAGCAACTGGACAGCGGAGCTTGAGCCAGCCAGCGAGAGTGGTGCGCTCTTGATACGGAGCGCGGGTAAGGCCGAATTGTTCGCATTTGAAGCGAATCACCCACTATTGGCGCTGGGGACTGCTGGCGTGGATTTGCAAAGGCTTGCGGGTATCGTGAAGCTAGGTGAACGGCTATTTGTCGCGTCCGTGAGCACCCGCGAGCTTCTTGTGTTCGAGGTGAACGGGGGAGTCTTGCAGGAGCGCCTGCGCGTTCCTCTAGACCGCGCGCAGCCGCGGCTTTTCCCGAGGCTGGTGCGCAACCTGGCGGGAGATCTTCTAGGCGTCTGGGCGCGTGCGGAGAATGGCGCCTGGTTTGTGTATCCGATCGATCTCGAGGCGGGCAAGCTCTTGGAGCCGACCTGGCGTTCAGCGCGGGAGTTAGCAACGACGCCGAGAAGCTGTAAGTATGACGAGGACGGATGGCTTCTGCAGGGGCACCCCGAGCTTTTGCCTCATTTTGAATTTTTAGGCGGCGCGTCAGAACTCCGTGTGAGCTTGCCCGAGACGCGCCTGGTGCTGCGCGAAGATGGAATTTGCTTGCAAGCTCTGGCTGCGCGCGCGGACAATAGCGTGACGCTGCGTGCTGAACCCATCCGCGATAATCTGGGGGTACCGCTCGTGGTGACCGATCGACGGCAAGGCTTGCGCTGGGGCTTTTCTTGCGAGCCAGCGGGCACAGCGGTGCCCTGACGCCGTAACAGGTTCATGCTATGGGATTCATCGACTTGCGTTCAGACACGGTAACCCAGCCTTCAGCCGAGATGCGGGAGGCCATGGCGCAAGCTCGCGTGGGTGATGACGTGTACGGGGAGGATCCGACGCTCTCCGAGTTGGAAGCTCGTGTCGCGAGCCTGTTGGGCAAAGAGGCTGCATTGTTCGTGCCCTCCGGGACGATGGCCAATCAGCTAGCGCTATGGGTGCAGACGCGCCCGGGAGATGAGGTCCTCGTGGGCCGCGAAGCGCACCTGGCCGTATACGAAACAGGCGCCGCTGCAGCGATCTCGGGCGTGCAGATCTCCTTCATCGGCGAAGGCGGGCTGTTCAATGCCAGCGACGTGAAGGCTGCGATTCGCCCCATTCACGACTACTCTCCGCGCACAGCCTTGGTGGCGGTTGAGAACACGCACAATCGATCCGGGGGTCGGCTGTTTTCCCTGGAAACATGTCGCGAAATCGCCGCTGTAGCGCACACTGCTGGCCTCCGCGCACATCTCGATGGTGCGCGCCTGTGGAACGCGAGCATCGGGAGCGGCGTTTCGGTGCAGGCGTTTGCGGAGCCTTTTGACACCGTTTCGGTATGTTTCTCAAAGGGCCTCGGTGCGCCAGTTGGATCGGCGTTAGCTGGGCCGAGAGACCTACTGCGCGAGGTGCGTCGACGTCGCAAGATGTTGGGAGGCGGCATGCGTCAAGCTGGGATTCTGGCTGCTGGCGCGCTCTTTGCGCTTGATCACAACCGAGAGCGTCTGGCGGACGATCACCGAGCTGCAAAGGCCTTTGCAAAGTACGCGAGCAGGTTGCCCGGCGTAGTGATCGACGTCGACAAGGTTGAAACGAACATCGTCAATATTGGCGTCGCCGCAGGCCGTGCCTCAGCGATCTCGGCGCAGCTCCGCAAGCTCGGAGTGCTCATCAACGCCATCAACGAAAGTACCTTGAGGGCCGTCACTCACCTTGACGTGACAGACGCCGAGGTGTTGGTAGCCGCCGAAAAATTGGGGCTCGCCGCCGCAGGCTGACCGAACCAACGTCTTTCCAATCCAGCTTCGAAGCTGATGAACCGCCGAAGCAGTGAGCGATAGGCTGAATAAGTGTCGCTCGCTTCGAGCGTCCCAAGCAGGCGATAGAGTCTCAATTCTGCGTCTTCCTGGCAGAATGGCTGCGGCGGAACGACAATGCCGCAAGCTTCGAGGCGCGTCTTGCCGACTTCAAGAAGCAGTGACTCTGGAGTGATGTCGCCAAGCTCCGCATCGCGGAGGCCTTTGCCGACCAGATCAGCGCCTGGCAAATCATCCCACTCAACGCTGCGCGCCAACGAATGCCTCCACTTTCGCTCGGAACGCTCGCGCGTCAACAGCAGGATACCGAATGAGGGCCGCTTCCATCGCCGCAAACCCGTTTTCAAGTTCGTGCGTCGAGGTCAGGTTCAGAAGCAGCATTTGTCGGACATCCTCAAGGTCCCGATTGTGGCCGCGCTCCAATTTCGAAAGAGCTTGGCTCAGAAAATCGTAATGGAAATACTCGACCGCACCTCGGACACCAATGAACTGCGAACGTTCCTGCCATGCTTTCAGCGGCGGGACGAATTGGTCAGGCGCCGCAAGTTCTATGTTGATGTCAAGTTCATCCTTGAGCTGTGCCAAAGCCTCGAACGCGCCAGCAGGTTCTGGGTCCAACTTCAGATCAATGTCGGCGGTCGAGTTGCGCCAGCCCACGAGCACCGCACTCGCCCCACCCGTGAAGTAGACCCGCCCAGGTCCCGAGGCCTTGCGTCCTAGCGCCGCCATGAACGCTTCAACTTTGGCCGCATCAGTGGGCTGCCGCATCGCCCTGAGGGTAGTGCCTAGCCGGGCTTGGCGCCAAAACCAGCGAAACAGCGGCGTTTCGCAGGGGGTGCCAAAAAAACATTTCACAGAGCTAGGGTTAACCCTCGATCAGGCTTTG
>CAZSUA010000260.1:0-7918 GCA_964609655.1 uncultured Polyangiaceae bacterium | reverse complement strand
TGCACCCCCTCGGCCTAGTGACCTGAACTCTTCGGTCTCTGGCTCTAATACCGCCGGCGAAGGAAAGCGCTAAGGCGTCGCGCATATGGCGAAATGCATCGGCCGATTGTCGGGCGGGTACATGCGAACGCGGGGCGCGTCTCGGGGTAACGCTGGTTGCCCCATGGCCCTCCCGATACTGCTAAGCACTACATTGGAACGAACGCGCTCATCTCTGGTACGGAGACCTGCTTCGGTGGAGGGCCTCCGAGTGTTCCTCCCTGCGGGTCTACGTCGACAGCGCGATGCTCGTCGGTAGCTACCAAACAATTCGTCTGAGCGGCCGCATCCTCCGAAAGGAGAACGTTGACCACGGTGAAGCCATCGGAGGCCTCTTGATTGCGGTTACGAGCTGGCCCGTGGAGGTGGTTTTACCAGGTCCAGGTAGGCCCACCCCGAAGTACGCCATTGTGCGGGATGCCCGGCCTGGGTGGTGGTGCGACACGGAGCCCAACTACGTCTATCTCGCTGGTCCACCCATTGCTCCACCCGCGTGGACGGGTGCCAAAGGTCCGGTGAAAGCTCGCGCTGCCGAGCTAGCACGCTGTCTCGAATAAGATACAACCTTCGCGTAGCTTACGGGCGGCTTGCTACGGCTATTTAGGATGAAGCCTGCTAAGATTGAGTCCAATGCAGCGGCCAAACACCCCCGATGTCGATTGGACGGGCGTCGAACCTGATCGATCTACCATTGCTCCCCTCGATTCCCAGTCGTTCGTGACCCGGTTGCATTTGCTCGGTGAGCGCGCCAGCAGTCTTCGGATCTTGCGCGAAGCGTTAGCACGACAACAATCCCATGACGCTCAACCTTCTCGAGATTCTAAGTCACCTTCACGATAATAAGGTTGACTTCGTGATTGTCGGTGGTGTTGCCGCTGCCCTGCATGGCAACTCACGGGTCACATTCGACCTCGACGTTGTCCCCCGGCTGACGCCAGATTCGTGGGCGGCGGCCATTGACCTCTTGTGGTCGCTCGGTGCCCGCCCCCGCATTCCGGAGCCTTTGGAACGGGTCCGTGACGTGGATCAGGTTCGCCGCTGGCGGAATGAGAAGAACATGTTAGCGCTGAATTTCCGGTCGCCGGATGGCGGTACCGAGCTTGACTTTCTTGTCAGCGAAAGTGATCGATTTGATGAGCTTCGGCAGCGAGCGGTCAAGGTTGCGGTTGATGGGCGGACATTCTTTGTAGCGTCAATCGATGACCTTATAACAATGAAAGAGCAGGCAGGCAGACCGCAGGATCTTTTAGACGTGGCTCAGCTGAGGGACATCAAGGCACGCACCACGGTCTAAGTTATTGCGGAGAATGCAGCGGGCGAAAAAGGCTAGTGCAAGGTGATTGGCAGCCGCCATCGACGGCGATTCGACCTCCTATTTGTGCCAGCGTTCACGCAAATAAGGCAACAGCGTATCGCCAAACGCATGCAATTGATCAGCGTGAGCCTGCTTGTTGTTGCCGGAAAAGCCCAAGATATGGAACGCGCCATAATCGGCCTTTGACGTGAGACGCATGTCTGGGCGCGGACCGGGAACACTCTCTGGCTTGGCCTCAATGCCAGCGCGCTCAAGCAGATATTGGGCGGTTTCCGTGGTGCTTCCGTACTCCAGAGTGTTGATCGCGGTATGCGTGATGGCGAGCAATTTCTCGCCATTCTTCGCCAGCTCTGCGAACATCGCAAACGGCTCAAGCTTGATTGGATCGAGATTGCGCTGCTGCTCGGGACCTACGAGCCCAGTGTGCAAGCCATCAGCAAGCAACACGGCATCGACCCGTTCAGCCTGCCCACTTCGCTCAAGGATCCGCCAGACAGCGCCATAACCCGCACTCCAGGCGCTCAGTGCAATCCGCTTGGGCTCGCGCGCTTGTGGGCAGAGCTTCCTTAGATTTCGACTCACATCGGCAACGAAAACCGGAAAGGAATCAGGTGCTGCGAACGCCTGATCGTAAACACCAGAACCGATCCCCAAGTTAACAATTGCCAGTGCGGAATCCAGGCCGGAACGCACCACGGCGGCCTCCAGCGCTTCGGGAGCTCCGTGGAAATGGAGCACGAGATCGTACGAGCCGTTCACCGACAAGCAGCCCGTCGGAACGCTGATCACGCGCCCGTGCTGAACTATCCGCCTGGGCTCTCCTTCACCCGGCTGGGCGATGCGCAGCGCTCGCAACGGCTGCGGGAGTTCGCGCTGTGTCGGAACCTGTGCCGCAGCATGCGCACGATGCACACGCACAACATCATCTTGACCCAACGCGGAGAGCAGGAAGCTAGCTAGCGCTAGGGCAATGATCATGGCGGGCCATTTCATGCGAGCGCGAGACTGCCACGTGACTCTGACCATGCCCACCCCCATCACACCACCAGCAGGTCCAGCATGGCCAATATCCCAAGGCAAACACCAGTCACAACACAAACAAACAGTGTGGCTAAACCGACCACTCGTCTGCGCTCGCTTCGCAAGAAGCTCTCGACGGGATCACCCTCCGCAGACATCTGCGCGAGCGCCGCCAGCAGCGATTCCCGGTTCTCACTATTCGGGCTCGCTTCAATCAGACCCGGCTTCTCTTGAGCTTTGGACTGCAGAGCCACCAGTGCACGTAGATCGGCCCCGTTCGTGAGCTGCGATATATCGCTCCAACTGTTGCTCTCTGGGTCACGGAGCCAACTCCGATGCAGTGACGTGCCGGTGATGTCCTCGGCCGAGCCTTGGTCCAAAAGCCAGAGCGCTAACGCCTCGCCGAAGGTTCGCAAAGTAGGCCAGCGTTCTGTCTTGTCCTTTCGGAGTCCCTTGGCCAAGATTTGCCAAAGCCGAGAATCCACGGTGCCGGACTCCGCCAAACTCGGAACGTCATCCTCGATAATCGATCGCAACAAAGACAGATAGTTGTCCCCATTGAAGGGGAGTCGGCCGGCGACCACTTCGTACACCATCACGCTGAAGCTCCAGGTATCGCTTGCCGCATCTACTGGTTCTCCGCGCGCTTGCTCGGGCGACATATAGTCGGGAGTTCCGAGCAGCGCTCCCGCTAAAGTGACGCGCGAGGGGCTGTCGTCCATCCGGGCAATGCCAAAATCAAGCAGCTTCGGCTGAATGCCGACTTCCTTGTCTTTCGCCAGAAAGACATTCTCTGGTTTCACGTCGCGATGAATGATTCCGTTCTCGTGGGCCGTCGCGAGCGCATGCGCAATCGGGAGCAACAACTGAATCGCTTGCTTCGCTTCTAGGCGCCCCTCGCGCACCAGAAACTCAGCCAGGTCCTCTCCACTCAGGAGCTCCATCGCAAGAAACGGATCTCCGAAGCGCGTTCGACCAAAGTCCGTCACCCGCACAATCGCCGCGTGGTCCAGGCGGGCTGCAGAGCGGGCTTCGCTCAACAAGCGATCGGCCATCTCCTTCACGTGGGCCTGCCCGATATTGATAAGCTTGATGCCTACCTGAACGTCGAGCACCCTGTTGTGCGCGACCCAAACGGTGCCCATGCCGCCCTGATCGAGAGGGCGAACCAGGACGTATTTGTCCGCGATCACTTCCCCCGCGCGATAGTGCTCAGGCAACGGAGTACTCTCCATGGACTGGCGCTCTGCCGAGGCGGGCCCAAGCCTCACCGCGCTACTATCGGTTGGATTGGACGATTCAACTACCGAACCCATGCACAGACTTCCAGCTTCCTGAACGGCGCTTGATGCGCTCGCAGCAGCTAAAAAGGGTACCGGAACACCGAGCCAAGCGCGCGAAAGTACGGCCGGCTCGGCGTGGCTCGAGCTATTTAGGTGTGATAGCTGCCGACACGAGAGCCGATGCCGTTACTTTGGCGTCGCCATCCCACGCAGGCGCTCATCCAGTTCAAGGTATCCTTTGGAGAATACAAGAACAGGCGCATTCGGAGCACCGCTCACCAATGCATCAAACCCTGCCAACTCTCCAGTAGTCAGCGTGCAGTGCGTTCTTGGGAGCGAACGACCGTCGAGCGCAGGAACTTGCCAGGTTGCCACGACGGTGTGCTCCCCAAGATCTGAACACGAAATAGCGAGGGGCGGCGTGATCGTGAATTCCTGAGCCTCACGCAGCTCATCCCAATAGCGAAACATCAGTGTGTACTTCGCGCTAATGGCTCGACTCGCGGAGCACCAGCGCTCGTTTGCCTTTTCAGGGTGAAGCGGCGCTTCGCAGAGAATGGCAGCTGAAGCCTTAGCGATGTCGGACTTGTTGCTCACCACGAACTGCTTCAGCACGGAGAGCAACTGGTCGGTTTCGGTTCTTGCTTGTTGCAACTCCTGAGCGCGCGCCTGGCTTGCTGCTTCCTTGGCGACAAACTCCTTGTCGAGCGCCGCCAACATCCCCGCGTCTTCACACTGTGCGTAGGAGTACTCGCGCCATTTCCGCGCCAGTCCAAAGTCTGCGCTGGCCAATGCCTGCCGAGCTACTTTCAAACTGTCCTGGCATTTTTCTGGGCTCTTTTTGGTGCACCCGACCAAAGATAGCAGGGCCACGCCTGTGCTAGCCCATGCAACAGCGGAACGAAACGATGGAACCAGGGGCGCACTTTTCATCACCCTGTCCGTCTATCGAAAGCACACGCCGTAAGCAAGCAAGAGCGCCCAAAAAGCGCGCTGGGTCATCTGGCCGAAGGGGGCGCTAAACCTTTTTCGATCCGCAACGTGGAATGTTCGCTAAACTGGTGAGAACTGTGGAACGCCGGAACGCTACTCGCCACGATCTTTGGATTCCGGTAACCGTTGATGGCTTGCGCGAGGGCATAGCTGTTACGCACAATGCCAGCGAGAATGGCCTACTGATCGTCGCGGCAAGCCAAGTGCAGATTGGAGCTCGTGTCACCGTGACCCTGCGAAACGTGCCCGGGCTGTCGCCCAATCCTCTGGTGGTATCGGGATGCGTCGTGCGTACCGGTTCCAACACCGATGACCCCGAGGGCCTGTGGCCGTTTGCGATGGCAGTGGAACTTGACACCACCTTGCCCGATCTGGAAAAACTGGTGCAGTCAGTTGCGTCAGCCGGCGAAGAGTCTCGTTGAGCGCATGCCCTTGAGGCGCGCGGCACTCGGGGCCCGTCGGAAAAGGTCTTGTAAAGCCACGTAGGGCGAAGATAGCCTGGCAACCCACTTAGGACAAAGGGCTACAACATGACGATTGATCGGATATTGCTTGGCACCGGCTCCGGTGTCCTTCTCCTTGCCACCGCCTGCGCATCGGCACCGCCACCTGCCGCGCAACTCACGCAATCGAAGAGTGCTCTCAGTGCGGCTGAAGCCGTGGGCGCCAGCGGAATACCGAGGGCAGCCTTGCACCTCAAGATGTCAAAAGATCAAATCGAAACGGCTGAGGCGCTGATCGCAGATGGCGAGATGAATCAAGCGGAGCTCGTGCTCAAGCGCGCAGAAGCAGACGCCGAACTCGCGCTTTTTCTGGCGCGCGACGACAGCACACGGGCACAAGCCGTCGCGGCTAAGAAAAAACTAGAGAAGCTAAGGACCGAGCAGTGAAGGGACGGAAGAGTTCAATGAAACCAACGCTAACTTTCAACGGTTTATGCAAAATCGTCGCATTCGGGGGCCTCTTGTCCGCATGCGGCGCCGCAACGCCAAGCCAAGAGCTCATGGACGCACGCCACGCTTACGACGAGGCAAGGCAAAGCAACGCAGCCACCCTGGTCCCTGACCAACTTCTGAACGCGCGCCAAGCGCTGGAATTGGCTGAGCGAGCCCACGACGACGACGCTCAATCCTTCAATGAAAAGAGCCTTGCTTACATTGCCAATAGAAAAGCTGCACTCGCGATGGCAAAGGCTGAAATGGTAGCTTCGCAACGCGAAGTTCTAGCGCTCGACGAAGCGTACAAGGAGCTCCAGGATAAGCTTCGCACGTCTGCCCAGAAACGCGCGGCCGACACTGACCTTACCCTCCGCGAGAAACAGGAAGCGCTGAAGCGGGCCAATCAGGAGTTAGCCGAAAAGGGAACTGAGTTGAACAAGCGCCAAGCGGAAATCGAAGCCAAGAGCAAACAGCTCGCGCTGACCGCAAGCGACCTGGAGAAAGAGAAGGCGGCCAGGCTCGACGCCGAGAAACGCGCAGCCGAGGCGCTCGCGAAACTGAAAGAGATCGCCAAAATTAAGGAAGAAAAGCGTGGGCTCGTGATAACTCTCGAAGGTGCAGTGCTATTTACAACTGGAAAGACGTCACTCTTACCGTTCGCTCAGAACAAGCTCGGTCAAGTCGCCGCGGTATTGAAACAGCAAGAAGACAACAAACGCATCGTCGTTGAGGGGCACACGGATTCCGTTGGCTCTGACCAGAACAACCTGAAGCTGTCGCAGGGGCGCGCCGACAGCGTTCGGGAGTATCTTGTGACCCAAGGTATCGACCCGAAGAAGATCACCGCTCTTGGCAAAGGTGAATCGACGCCTGTTGCAGAAAATACAACGGCTGAGGGCCGTGCGAACAACCGTCGGGTCGAAATTGTTATCAACTAGTGGTAACGCGTGAGTCTAGACAGCCCCTAAGCAAGCCAAGCGCAAACGAGAGAGGGCTCCGGGAAGCGCTGCGCATTCCGCTCAGTATTTGGCTCTGGGCGGAAATTGTCGTGGTCTCGATGGCAGCGTTCTTCCTGGCAGGGCTGGCGTTGGTCGTGTGCTATCCGTTCGACAGACGGCGAGCAGTTGCTGGGAACATCGTGCGCTTGGCGTGCGTCACGGCAGTTAAGCTAAACCCCATGTGGAGGTTTGAGGTCCGCGGACACCTACCGGCCCACTTCGCTCGTAAGACAGTCCTGATGAGCAACCATTGCTCACACACCGATCCATTCTTGATTTGCCATCTCCCAATCACGATGCGTTGGCTAGCGAAGGCGAGCCTGTTCAAGATCCCTTTTCTCGGTTGGGCGATGTGGGCCGTTGGCGATATCCCCGTTCGACGCGGCGATCCGAACAGCGCGCGCAAGGCCATGTTGCGCTGCGCGTACTGGCTGAGCCAGGAGGTGGCGGTGGCCGCGTTCCCCGAGGGCACCCGTTCAGAATCTGGGGAGCTGCTGCCTTTTAAGGACGGCGCCTTCAGGCTCGCGATCGAGGCAGGTGCCGACATCTTACCCTTGGCGGTGACAGGCACCCACACCGCGCTCAGGAAGCACGACTGGAGGGCCGGTTATTCACAGGGCTGGCTTAATATAGGAACAACCATTTCAACCGCAGGAATGTCCATCGAGGATGTGCCTCATCTGCGCGACCAAGTGCGTGAGCAGATCATCAGATTGCGGGCCGAACTGCTTTCGGGAAAGCCCGCGCAGAGCCTTCACTAAGTGACGGGAGGCCCCTTTACTGATCGCCGGCTCGTGTCGCTTCCAAGCTGTGAAGTGGCGTACATTCAGGTCTCCGGCGTGTGTCCTATGAAAGCGACCGGTTGCGGCCTGCTGGTGTTCTCCGTCGCGTTAAGCACCTCACTCACCATCGCGGAAGAAGCGCGCTCAGCCGATGTTGGTGACAGTTGGTCCGCTCTACCCGGTTTGCATCGAGCACCCTTGATGGCGTTATCCAAACCGCGATTGAGTGCGGCCTTCACAACAGGCTACGGGCTCACGCTGGTGGACGATGGCAGTCATCATCGATTGCTTGCTGTGCCAGCGGTTGGGTTGGTAGCTGCGCCCTGGCTTGAATTCGCCTTGCTCGCAGACACCCGTTACGACATTCACCCGGGCGGGGACACCGGGTTCATTTCGGATCCGAAAGCTGTCGCCAAGGTCGGCGCGGAAGTAGCACGCAACATTCAACTCGGGGGACAGCTCGGCGTGTGGTTCCCTGGCACCGAGAAGCCTGGCGACACTTTCCAAGCGGCTTCACCGGAGCTTTCTTTGTTTGGTGCTTGGACTGGGA
>CAZSUA010000259.1:0-8107 GCA_964609655.1 uncultured Polyangiaceae bacterium | reverse complement strand
CCCCCTCGGCAGCCTCGAACAAAACTTCGTCGATCGGCTGGTCGCGGAGATGAGCTCGTTCCTACTCGGTGGCCGCGCCTGGGTGGTCATCTCGCTCAATCACGAAGACCGCACTGTCCGCGTGCGCGAAGCGCCACGAGGCAAGAAGCCGAGCTGGGGCGGCTTCGTTCCACAATTTCTCAGTTTCGAAGTCTGCCAGGAGATGAAGGCCGTCCTATCGAGCGACGACGACTACGCCTTCGTGGACGCGAAGGGCAAAGCCGCACTCGTGGAGTGGCGCGGTGATCTCGGGCAGCTTTTGCGCGGCACCGGCACCGCGTTGCACGCCGACGCCGTCAACGTAACCTGGTGGACCTTCGCCGGTGGCCGCATCAACCAAACCCTGAAGTATGCCCTCGAATGGAAAGGCGGTTGGAAGGTCATTCCCGATAACTTCTCCATCCGCATCGAGGGCGACGGCGTGAGCCACGCGAGCGTCACGGCCCTGCTGGCCCAGCTCGCAAGCCCCGAGTTTTGGGCGGATCCCGAAACTTCCGCCAAGTTACGGTCACTCGTCCCAGAGTACCGACTCAGCAAATTTCAACAGGTCCTGCCCGACCCCGCGCAATCCGAGATGGTAGGCAGCTACCTACTGGACTTCGAAGGCGCGGCGGATCTGCTCGGGCGCAGTTAGCCCGGGCTCCACCTTCAGCCCACCTTGCCAAGGTCGACGTCGAGGGTTCGAATCCCTCCCTACTCGTGATCCGGAGAAGCGCCCGGGCTTGTATCGTGACTGATGTGACCGGCTCCATCGCGCGTCGCGACAAAGCGGAGCCCATGCTTCGCCTTCTGTTTGGTCTTCGCAGTAAGCAGCTAGCGTTGGGTTGGTGCTCCACAATCCTCAGGGCAGTTGCACGAGTTCTCAAGCGAGTCGCATTGGCCATTGCCACAGGTCAAGCACACCACATAACCATTCGAATGCTTGCAGGTTCCGTCGCCTTGATCGAGGCCACATCTGCGCACAAGCCCTTCACAGCACTCCACCAGGGTACCCAAGTAGCCGTGGGGACCGCACACTAACGGCGGCTCATTGAGCGCTTGGGCGCAACCAACGCCACTGCAGGTCTGGCGTAGCATGCAAAGCCCTGAGGGACACTTGTCGACTGGGAGTTTCTCGCAGGGCTTTTGGCTACATACAGGAATGCAGGTAGCCGTATCGTTGGAGGAAGAGCTTGAGCAAGCGGGCTCGCAATAGACGGGATCGCATGGGCCATCGCTCTTTCCGGAGCAAAGGACGCCGCCGACCGGATCGACAAGCTTCTGCTCCACCGCAATCGACGCGGGAAAGATGGGCCCCTCGTAGACCCCGGGCGTTGTCGGAGCTGAGCTGCTAGCGGAACTGCTGGGGGAAGGGAGAGCCTCGCTTCTCTCCTGAGCGCATGAAAGGAGCAGCCCTAGGGTCAACAGGACCGGCTGCGTGGCTTTCATAGTTATCAAAAATAGCGCCCCGGATTCGGCTCGGCAAATCATATTGAAAATGAGCAGATTAGCCCCATACCGCGCGTGTCGTAGTGTCGGGGTACGTGGATTACAGCTGCATTGGGTCTAACATCAATTGAGTTTGCGTAGAATCCGCCGCTGAAGATCTTCTTTCCAGAACCGAGCGCTAGGCCGCCATAGGGTGCGAGCACGGTACCTGCAAGGGTGGTCTCCAGGAACGCCATCTGTTTACCGCGTATACAATTAGGAGTGACGACAGAGCGTGGGCGCCAAACGCCCCCTTGTACTTGCAGTAAGCAGCTAGCGTTGGGTTGGCGCTCCACAATCCTCAGGGCAGTTGCACGAGTTCTCAAGCGAGTCGCATTGGCCATTGCCACAGGTCAAGCACACCACATAACCATTCGAATGCTTGCAGGTTCCGTCGCCTTGATCGAGGCCACATCTGCGCACAAGCCCTTCACAGCACTCCACCAGGGTACCCAAGTAGCCGTGGGGACCGCACACTAACGGCGGCTCATTGAGCGCTTGGGCGCAACCAACGCCACTGCAGGTCTGGCGTAGCATGCAAAGCCCTGAGGGACACTTGTCGACTGGGAGTTTCTCGCAGGGCTTTTGGCTACATACAGGAATGCAGGTAGCCGTATCGTTGGAGGAAGAGCTTGAGCAAGCGGGCTCGCAGTAGACGGGATCGCATGGGCCTTCGCGTTTTCCGGAGCAAAGGACCCCGCCGACCGGATCGACAAGCTTCTGCTCCACCGCAATCGACGTGGGGAAGATCGGTCCCTCGTAGACCCCGGGTGTTGTCGGAGCTGAGCTGCTAGCAGAACTGCTGGGGGAAGGGAGAGCCTCGCTTCCCTCCTGAGCGCATGAAAGGAGCAGCCCTAGGGTCAACAGGATCAGCTGCCTGGGTTTCATAGCTATCAAAGATAGCGCCCCGGATTCGGCTCGGCAAATCATATTGGAAATGGGCAGATTAGCCCCGTCGCGCGCGTATCGTAGTGTCGGGGTACGTGGATTACAGCTGCATTGGGTCTGATCTCAATTGAGTTGGCGTAGAATCCGCCGCTGAAGGTATTCTTTCCAGAACCGAGCGTTAGGCCGCCATAGGGTGCGAGAACGGTACCTGCAAAGGTGGTTTCCAGAAACGCCATCTGATTACCGGCGTACACGATTAGGAGCGACGACAGAGCTTGGGCGCCAAAAGCCCCCTTTATCGCCAATCGGCTCTTGACGAAAACTACGAATTGCCCCTGCCCGGCGAGATCAATCAGACTGTTAGGTTCCAATTCCAGGCCTTCGAAATAGTACGTTCCAGGAACCAACGTCAGTGTTGCATTCGGCTTCAGGCGCACGTCGCCATGCGCACCCGGCGTCAGCGAAAGCGTGGCCTTAGGGGGCAGATCTATGTTCCCTTGCAGTGTAGGAAAGCGCACCGTGCATTGGGAGATGTCAGCCAGGAACAGGTCTTCGCGCCGCTGTACCCCTTGGTCGATCCTCGCGTGGACCTGCAGATCAACCAAGGCCGCAGGGGTGGCATACACGGCACCGTGCACGTGCGCCTTGTTGCGAAGTGTGATGGATGAACCCAAGAACAGGCTGGATACTTCACTGCCAACGCCGAGCGCATTTTGACCTGCAAGTTTTCCGTCCGCTGCGGATGCGAAGGCCCCGCCGGGGGATGTTAACCGAACGTTATTTCCTATCGTTAGGCCTCTTTCGCTGTGAAGCACGTCGCAGCTTAGCGCTCTGCTAACCGCCACCGTTTGTCGGGCAACTGTGGAAAGCCCAGCTGCATTCGTTGCCTCATACCGCACGATAGAGATCCCGAGCGGAAGCACATCAGTCGGCATGATGGGAGTGTTTGTCGGTTTTCCATTTATGCTCTCCAGAACGATCGCCAAGGCCGGATTCGGATCGCACGCGTCCTGCACCGCCGCATACCCAAGCTGTACTGTTGGCGAAGAGGCGTCGCAGGTCTCAAGCTTGACGTCAGGAGGAGCGACTAGAGTTGGGGCAGTTGGTAAAACTCGGATCAGGCTAGAAGCTGCGTTGTTGCTGGGATTGGAGTCCGGCGCCGCGGCGGTCGCGAGGAAGTTAACCTCTGTATCTTGTCCGAAGGGAGAAGTGCACTGTGCGTTGACTACGAGCTCAACCTGCACGGTTGCCCCGGGTTCCAGCCGAGGCGAACTCGCACCAAAGGACGTGCCGAAGCTCTCACAGCCTGCTAGTGCTAGTGAAGAAGACTTACAGTCCACCAAAGACAAGCCGTTACCCAGCAGGCCGCTAATGGTAGGCGTGAGGGCAACCCTTGGCCCAAGATTGGTCAAGAGAGCAGTGAACGTTGCACTTCCTCCCGCACTTACCGTAGTTGCTGATGCCTGGACGGCTATCGACAAATCTGTAGCGCTGACAAGGCGCTCAACAAGGAGCTGTACTTCCTTCCGCCTGGGTTCTCTCGGAACCGTTGCATGTACTCCCTCAGCGAAATCTGAAGAGCCCCGGAAGTTGTAGAGGAGCCTTTGCCAATCGTCATGCCCGCTGAGAATGGCGGGTTGGATCGAGCCGGTCCCCCGTTCGACGTCGTCATCTGGACGTGCGGCACTTTCACAAGTGCGATTAGGGCCATCGGCCAGACTTTGTCCCACTACGAGATCATCTCTACACGCCGCGGTCTCTAGGCGACCGTTTGTGCCAAAGGTAATGGTGGTTCCAACGGGCACGTCGTCTGGTGTGAGTCCGTTGCACGTTGTGTCACTGTCAATTCTCCCATTCAGCCCAGGTAGGAGCTGAAAACGCACCGAGACGTCTAAAGGGGAGGGAACCGTATCAAGCCGCAGGTTGGGCCCGGCGAAGATCTGACTCGTAAGCACGTCCTGCGGACTTGCAGGTGCTGAGTCAAGAACACCGTTCGCCCCTGGCTGAATCATATTCCCCACAACGAGGTCGTCCCCGACTATCGGGGTGTCGAGCATGTTGTTGCCGCCAGGATGGATACCTGGTTGCGCAACATCATCCCCACGCAGGACCGAGTCCATGATTCCGCCCAGGTCAGGATCTATCCGCGTGAGTTCAATATCATCTCCCCCGGTTTGTGTCTCCAGAGCGTCGTTGGCTCCCCCGGTGATCGTCGAGGCAACTACAAAATCGTCTTGAGCAAGGGGCTCCCGCGTATCCAAACTTCCGTTCGGACCCGGGATTATTTGGAATACCAGGTTAACGTCGTCCAGCGCAGGGGTGCTCTCCAGCGTTTGATCAACCCCCGGAAAGATGCTCTGGCTGAGCAGGTCCACAGCTGCGGCGACGGTGTCCACGGCGCCATTGCGCCCCGGTCGCACAACACCTCCCACGATTGTGTCGTCATTGCGTCGCACGGACTCAAGGGTTCCGTCGACGCCTGGCCCAATGTTGGTGCCGGTCGCAACATCTGTGAGCGCGGCAAAGCTATTTAGCACGCCGTCTGGACCCGGTTGGATGAGACCACCCTCTATAGCGTCGTCCAGCAACCTCGCTGAATCTAGAATCCCATCTGCGCCGGGAAAAATGGAGATGGTGGTGACAATGTCGCGCGGGTCCACGACCGAATCGAGATTGTTATCAGGGCCAGGGTGTATGCGTCGAAGGGCAACGTCGTCAGCCAGAGGAAGCGTCTGGACGGCACCATCCGCGCCTCCTTCGAGCGTGCCAAGGAGTACATCGTCTCCTTGCATTCCAAAAGCGACGATCAGGGAGTCCAGAAATCCGTTGGGCCCCGGCTCGATGGTGCCTTGGTGGCGTAGATCGTCACCCCCCGGAGAGGAGTTTAGAATTGTATTCGCGCCGCTCTTGATGCAAACGCCATCGTTGTTGATGTTCGCGGCTACGATTGCCCTTACCCCGTCGCAATCCCAGTCAATGGTAAGGTTCGCAGGCGTGGAAGGTCCAAAGAGACCATCAGGGCAAGAGAAGATTGTTTCGAGCGTGGCGGGTCCCTGGATGCCGAGCGCCTCATCGAGGGAACGCTCATCCAGGTCGGGCAAACGCTGCCGCGAATAGTCCACGGTATTCATTGGCGGAATGCCGAGAGCCCCGAATGAGTAGTTCATCACACTCAAGTAGTTCGGTTTGTGGTTCACCTCGTCGGCCCCGCCGTGCTGTAGGCCGAGATTGTGTCCCAGTTCGTGCATGAAGCTGGTAGATTGCTCGATGCCGTTTTCGAAGAAGAAGCGCCCCACTATGAAATCATTGCCTGGCGCTTCGCCAAGGCCTCCGACATCGGACTGAGGCTCACGGAGGTCGTGAACCCATAGGCTGTAATGGAACACAGCGCTCTTGGCGCGCCTTATGGCTGCAAAGTTGGGCTTTCCGCGCTCAGCAGCCGTGCCGAAGAAGGCACCTTTGACGCCTTCAAAGCATCCGTCGAATTCACATTGGAGCTGGTGTGGGACGGAGTCATCGAAGACCAACCTAAGATCAATTCCTTGCGTTCCATCAGGGTTCCCAACTGGCGCATTGGCAAAAGCTGCGACGGCCCTTGCGAGGTCCGGGGTGGTTGGCAAATGGCCATGCGTATCCCCGGGAGCGCAATCACCTCCTGCAACACCGCAAACCATAGCGTCAATTTCAACAAAAATATCCTTATGATTGGGATTGGCGCCAAGCCCAGGCAAATCCAGATCGATTACGCCGTCGCCGTCCGAATCAATGCCGAGGGTCTCCCAGACATCAAGAATGCCGTCCCCGTCGGTATCTTGCTCAGCGTTCGTGACCTTCTGCCCGATAGCAAACTTGAGATTCCAGCTCATCGTTGGAAACTTTCGCTGAATGGGAGGACCGTCCGGGCGCGAGTAGGTCCTGATTCGATCAGGATCGGTGCCTAGAAAGTCGTGGTTACTGACAAGGACCTCCGCAAACCCATCTCCATCGAGGTCTCCGACGGCCAGCTCGTCGTTCCGTCGGAAATCAAAAGACGGGGCACGGAGCTCAATTGGCGCGGGAATAGATCCGAAGTTAAGTATTTCGAGGTTCCCACGAGCAGACGTGTCCGCACTCAGAGAAGCATGGCCAATGACAATCTCCGCGAGGCCATCCGCGTTCAGATCTCCTACATCAAGGTCGTCGTACTTGTCGAATTGCGCAGGAGCGCTGGGAATTACCCCTGTGGCAGCTGGGTGCGTTAAGATGATGAGGTATTGGGCTCCTGGGCGGCCGATGATTACGTCGTCAAAACCGTCGCCGTTGATATCACCGACCGCTAGGTCCGAATCGGCCGGAAAGTCTGTCGAAGGAAACTCGATGGTCGTCCCCTCACGAGAGTAAACGCGAATGCTTCCCAGACCCAATACAACTTCGTCAAAACCGTCGGCGTTGAGGTCACCGAGGGCGACCTTCCCATCCCCCGCGTTAGTAAACTCACGGTTGATTCCGAAAAACTCGATGTCGCGACCGAACTGATTTCTGGCCTTCAGAACACCCCGCTCTGAAATTCCTTCACCAACGATCCCGTACGTAACCACGTCGTCAAGGCCGTCCTTGTTGATGTCTCCAAACGCCGCCGAGCGGAGCCTGTCGCCTGGTGAAACGCTTCGTGTTGAACCATCAGCGAAATGCAAGTCGAGCATGCTTTCATTGAAGAACAAGACCGGCGGTGGGGACCCGGAGAGAATTTGTGCTTGCTGGAGCTTACGGGCTTCCCGCTCATCGCTTCCTGGCGTTTCATGAGCAGCGCATCCGGTCGCAAGAACAAAAATCCCTGCATGGAACCCACTAAACTTGAATGTCCGTTTTCGACTAGTAGAGACCACCATACACTCAATTCACTCTCGACTCGTTTGTACTTCTCGCCGAGTCGTATCACATCACATCACATCACATTGCCTCAGAAGCAACCCTAGTATCCGCCTCGCAGAGGCTCGCGGGTGTCGCCGTGACGAAGCAAACCTGAAGATTGTCACACAGGCGGCGCGACGCTCACGCCACCTCGCCTCAGGGAAGACTCGATCAAGAAGCCGGTAAATGAGGACGGTAAAGCTAGCTCAATTTGATGACGGCCGTCACGCGCCGGCCAGGCGGCCACGGCTCCTTAACGTCCCGATAGCGCCTCCCGTTTGTCGCGAAACCTTCGCGTGAACGTAGAGCCGGGTCCTTAATGAGTCAGGTTTCTATCGTGGCGGATGGCTCAAGCAAGGCGACGCCCTGGTCTCAATTGCGACAAAGCAACGAGTCCGACTCGTGCAACAAGCCGATGTGCCGGCACTTGCCTCTTAGAAGGTTTGGGAGTTGCACATGCAACGATGTCCAAGGGGAGTTAACCGGTTGGTCTGTTCCGTCCGGACGGAGCATAAGACAATCGAACTGCGAAATCGGTCGGAAGGAGGAGCATAGGCAAGAGCAGGCCACCTAGCCGACAGCACTCTGACCCTGCTCACCACGTCACCGAAGCTCAAGGAGCGAGCGCAAATAGATCTCCGCACTGAGGTGCTCACTTCCAGCACAGGGAGCAGCACCCCCAAGGGCAACACGAGCCCGGCGTCAGAACCTCAACAGAACTTGAGCCGGAGCTGCCCGAACAAAACCGGTGGTGGCGTCGGAGGAGGTTGAGGAGCAAGCCCAAGCTTGGCGAGCAGCGAGGTGGCAGCTTGTTCGGTGGTGG
>CAZSUA010000258.1:0-8153 GCA_964609655.1 uncultured Polyangiaceae bacterium | reverse complement strand
CGCTTCGCAGCTCATTCGAGCACTCCGAGCTGCTACAACTGCCACCAACTGATCGATCCGGTCGGGTTTGGTCTTGAAAACTACGATGGCATTGGCCGCTACCGTACCGAGGAAAACGGAAAGCCAGTCGACGCGAGGGGCGAGATCACGAACACCCCTGATATGGACGGGCCGTATCAGGGCGGAGTTCAGCTCGGCGCTAAACTCGCCCAAAGCCAAGAGGCCAAACAATGCCTAGCGCTCAAGGCGTTGCAGTGGTCACTCGGGCGTCCGGGTGTGAGCGGCGAGCGTGAGATGGTCAACGGGATTGCAGCAACGTTGGCCTCGGGCGGGCTCGATATTCGTGAGGTGCTGGTGAGCATCGCCAAGACAGACAACTTTGTCGCCCGGACTTACCAGTAGAAAAGGATCACTAAGAATGCACAACGCCATCATCAAGAGGAGATCGCTGCTAAAACAACTGGGCGCCGCAGCCTTTTTGGCAGCGCCCGTGTTCCGCTCGGTCATCAGTGAAGCACAAACTGCCTTTCCGCTGCGCCTGATCTTGCTCAACATCCCCGGTGGCATCCCACACAAAGGGGGTCCCGGTGCCAACGACGGCCCCGACTTCGAGTTCACTACTCAGGCCAAGCCGTTCTTGCCGTTGCAATCCGACATGATCATCGTCGACGGCGCCGATCAGCCGGCCGCTAAAATGGTGAGCGCCTACTTCGAGCTTGAAGGGCACGGCGGCGGCTGCCGAACGATGTTTGGCGGCAAAGGCGAAGGACAAGGCTGCAGCGGGCCCGCTTCGTGCGGCGATGAATCCTTGGCCTACCACTACGGAACCGCCACCAGCATTGATCAGACGGTCGCAGCGCAAATCGGCGGCACCACCCAATTCAGCTCGCTCCACTTTGGAAGCCTCTGGGACAAGGGCCAACAGGGAGACCACGCGGAATGTTTCTTCCTCAACGGGCAACCCGTGCGACCCATGAGCGATCCTCTTGCGGCTTTCATGCGCTTATTCGGCAACGGTGCTCCCGCCGCAATGCCTTCGGGCTCCGGGACACCCACCGTCGACCCTGCGCTCCTCAACGAGTACTATCGCGGCAAGAGCCGCCTCGATAAGCTCACGGCTGAAATCGGGGCCGTCAAGCTACTCGCTGGCTCGGCCGAACAAATCAAGCTGGATGCACATCTCGCGGCGCTGCGTGAGCTTGAGAAGTCACTGCCCAATATCACGGGAGCGAGCCAAGGGCCGGTGGGCGCCTCGTGCCAGGTGCCCGCAAAGCCCGCCGTGATGCTGCTCGATGCCAAACACGAGAGTTATCCCATGGAACTTCCAGAAACGAGCGCGGCTTTCAACAAGATCGCCTACCAAGCCATCAATTGCGGGCTCTCACGGGTGTTCGGCTTGCAGTGGCTCTCGTCGGGCGACCACCTCCCCAGATTCGAATTCATGGGGGCCAAGCTAGACCACCACGGGCTCGAGCATGGGTCCGATCCGGTCGAATACCGCGCGGTGCAAGGCTGGATTTTTGAACAGATGGCCGAGTACCTGATGATGCTCAAGAATACGCCCGAGGGCACCGGCAGTATGCTCGACAACTGCGTGGTGTACTGCACTTCGGAAATGACCGAGGGCAACCACATTCATAGCCCAGTGTTTCAGTTCGTAGCCGGCAAAGCCGGTGGGCAATTCACAACCGGCCGACGCATCAATGCCAGCGGGAAAACCAACAATGACGTGCTGCTGAGCCTCGTCAAAGCCATGGGCATCAATGCAACGAGCGTGGGTGACGAGAAGTTCAACGGCGGCGCCCTCAGCCTCGCCTAACTTGAGCTATGCTGTTTGGCCATGCGTTGGGCCCTGCTCTGCCTGCTCTTTTCCTCGTGTGGCCCCGAACGCCAGCCGGTTGGGCAATCCTCCATCCCTCAAAGCCCCTCTTGCGAAGCTCCAGCGTTACTCTGCGGCGCTGGCGCTGACGACTGCTGCCAGCGGCTAGAGGTTGCAGGAGGCAGCTTTTATCGGGATAACCAGCCGGAGTTTCCGGCGAACATTAGCCGCTTTGAGCTCGACCGCTACGAGGTCACGGTGGGTCGCTTCCGCGCGTTCACGAAGCACTTCGACACTTGGAGGGCGGCTGGGCACCCGACACACGGAGAAGGTCGGCACCCGCAGAATGGTGACGCTCAATGGGAGTCGGCATTCGACGCCTGGCTGGCACCGAGTGCGGCCAAACTCACTGTTGCTATCCAAAGCGCTGACTGCGTACCCCACGAGGTCACCTGGACAGACGCGCCCGGAGGTACCGAGGATTTCCCGATGAACTGCGTTACTTGGTACGAGGCCTACGCCTTCTGTATCTGGGACGACGCTCGCTTGGCAACTGAAGCTGAGCTAACGTTCGCCGCAGCTGGTGGTGCGGAACAGCGGCGCTACCCGTGGGGCGAAGCGGAGCCAGAACAGAACACGGATCTGGCCGTGTATGGCTGCCTGTATGCGGGCAATGCGGGTTGCGCGCGGGAGGATATTGCCAAGGTCGGTTCAGCTCCGGCGGGGCTTGCCCGCTTTGGGCACCTTGATCTGGCAGGAAGTATGCGTGAATGGGTATTCGACCGTTACCAAGATCCCTACCCTGCGGGCCCCTGTGACAATTGTGCTCATGCGTCGCGGGGAGACAACCGCAGCTTTCGCGGAGGCAGTTGGTACAACGGTCCCATCAGCCTCAGCACGGTGATTCGGAACAACAATCTGCCCACGTTTCGCAGCGATAGCCTGGGATTTCGCTGTGCACGCGACATCGCCCTGCCCAGACCTCACCCGTGATGCCTCCACAACGTCACGCGTCAGATCCGTTAGGAAGTTCGTCTGCATCGAATCAGGTGGTAGCGACCTTCTCGCAGGAGTTGAATGCGCAACTTGCGCCTGTTGGGTTCAGCTAGCTCCGCTTCCTCATTTTGCTGATCTCGGCCAGATGCATTTCCTCAGCGGCAATCTGATCGCGGGCGTATTCTTCCAGCAGGATCGATTTGCCTTCGACCAGTGCCAACAACTTACGGTATTCGGCAAGGCCGACCTGCTCGTGTTCGTGCGCCTCCTTCAGGATTTCATCGACCGAGTGCTGATGCGTCTCCAATAGCTCCCCGATCTTGAGCGATGGATGACCACCAAACGTTGTGACGTGCTCACCCGCCAGAAGGGCATGCGCCTGCGATTCGTCGGACTGCTCGCGAAGCCACTTGCAGATCGGGATGCGATGGTGCCCGAAAACCATGAAGCTGTAGTGCAGGTAGCGGACCACTCCCGCGAGTTCGAGTTCGAGGATGCGGTTGAGAACGTCGATAATGCGTTGGTTTGCGTTTTCCGGCGTAGTGCTCATGTGAGGATCTCTACTTATTGTTGGGGCAGGTGCGCAACCCCCCTCAGAAATCAGCCTTCACCCCAACCTGCATCCAGCGCGGCGCATTGGGGCGCGCTCCATACGGACGCCTGGAGACGATGGCACGGTGGTCCAAGGCGTTGCGAAGGTTCGCGTAGAGCTTGATCGAAGCGTGGGCGCGGTAGTACGCGCTGAAATCGAGCGTGAACTGTTCGTCCGTGGCTAGGCTTTGCGACAGTGGGGCTGAACCCGCCGCCTCACGCATCGCAGACATGAAAACGGCATGTGTGGCGGCCCCGAATTGCTCCCGTTCCAGGCCGAGAGAGGCGGAGGCCTGGTGCAGCGGAACATACGGGATCTCGTCCCCGCGCTCAATATCACCAAAAATCGGATCGCTCGAGCTGAAGGCACGCAGAAACTCCGTGCGCGTCAGGGTATAGGCGAGACTTAAAGGAAACTTGGACGAGCCGAAGGCAGGTAAGTGCTCAAGGTAAGCCTCGACTCCGTGGATCGCGGCCCTGCCCGCATCGAATTGTTGGTCGACATCGGACTCCCTACAGCCGCTTGAAAAGGTGCAGACCTCGGTCAGGTTGGAGTAGTCGTTGTAGAAACCGATCAGTTCGGCGCGCGCGCTGCCCTGGGTGAACCGCCCACCGGCTTCATAGTTCACGCTGAACTCGGGTGAAACTTTGCGCCCCAAGCTGGGCACGGGCGGACTAAAACCCCGGTGAACGCCCGCCAAAACGCCAAAATCCTCAGACAAGGAAAGGAATGCTCCCACGCCCGGCAAGAGGGCCTGGGTGAGCTCTGCTCCGCGCTCTCCCGTTGCCCTGTCGCGAAATTCAGAGCGCACGACCTCAACGCGAACTCCCGGCGTTAAAGAAAGCGCTCCCCAGGTCGCCCTGTCCAGCGCATGGAGCGAGAGGGCGGAGGTTTCCGCTTCGTTGAAGGCGGTCACTATCGTTGGAGTGGCGTCCGGAAGCAGGCTACCGTCCACCGACGCGAATCCATCCTCGCTATGACGGCGCTCCACGCGATCATTGTGCAAGCGCACTGCGTATTCGAGATCGTGATCAATGGGACCCGTAGGCTTTTGCCACTCTGCGCGTACTTCGATGCCTTGAGACATGAGATCGCGCTGATTTGGCCCGATCAAGAGCCCTTCCGCCGACGAACTCGAATTCTGCGCGCCGCGCAAAACATCGACGAATATCTGATTTTGAGGGGTCTCGGGCGTCGTCACCACGTCGAACAGATTGGCGCCGCGAAAACCGTTCACCTTGCGCCAGGTTCTTGCCAGATCTTGCCGGTAGACGAGCGTCCGCACCTTAACCCCTGATTGAGACACGAATTCGTGCTTGAGAGCCAAGGCAACGCGGTGCCATCGCATGCGGTCGAGCTGGCTGATGGCGTACCTTTGATCGGGATCTTTGCGGAAATCGTCGTCGGTGAGCCCAAGGTACGTCTCGTTCGAGTTTTCGTCCGAGTAGGTGAGTTTCAGGGTAAAATCACTCTGATTTGCGGCGGTGGGGTTGGGCGCGTAGAAGCCCTTGAACATCCACTCATTGCGATAGGCGCCCGTGTCCGCACCGTTGGGAAGCTTTTTGAAGCCGCTGTTCGTCAGGTGCACGCCTTCGACTACAAATCCGCTCTTGCCATCGCTCGAGCCAAAATGCCCGTGAGCCTTGCCATAGCCGAACTCGCCCACACCTATATCCACGCCACCTTCAGCGTCCCCGGGGATAGGGCGCGTGATGAGCTCCAGCGCGCCGCCCACCGTCTGCGGCCCGTAGCTGATAGCACCGGGTCCTTTCACAATCCGCAAGTGATGCATGCGTGTGAGCAGCGGAAAGTAGTATGCTGCAGGCGCAGAATACGGAGCGGGCGAAAACGGGACTCCATCCTCGTAGAGCGCAACCTTCTTGCTGCGATCAGGGTTGACCCCACGCAGACCGATGTTGGGTCGCAAGCCGACGCCATCTTCACCGCGGACGTACACGCCCGGGACACTCTGCAAGACGGCGTGAGGATCATCGTATTCGAAGCGCTCGAGCTCAGCCTTCTTGATCACATGCGCGGAACCCGCCACCCGACGTGCCGGGACCCCCACCACCACCACTTCTAGCGGTTCTGAAGCGGCTTCCACCGTTTGGGCTGCCGCGCTTGAACCGAGGGCCGTCACGCACCCCAAGGAGACACCAAAAACCAGGCGGTGGAGGGCTATCGCCCCGCCGCGTACCAAACAAGCTGAGTCGATCATATGGGCCTTATGCGAGGTGGAGGATCTATGGGGGCCGGGAGGATGAACCGAGCCGGCGCGACGCCACTCGGGATCGTTGCGAGATCTACCTTGGGATCGATGAGGGCCTGGATGCGCCTGCCATTGAGGGACGCTAGAGCGTGCACGTGCACCTCAACGCGCGAGCTCGTGAGCTTTCGGTAGTCGTCCCTAATTTGATGTGCCAGCTGCAAGATCAAGTCAGGTTGGGTGGACATTTCGCGTTCTTGCACGGGGTTCAAGTAGCGGTGCGGGCTCACATGCCAGATTTTGCCCGTGCGCGGTTCTCGTACCACGAAGGTCACGCTCCCGTTTTTCTCTCGCACCATCACACGCCAAGAAAAACGCATCCCCTGCTCATGCCACAGGACATTACCCTGATAAGCCAGGAAACGGAGCGGCATCGCTAGCTGAAACAGGCAGTAAGCGGCCGCTAGCCCTAGGCCAAGGCGCTCCAGGTTAACACGTCTTGGCGGTGCCTCCCCGCGAACGGCCGGGTCCGAGGCTGGCAACGGCTGGACGCTGACGATCCGCCCACGGGAGAGAACGTTCAGAACCTTCCTCGGCCACGCGGGAGAGAAAAACACCAACGCTCCCAACGTCATGATCACCGGAAACATCCCAATCGGAAATAAGACGCTCGTCATGCCATGGAAGAAAATCAAGACTGGATACGCCCAAGGGCGCCAGCGCGGAAGCATGAGGATCCACGCAATATTGAGATCGAAGAGGAACCCTGCCCAGCTCATCACGTGTGCCGCAAAGGGCTGCCGAAAAAATGCTCCCAAAAGGAACATGTCCGTGTGGGAGGAGAGCCAAATGCCGAGAGGTTGTGCGTGCCACAGCCAATCTGGAGTCGCCTTGGCAAGCCCCGCAAAGGTGTACACCACCGCCAGTTGAAAGCGAAACAGGTAGAGCCAGAAGGTTCGCACTGTCTCGGGCGAGCGCATGCGAAACAGGTAACGATCCAAAGACCACGTGCGATGGGCGGGTGACAGCCAGAGCAAGAAGCTGAGCAGCGTGGCCAGATAGTAGTGATTGAGATAGGCCCCCACATCGAAGAACTGCAGGTAGCTGAAACCGAGGCAGAAAAGCAGCGCGGTTACCCGGAAAAGAAACCCGAGCGCCATCGCCAGGGCCAAGACGGTGAGCGTCCAGAACAGGGTGTGAAACCCCTCCGCTGAGAGCGGGCTAAGCCACTCAAAGCCAAAATACGCGAAGCGAAACGTTGGGCGAACGTAGAAGGTATCGATCCATCCGTTCCAGATGAAGCGAGCCATGCTCACCGAGAGCGTCAGCCCAAACAGGACGCGAAAGGCAGCCAACCACGTCGCGTCGACAGGTCGCTCTAGCCGCGTCACTAGCCGCGTCACTAGCCGCGATACGGGATCAATCGTTGTCACCTTCAACCGACTTGGGTAAATCTAGATTGAGCAGGGTGATGAACTCTGTTTTCAAGAGATCCGTAAGAGCTCTGGCAGCCTGATGAAGCTCCTGGCCGCGAGCGGTATCCTTTCGAACCAGATCTTCGAGGGGAAGCTGGATTGCGCCGAGCTTGAGTTCAAGGTTGTCCAACGCGGCGAGCATGCGTGAGTTGAGATCGTTGGCGCCAACGGCCACGAGCCAGTCGTCAAACCCAAGACCCAAATGGCCTTCGCCGCATCCCTGAAAGAGCTTGCGAAATCCCTTAACATTGGCGCGCAGATGCTCCAGCGAAGTCCCGGAATACGGCGACTCCACTGCCTCGGGACAACTCACGGCGGCACATTCCACGAGGCCCACCGGGCGCCCGAGCTTCCAGTCTTTGAATTCCTTGTCCATGTAGAAGAGAGCGTCGCTCACGGCATTTAAGGCCAACTGCGTGCTGCCGAACGTTTGGCTCCCGGCGCCTGCCAGCGTGAGTTCTCTGCAGAAGTTGCCGGAGGCGGGATCCCACAGCGACAAGAGCGAATCTGCGCGAGCCGCGGTATCTTTGGCAGCGCTCTCCGCATAGGCGCGCTTTCGTCCTGCGAGGGCTGCGGGAGCCAACGCCGCCCAGGCACCCGTGTTGATGGGCGAGAAGGCGGAACAGGAGTTGTCGTTGCCCGGGTAGAAAAGCAGGTATTCCAAAGAACCCAGGCCCCGCGCGTTGATCGTAGTGGCCGCGAAGCCTGGAGCCGCGTACACTTGGCTCACGAGTTGCTCTTCTATTTTGCAGCGACTCATCAGTGGCCACGCATAGATGTGGTCGCGAAGGTCGCGCCCGCCCGGCTCGGTGGAGCGCGCAGCGGGGCCGAAGCGGAAGAGTTCCGCGTGTTGCCAGGCCCGCATCGTGCTGCGCCAAGCCTCTTCGGGTGTTGAACCGGTGGGCGTTCCTGCGAGTCCGAGGCTCAGGCCTCTCGCTGACACCTCGAAGTCGACATAGGCCTTCACCGCGCACTCTGCGATGGATCCGAGGAGCGCTTCTTTACTGAACGGAGTACCCGTGGGCGTCGTGCCACAGCTCACGGGTACTCCGTTCAGTAAAGAAG
>CAZSUA010000257.1:0-8156 GCA_964609655.1 uncultured Polyangiaceae bacterium | reverse complement strand
GTTGGGAGGTTTTGGTGTCGGGGGTGTAGTCGACGCTGGTGGCGTAGATGTCGAGCACCTTCTGGTAGAAGCGCCGCTCGGACGAGCGAATGTCGCGTATGCGCGCCAGGAGTTCGTCGAAGTAGTCTTGGTGTCCGGCGCCGGGCGGGTTCTTGAGCCGCTCGTCATCCATGGTGAAGCCCTTGACGAGGTATTCACTGAGGCGCTCGGTGGCCCACTGGCGGAACTGCGTGCCGCGGGCGCTGCGGACGCGGAAACCAACGGCCAGGATAGCGTTCAGCCGGTAGTGGTGGAGCGTGCGGGTGACGTCGCGTGGCCCCTCACGACGAACTTGTAAGTAATCCTTACAAGTTGCGGCCGCGACCAGCTCGCCCTCGTCGTAAATGGCCTTCAGGTGCAGGGTCACGTTTTGCGGCGTGGTCTGGAAGAGTTCGGCGATTGGTCGGTTTGGTGCAAATGAGAAGCTGGCCCGCAGCGTGTCTGCCGACGTCGCGTCAAGCACTTCCGCGATCGCATCGCAGAGATTCGCGCTCACTCCGTCCTTCGCCCTCTGCCGAAAGGGTTCAATCTTGCCCGAGGCTGCGGATTCGCGCGTGGCACCCTCCGCGGCATATAATGCGTGTGCAAGGCGAACGCAGGTTTTGCGATCGAACGGCGCATCGGGGTCGCCGTCCCCGCCCAACAGTGTTTGTTGCAAGCGCGGCGGGATGGAACATTCCATCGTGAGCACGAAGCTTCCAATCTCCGTTTGACCAAACTTCGCGCGACTAATGAAGCTCATAGCTTCCTCAGGTTTGCGCTTGGCGAAGACGGGCCTGGGGTCGATCACGGAGCAAGCGGCGGCGAGCATGAGATCGCGCGCGGCCTGGTAGACTCGCCTGCCGGCCTCCACGGGAATGCGGCCGTCGCGGGTGGAGCTACCTTCGATAGCCAGGCGCACAACGTCCACGGATGACGATCTGACATCGCGGAGAAGGTTCGACACCTCGCGTTTCTCGAGGCGGGCTATATCCTCAAGAAGCAGACCAACGGCTCGCCCGTAATCCGGGGCCGCCGCCTGTTGGGGCACTTCGAGCATGACTTTCTCAGTGCCAACCGCCTTCGAGTAGACAGCCCAGCTCACGTTGGCGCTTTCCAACGACCAGCCTTGCTGAAGCAGATATGCGGCAAGGTCCGTCGGGCTGGGTACGGCTGCCGCCTGCGGGAACCAAAGGTGAGTTGTCATGGTAACCCTCCTGCTTGGACGCGATCCATAATCGCCTGTAACTCGGAGACGTGGAAGCAAGAGGAGCGTTGCACGTGTACGCGAACCGTGGCCGTGTTCGTCGTGGCGCCGACTTCAGCGATCTTCGCATCGTAGGTGTGCAACGTTTCATTCCGGGCCTTGTGGTGATCCATCCAACGATCCACATCCGCGATGAGATTTTGTTCCGCCGCCTGCCTGAACAGCTCCCGGCGCGTAACCCCGTCGGCCGCCGTGGGGCTCACGTTCGTTTCAATCCAGCGCTTCATGAACTTCCAGCAAAGTTCATACGTCAATTCAAAGTGTTGAATGACGCCCGCCTTGATCGCACCCTAGGTCACCTCATCAAGCCCACCCATCAGCTTGCCGTCGTCGCTTCTTTCAACAACCGCTTGCAGCGCAGCAATCGCCTTTTCAAGGCTTTCCAGTTCAAGTGCCATGCGTGGTTCTCCTGCGGACGGCAACACGCCCCCGCACGTTCTTTCGTATCACCCTCTTCATCGTTTCGCCTGCTTCGGTGCCAGCTCGGCTTCGAGCTCTTCGATGGTTGGCAAGCTGCCTTTCAAGCTCTCCGGCAGCGTCTCCATGATCTGCGTCTCCCATTGCGCCACGCCAATCGGTTTGTTAAAGCCGCGCAACGCGTACTCCACAACGAACTTGTTTTTTGAGCGGCACAACAGCAGGCCGATGCTGGGTTTGTCGTCCGCGTGTTTCAGCAGGTCGTCAACGGCCGACAGGTACATGTTTAGCTGGCCGACGAAAGCGGGCGAGAACGGCACAGCCTTCAGCTCGACGACGACGAAGCAGCGCAATTTGAGGTGATAAAAGAGTAGGTCGACCTTGAAGTCAGAGTCACCCACTTCAAGCGGCACCTGCCGGCCCACGAAGGCAAAGCCCGCGCCGAGCTCCAAAAGGAATTTCTCGACGTGGTCGATGAGCGCCTTCTCAACCTCGGCCTCGCGGCGAGGGTCAGCGGTGCCCAGCATGTCGAACAGGTATGGATCTTTGAAGAGCTGTGCTGCCATGTCCGATTCGGATGGCGGCAACGCGCGGGCGAAGTTGTTCTGTGCCTTACCCTGGCGTTCATGTTCGCGGCGCTCGATGTGCATGGTCAGGATGTTGCGCGACCACCCATGTTCGAAGGCTCGCTCCGCGTACCAAAGTCTGGTTTCTGGCTGTTTGAGTCTGTCGAGCAGTTCGACGTTCACGCCCCAAGGTAGTTTGTGCAACGTCCGTTGCACAATTGCCGGCTCGGGCCATGCAGCCGCGAAGGCGCGCATATACTTGAGGTTGCGCGCCGACAAGCCGCTCATTTCGGGGAAAGCCGTGCGTAGGTCCTGTGACAGCCTATCGATCACCCTAGCACCCCAGCCTTCGGCCTCTTGGCGAGTGAGGATCACGCCGCCGATTCGCCAGTACAGGTCGATCATCGTCGCGTTCGCGTCGACGACCGCCTTGAGCCGTGCCGATTCGATGCGCGCTCGGATCTCGCCGAACGCTGAGACGTAGCCCTCGGGCAGCGCAGCTTTCGCTGGGGCCACCGGAAAGCGGGCTTGTCCATCGTCGCGCGCACGGCCGAGCGAGAGACGCGCTTCACTTGACTTCGTGGGCGCGATCTTTGCCACACGCTGCAGCCGACTCCTCGGCGTCTTCTTAGCCCCCATACCCCAACCCCTTCAGATTCTTGCGGATCTCCGCCTCAAGCTTCGCACCCTCCGCAAACTGTTCATTCAGCTTCGCAACAAGTCGCTTCATCTTCTCGTTGAACGGCTCGCCGTCGTCCTCGATCTCCTCCGCCCCCACATAGCGCCCCGGAGTCAACACATGCTGGTGCGCGCGGATTTCCTCGGTCGTTGCGCTTTTGCAGAAACCAGCGACGTCTTCATACTTGCCCACACCATCGCCGCGCCAACGATGATAAGTCTCCGCAATTTTCTCGACGTCCGCATCGTTCAGTTCACGGTGCACCCGATCCACCAGCGTCCCCACCTTGCGCGCGTCATTGAACAGAGTCTCGTGCTGACGGTTGCGCATCTTCTTGCCACGCCCACCCAGGCCGTTCTTCTTGTCGCGCGCCAGAAACCAAAGACATACCGGGATCTGCGTCGAATAGAAAAGCTGCCCCGGCAACGCCACCATACAGTCCACCATGTCGCCTTCAACGATGGCTTTCCTGATGTTACCTTCACCCGATTGTTGCGACGACATGCTCCCGTTCGCCAGCACAAATCCCGCAATGCCGTTCGGCGATAGATGATGCAGAAAATGCTGGACCCAAGCGAAATTCGCATTGCCCGCCGGTGGAATGCCATACTTCCAGCGCACATCTTCCCGCAACCGTTGCCCACCCCAATCGCTGTCGTTGAAGGGCGGGTTTGCCAACACGTAGTCCACTTTCAGATCCTTGTGGGCGTCCGCGTGAAAGCTTTCCCCGTGCGCGATATTCGCGTCGATGCCACGAATCGCCAGGTTCAATTTGGCCAGCCGCCACGTCGTGTGGTTCGACTCTTGGCCGTAGATGCTCACGTCACCAATGCGGCCGCCGTGCGCTTCCACGAATTTCTCGCTGGAAACGAACATCCCACCGGAACCACAGCACGGATCGAACACGCGGCCTTTGTAGGGCGCCAGCATCGTGACCAGCACGCGCACCACACACTGGGGCGTATAGAATTGCCCGCCGTTTCTGCCTTCGGCCGATGCAAAGCGCGTGAGGAAATACTCGTAAACACGGCCAAGTACATCGCGCGAACGGTTTTGCTTGTCGCCCAAGCCGATGGTGCCGATGAGATCGATCAGCTCACCCAGACGCTGCTTGTCCAACGCGGGCCGCGCGTAGTCCTTCGGCAACACCCCCTTCAGCGAGGCGTTGTCGCGTTCAATCGCCACCATCGCATCGTCAAGCAACTTGCCGATGCTCGGCTGCTTTGCCTTGCCTTGCAGAAACGACCAGCGCGCGTCCTTCGGCACCCAGAAGATGTTGTCCGCCCGGTATTCGTCCGGATCTTCCGGATCAGCACCAGATTTCTTGTCGGCTTCCAGGGCCGCGTGTCGTTCCTCGAACGCGTCCGAGATGTACTTCAGAAAGATGAAACCCAGGACGACGTGCTTGTACTCAGCCGCGTCCATGTTGTTGCGCAGCTTATCAGCGGCCTGCCACAGCTTCGACTCGAAGCCCAGCATCGCGCCCGATTGCTCCGCAGCCGTACTCGGCATGGCCTGTTCTAGAGATTCAGATTCACGGGCAGCCTTTGCCCCCTTTTGTTTCGCCATGTCCGGGCGCACCCTACCACCGAGTGCCGTTACATAGAGCCCCTGGTCGCGATCTTCTTCATTTCTGATTAGCTATCGGTACACCTCCTCTGCGTGGCCGATGCTTTGATCCGGCCCGCCATGGGGGAGAAGCCTTGGTCAACCTGCACGCTGGTCGCAAAATGAAGGATGCTCACCCATTGATGGTGCTTTCTCCGCCATCTTTCAACGAACGCACCGGGCTTGTCATTGGCCTGCCCATGACAACAGCCAGCTTCAACGAGACCAACCCATTCAACCTCGCTACGGCTCGTGCTCAGAGTTCTCAATGCGCCAACGCATCGAGCGAAGCTTCTTTACAACGCGCCTGGCGGAGTGCGGTGAGCGCTCCCCCTGTCGATCGATGGTCAGCCGCGTCAACTGCCGGATTTGCTCCAAACCAGGTGTCGACTTGAGCTGGGATTAGAAAGAAGCGAGACCCCGAAGTGAGCGCGGTTCGTTTGGTTTTCTGGGCTATCGTTCGGCCGTAGTGAGTCGTCTCCAACCAAAAGCAGTACTCGATACTCTTGGGGGCGTAGAGATGCTCGGCGCCAGTCTGGACGCGACCAAGACTCGCATCTAGCAGCTTCCCGGAGGGCCCCCTAGCTTCGAACAAGCGCGCCCCGAATTTCACGCGCAGCTTCACTCCCGCAGCTCGACTCTCAAGACTCGAGGGCTCAACGCGAGCCACCTGGTCGCCATCGACCCAAACCGTGAGCACCTCATCTCCTAAGTTAATGACCCGCACTACCGGATGGTACAGCCAATACAGAAACGGGAATGCGACCATCACGCAAACGGCTCCCGCCTGAACCCACAGTGGTGTGCGCACGGAGACCGCTGTCGTAAAAAGCTCGGCCTGACTCTCCGCGGCAACCAGCAAGGCAAAGTCGCGATTCGCAAACGCAATCTCTCCGCGCTCTGTCCACCACACGGCTTGGCCAAAGCTTGCGTGACCCGACCCTGCTTCCGGTTGCCAAACGCGGAGTACCAAACCGGGCACCCAGGCTGCCATAAAACACACGCTAAAAATCAGTGGGCTTGGCCAATCGAAGACCAGCGGCAAAATAACCGACAGCCCAAGCGCCAGAACCCCCGAGGCACACGCGGCCGCAAAGATGCGTGTCGAGGCAGCCGTCCGATGGCCGAGACAGGCATCGCAGTAGGGCACACTCGCCACCAATCCGCCCTTGAGCGCTCGCTCCTCACGCGCCAAAGTCGCAGGCGCCAGACAGCACGCACACACCGTGAGCGAACTGAGCGCAGGCGGACACTGCGCAAGGCAATAGCCGAGACGGGGCGGAACAGCGCTCTTTGGGTTGGAAGTCATCGACGTCTGAGCCTCTGCGCGTTGGCCCAAAGCCTCGCACCAAACGGGAGTCTGGCCAAAAGCGGAAAGTCCCGCAATAGTCGCGTCCGTGAGCGCCGAGACCGAAGTTCTGCTCAATGAGCCCCAAAAGCAGGCCGTGCTTCACGTCCACGGCCCTCTGATCATCTTTGCCGGGGCGGGCAGCGGAAAGACGCGCACACTCATCTATCGCATCGCGAACCTGCTCGGCCCGCACCGCGTGGCGCCCTACCGGATCCTCGCGGTCACGTTCACCAACAAGGCTGCTGGCGAAATGCGCTCGCGGCTTGAAAAACTGACTGGCCCTGAGATCACACGGGACCTTTGGATCGGCACCTTCCATTCCGTGTGCGCCAAATTGCTGCGCCGCTACGCCGACCACGTCGGGCTGACGCGCGATTACGTTATTTACGACGATAGCGATCAGAAGGCCGTGTTGGCCCGAATTCTCAAGCGCCGAGAGCTCGACGATAAAGAATACCCTGTGAAGGCCGTCTTGGGCCGGATCGGCCAGGAAAAACGCGAAGGCCGACGCGCCAAGCAGGCCCAAGATCTCGCCGAGAGCGATAGCATACTCGCCGAGATTTACGCCGATTACGAACGCGCTCTGCTCCAAGCTAACGCCGTCGATTTTGAAGATCTCATCTTGTACATGACGGAGCTCGTGGAAAATGAAGCGGGGCCTGTTGCACAGGAGCTGCGCACCCGCTTTGATTTTGTGTTGGTGGATGAGTTTCAAGACACCAACATGATCCAATATCGTCTGATTCGAGCCCTGTCGGCGCGAACCCGCAACGTGTGCGTGGTCGGCGATGACGATCAAAGCATCTATGGTTGGCGCGGCGCCGACGTGCGCTTGATCCGCGGATTTCGCCGGGATTTTTCGGATGCCGAGGTGATCAAGCTCGAACAAAATTATCGCTCCAGCGCCAACATCGTGCGCGCAGCGATGGGCGTGATCGCTCCGGCTCACCAGCGTGAAGATAAGAACCTCTGGACGGCACAGCCACCCGGCTCCAAAGTCATTGTACGCTCGCTTTCGGACGAACGAGAAGAGGCGCGAAGCGTGGCGGATTCCATCCGGCGCGCCATTGAGCACGGCACCGATGCTGCCGACATTGCGATTTTCTACCGCGTGCACGCTCAATCGCGTGTGATCGAGGACATGCTACGCAGCCACAATCTTCCGTACCAGATTGTGGGTGGGATGAAGTTCTTCGAGCGGGCGGAGGTGAAGGATCTGCTGTCGTATTTGCGGCTGATCGAGAATCCCCGGAGCGATACCGATCTGTTACGCATCATCAATGTTCCGGCGCGCGGCATTGGCAACAAGACCGTCGAACGCGTGCTCGACATCGCCGGCGAAAATTCGACGAGTGTCTATGAAGCCCTCGGCCGCTCCCGCAAGGACACGCTGCTCTCGAGTGGTGCCAAGAAGAAGCTGGCCGAAATTTTCGACTTACTGGAAGATTTCCGGGCGGATGCCCAGAAGCTGGTGCCGCATGAACTCGCGAACGCCGTCCTGGATCGCACCGGCTATCGGGCGTCGCTGCAGGCCCAAGATTCCGCTGAAGCGGACGCTCGCCTCGGCAACATGGAGGAGTTGATCGGCTCTTTGCAGGAATATGAAAAAGAAGTCGAGGCTGGCGGCGAGCCACCTACCTTGAGCGGCTATTTAGAACGGATCTCACTCGTGGCCGCCGTGGATAACATGCAGGCTGGTTCACAGGTTTCACTGATGACCGTGCACAGCGCCAAAGGGCTCGAATTTGACACGGTATTTGTCACTGGGATGGAAGAGGAAGTCTTCCCGTACAAGGGCGTGGGTGGCGAAGATCCGGAAGAGCTCGACGAGGAACGGCGCCTGGCGTACGTCGCGCTCACCCGTGCCCGGAGGAATCTGATCTTGAGCCATGTCTCTGCGCGCATGCTGTTTGGTCGAACGCGTTACCTGGTAAGAAGCCGGTTTCTCGCCGATATTCCAACGGATGTCGTGGAACTCCACGGCCACAGCCGCCCCGGCTCGCGTGCGGGGTACTCCTCTGATCGCTACTCCTCTGATCGCTACTCTCCCGACTCGGACTCTGCGTCCTTCGCTGGCGCACCTCGCCGGCCAACCGGGCCGAGCCATCCGCCACTTCTGCCAGGAGAACGCATCATTGAACGGGAAGTTGGCGATGAGCCTGGCGATGAAATGGGGGAGTCGGTGCACCCCGGCGATCGCGTATTTCACAAGCACTTCGGGCGCGGCATCGTGCGCCGTGTGGAGCTGGG
>CAZSUA010000256.1:5213-8163 GCA_964609655.1 uncultured Polyangiaceae bacterium | reverse complement strand
GATTCACCTCCGATGTCCAGCAGATCGGCGCCGGCGTCCAGCAGCTCGTCAACCCGGCGCTCAGAGGCTGCAGCCTCCCAATGCAATCCTCCATCTGAAAAGGAATCGGGCGTGACATTCAAGATGCCCATCACGACGGCACCCCGCTTTTCACGTGCTACTTGGAGAAGATCAGCGAACCCCACCGCATGGCCGTAGCAAGATCCGCGCCCCTGAACAACCGTTCTTGGAGCAACGCAGCCAGTCCCCACGCCCTCAGATCGTGACGTCGATGATCCATCGGAGTGTGCCCCACTCGCGGAACCAGGCCCCCAGGGATGCAAAGATAGGCTCATCTGGCACTTCGTTCATGGCTTGCTCGGCTGCAGCCACCACCGAAAAGCCTGCGTTGGCGGCTGACAATAGCGCAAAAGCTCCGCGGGAAACGCTCCGATAGTACAGCCCGCGATCGGAGCCTCGGTAAAGCACGAGTTGCTCGAGTTGGGCTTCCGGAATGGGCACGGACTCATCATCCGCCGCCTCGCGCAATCTCCGTCGGAGAGCGGCCACTGGGTACTCGACTTGAAGCAGCTTCAGCGCTGGATTCATGACGAGCTGTGCCTGGGACCACGCTTCGGGTGGGATACCAGCAAGCTTGTTCGCATCCAGCTCGCCACAATCGGGGGCGTCAAACAGGTCGGTGTAGGCCCACTCGAGCCGAGCCATGTCGCGGCAAAGCGCTTGATGCGGCAGCCAGCCACATGACTCTATAAATGCCGGCAGCTCCCGGCCGAGATCGCGCAGCGTGTAGCTCGTGGGCACCACAGCTTCCAGATAACCCTCAATCAATCGGTCCCAGTCTTCTTGCCCTAAAATCCCCGAGAGACCTGGAAAATCTTCCAGTAGCGAACCCGAGTGGCGGAGCCAGAATTGCTCACGGTAAATCTCAACTTGCTCGACCGGCGAAAGGCGCGGATTTCGGCCGATTCTGGCGACCGCCTCGCGCGTTGTCAGCGGGTCTTTTCTAAGGCTGGTTCTGCGGCGGAGGAGTGCACTCATCCACACCTGGAGTTCGGTCAGTTCCTGATCCAAGAGGTCAGACGTCACAAGTCTTGTCCTGCGGACTCCCTCGGTCCGCCCTGGCGCCACGGCCCAGACTGAACTTCCAGATGCGGCCGCGTCGGGGTGTGTGCAGGAATTGACAGGTCGCTGCCCGCGCGCAGGGCGAGGCCCTGGGTGCGAACGCTCCGAGCGCGTTCGGCTTCGGCCAGGAGAATGTCCAGCGTGGGAATTTCATCATCCCATTCAATCAACGTGGACACCGGGCCACTCAGGCGGATGGTTTCGCGATACAGATCCAGAACTTCGTCGATCACCTGACCGCGGTGGGTATCGATGATGTAGTTTTCAAGCTGCGTGTGGCCAGCGAGATGGATTTGAACGATGCGTTCGTGGGGCACATTCCGCACGAATTCCAGGGCATCGAAACCATGGTTGAAGGCTGAGACGTAGACATTGTTCACATCGAACATGAGCCCGATATTGGCTCGTTCCACGACCTCCGACACAAATTGCCATTCGGTCAGGCCACTCGCGGTGTAGGTGAGGTAGCTTGATGTGTTCTCAAGCGCGAAGGGAACCTCTAGGAAATCTTGGAGCATGGCTGCGCGGCGCGCCACTCGACGAATGGAGGCTTCGGTGTAAGGCAGCGGCAAGAGGTCGTGCAGATGCGCCCCGGACGCTCCGCACCAGCAAAAATGATCGCTCACCCAGGCTGGCTTAACTTTGCGCACGAGCTCTCTGAGCTGATCGAGGTAGGCACGGTCCGGCTCAGCGGGCCCTCCGATGCTGAGCGAAACCCCGTGCAGAATCACAGGATAACTTTCGAGAATTCGTTCCAGGTGGTAGCGCGGCTTGCCGCCAGCACCCATAAAATTTTCGCTGATCACTTCGAAGAAATCGACTTTTGGCTGCCGCTCCAGGATCTCTCGATAGTGGGGTACGCGCAGGCCTACGCCCACGCCAAGATCGGGAACTCCCATGCTTTCCTTGAACGGCATACTCAGATTCCTCGTTAGCCGCGTGCCCTTTCGACACGCGCTTCTGCTTCGGCCATCACATCCGCCCAGCCCGCATCTACCCGGCACACCAGGTCCTGAAGATCGGCCGGTGTCGCCTGATTGACGAGTGCCAAACGGGCCGCATCGGAGCCGGTGAGCAGATCGAAGGCGGGGCGCCCCGTTTCGAATTCATACACACCCGTCGTGAACTTGAAGGTGTCGGGTGCTTGCGCTTTGGCAAGTGCGAGCAACGAAAGGTAAGTTGCGATAGGTCGAAAGAGGCGCCAGTTGGTGACTTGGATGAGGACCCCATGGCACACCGCCCCGGCGTGTTTGTCGAAGGTCGGTTGGAAATGGACGGGACGGATCTGAGCCCCGGGGGCTCCAAGCTCAGCGCACGCTGTCGCAAGCTTGGCAGCATCCAGAAACGGCGCGCCCACCATTTGAAAAGGTAGCGTGGTGCCACGGCCTTCAGAAAGATTCGTGCCTTCAAGTAGGCAAGCGCCCGGATAGACGAGCGCCGTTTCCAAGCTGGGCATGTTGGGGGAAGGCGGCGAAAAAGGGCGATTCCAGGCACTTGCGGTTTGATGACGTTCCCAACCGAGCACGGGCACGACCGAGACGGCACCCTCAGCGCCGAGTGTCGCGCCATCTCGTTCCAAAAAGAGGCAGACGAGTTCTCCGAGCGTTAATCCGTGGCGCACAGGTAGGGACTCCAAGCCAACGAAGGACAAATAGTCAGCCTCCTGCGGCTTGCCCTCAGCGAGCGTTGGGGTTCCACTGATCGGATTGGGTCGATCCAAAATCAGCGTATGCACTCCGGCTGCGACGGCGGCTCGCGCGGCCAAGAGGGCAGTCCACACGTAAGTGTAGTAGCGGCTTCCAACATCGCAGAGATCGATCACCAGCAC
>CAZSUA010000256.1:0-5113 GCA_964609655.1 uncultured Polyangiaceae bacterium | reverse complement strand
TGCGTGAGAATTCCTACCCGTGCACCCCGCAAGCGTTTGCGAACGTTGCTGAGCTCACCTGAAAACACCTGGTCTAATCCGCAAAGCATAGGATCGCAGGCCTATCAGGAAGGGGCCCCAGCAGGAATCCCGAACTCGGGGAGCAGGTCTTCGCCCAGGGGGATGCGCAGGGGGGTACAACCGGGTACGAACTTCTTGCGTAGCACCAGTGGAACATATAACCTTTTTGCGTAGTGAAAAGGATCCTGGTAGTCGACGACGAAGAGAACCTCCGCCTGGTTCTGCGTACGCTGCTGACCCGCCAGGGTTACCAGGTAGAAACGGCCGCGAGTGGCGAGGAGGCGCTGAAGCTCGTGGATAGCTTTGGTCCGGATTTTGTGTTGACGGACGTGAGGATGCCTAAAATGGGCGGTCTGGATCTGCTGTCGACGTTACGGGCAAAACGTAACGAAGCGACCGTCATTGTCATGAGCGCCTACGGCAATACCGACCTTGCGCTCGAAGCCATGAAGGCAGGCGCCTACGACTACATCCAGAAGCCTTTTCGACAAGATGAGGTCGTTTTAACGCTGCTCAAAGCTGAAGAACGGGAACAGCTTCGCCGTGAGAATCGGGCGCTGCGCGATGAAGTTCTGAAGGAACACAAATTCGAAGAGTTTGTCGCTAAAAGCCCAAGCATGCAGCTGATCTTCCGGACCATCGCCAAGATCGCTGACTACAAGACAACGGTTCTGGTGAATGGTGAAAGCGGTGTCGGCAAAGAGCTGGTAGCGCGGGCTGTACACCGCCAGAGCAATCGGCGTGGGGAGGCGTTTGTTGTTGTCAATTGCGGGGCGATCCCCGAAAACTTACTGGAGAGCGAGCTTTTCGGGCACAAACGCGGAGCATTTACCGACGCGATCGCCGACCGGCGTGGGCTGTTTGAGGAAGCTGATCGGGGGACGCTGTTTCTCGACGAGATAGGCGAGTTGCCGCTGGCGCTACAGGTGAAGCTCCTCCGAGTGCTGGAGGACGAAAAGATCCGACGCGTCGGTGAAACACGCGATCTTCAAGTTGATGTGCGAATTATCGCGGCGACCCATCGAGACTTGCAGCAAGAAGCCAAGGCCGGCCGCTTTCGCGAAGATCTCTTCTATCGGCTCAACGTGTTACCGATTCTGGTGCCTCCATTGCGCGACCGACGCGAAGACATCCCGCTCCTCATCGACCATTTCGTGGCCAGAAATAACAAACGCCTCGGAACCAACGTGCAAGGGCTCGATACCGAGACACGGCGGCTGTTGTACGAGTATTCCTGGCCAGGCAACGTGCGTGAACTCGAAAACACCATCGAACGAGCCATGGTGTTGGCAGAAGGAGACCGCATTTTTGCGCCAGACTTACCCGATCGCATCCGCGAGGCGCGCGACCCTGTGCAGGTGCAGCTCCAAACAGGTGAGCTGAGTGTCAAGAAGACGATGCGTGCAGTTGAGGAGATCTTGATTCGCCGTGCCCTGCAAAAGACCCGTGGAAACCGCACTCGGGCGGCGGAGGTGCTAGAAATCAGCCACCGGGCCCTGCTGTATAAAATCAAAGATTACTTGATCACGGATCTTTGAAGCCATTCTGTTGGAACGAAACTCTTAGGAAGCGACTTCAAACGCGCCCGGGCACACGCTAGTATCCCGCCCATGCGATGGTCAGCCTTGTGGGTATTGGGTCTTGGATTTGCAGCGTGCGCTCCCAAGGAGTCGGGCATTCGTACGCCGGATGAGTACGTTGCCGAGCAGGAACAGCTCGCCGATGAGCAGGCCAAGGCCAAAGCGGCGCGCGGAGACGATAGGCTCGGGGCGGACGATGCAACAGATACCGAAGAACAAGCGAAATGGGATCAATCCCAGGCCGAGCTTGAGCTGAAGCGAGCCACACGCTCCGCGCAGACCTGCCCCGAGGCCCTAACCGCTGAAGAGCAAGCTAAGGTAGAACGCGGAGTTGCGAAGGTCACGCTCGTGTTTGCCAATACAGGTCACGCAAAGACAGCCACCATCGAGCCCCCCCATTCGGATACTCCTGTTGGCAAGTGTGTGTTGCGAGCCCTGTCAGCAGTGATCGTTCCGGGGTTCGTCGGTGACGAGCAGACGATCAGCTGGGAAGTGGATCTGCGTAAGGTTGAGAGCGACGCAGATAAGACCAAGGACAGCGCTAAAAAGTCGAAGAAGTAGCTAGCGCGTGGCCACACTGAGGGGCGAGCCCAGTTTTGGCGGGGCTTGCGGCGTACTGATCAGTTCTAAGAAATCGCGGCCAAGCTGGGCGCCATTCTGATCGGTGACTTCCACGCGGAGCACGTCAGGTCGACGCAGGGAGCGTGGCTCTACGCTTCCGACTAAGCGATCGCCATCTTGGCGCCAGCTGACGGCGATCTGCTCGTTTCCCAGCGTCACTTTGGTAACGAGGGTGTTCAGGTTTTGCCCCTTAGCGTCGCCCAACAGCCGGATCGAGATTTGGACGGGATCGGCTGGCCAGGTGGCAAGCTTCGGCCCGGCGAAAACCTCCGCACGCAAAGACTGTGGAACGAGGAGCACCACCGCACAGTCCAGGGAGCCAGGCATGCGGAGCGCGACCGCGGTGCGTTCGTTTTTGAAGAGCCCCGCCGGCAACGTGGCTGCCCGGGAGCTTCGAGCACCGGTGGCAGTCTGAAGCAGGCCATCTGCGTGGATGAATTGCACGGTCTGCGAGTTCGCCAGGTGGATCCTGCCAAGCTCATCCACGCGCGATCCTGCGGGGAGCGCTATGCCGATAACTTGAAGTGTTTCCTCGGAGGACGCCGCAGAAGGTATGCCGAGTTGACTGACGGTTCTAAGAAGAGCGCCGTAAGTGCCGGGAGGCAGATCAAAGTCAAAGCCTCGCAACGGGTCGCGGGTCACGACGCGCTGTTCCGCCTGACCAGCTTCGCGGGGCCGGAGCGTCAGCTCGTATTCCAAGGCATCTGTGACGGGCGGGACGCTGACACCTCTGATCTTTGCTACGCCAGCGGGGGCGATCCACAGCTTGTTGGGCAAGCTGATGCCCTGAGCTTGCTTGAGGGCGCGCCTGATCGGCGGCTCATCCACACCCTGAAAGTCTATTTCACTGCCCGAAGCCAGCTCCGAGATCCGCCCCTTCGAGATCGCTACAGAAGTGCCATCAATATTGGCTGCTGCGGTGTGCCCTGCTGAAGTACCGATAACCAATCTTCCACCTAGGCAAATGGCTCCTCGGCGGTCGGCATCGGTGATCAGCACCGCGCGGCGCTGATTCTTGACAACAGCAACCTCAACACGTCCCGAGGTGGCGATCACCGTCCAGGTCTTGATCAGGGGACCGGACAGCAACGGAAGTTCCTGAGCACGAGAGAAGACGCGTGCTTCCGAATTGGATCCCAAGATTAGGTTAACACCAGGGGAAAGTTGATAGCTGCCAGAGTGTGCTCCGGTTCGAATCATCCCCAGGCCGTCGGCTATCAATGTTCCGTCGCCTTGTGCCTGGGCCCTCGGGCTCAGGCTGAGCAGAAGGCTCGTGGAAAACAGCAGGCTGAGGAGGAGGCGCCACATGCTAATGCCAACGGCAACTCTCAGACTTATGTGAGTCCTCCGAGCTCGCTCATTTCGCGTCTACCAATTAGGTGCGATACGCCCGCCAGGAGTACCGCGATGCCCCACCTGCCAGCGAGAGTTGCGCTCAAATGAGCCAGGCGCCAAGCACGCACAGGCAGGCGACGAGCGCCACAGAAAGCATCGCCAGGGCAACCCAACCTCGATCTTGAGGGTCTTTCGCCCGCAGCTCAATCGATGCAAAGCGACTTGCTTCGTGTTGACGGCGGCCCGAAAGCGCAAGGTTGGCTTCTCGGAGGGCTGGTTCGGAGGACTCAGGCTCTCGCATGCTTTTCCATTCCATTCCACGGCTTCGACCTAGTTGTCGAGGGGGCAATCGCCCTCAAGGTGGACATGCGCTTGCTTCCCGTTGGCTGCTAGTCGAAGCGCGACTTGCCGCGACTCTCCCACCAGTCTCGGTAGCGCTGTTGGGCTCGGGCCCGCTCGCGTTTGGGCAAATCTTCATAGTAGCCGAAGTATTCCTTGGTCAGGCTCTTCAGCTCCTCGGAAGCGGAGCTCCGGACGCTGCTCGTGTCGCTCATGAGGGCATCAATCAGCCACTCGATGCGGTGTCGACTGCCATTCTGCTCCCACCACTTCTGCCAAGGTTCCGGAAGGCTCCCAAGATCTTCTCGGGTTAACGTTAACAGGGTTGTGTGGGCAGCTTGTGCAATCTTGGGGTTCTCAGCTGCAAGTAGCGCAATCAATGTGGGAACCCCCTGTGGCTCGCGCAGAGAATCCAGCGCCAGAATGGCGCCTAGGCGCACCGCTTCAGGAGCGTCGCGATTCCCGGCGTGTGCAGCCAGCTGATCCAGGAAGCTGAGACGGGCAGCGGAATTGGATTGCATGGAACGCCCCGCGGAAATTGCCACTTTTCTGACTTCGGGGTCGTCGTCGAAGAGGCGTTTGACGATCGCGCGTGCTGCATCGTCGCTTGGCATTTCGGCGAGCAAGTGAGTGGCCCAAGCTCTCACGGTGGCGTCACTATCCAGGGTACGGAGTGCCACAAACGGCGCAGCTTGTGGGCCGAGCTTGCTCAAGGTTCGAAGGAGTGGTCCGCATTGGGATGCGCGCACTTGGATCTCTCCAAGTGCGTTCAGATAATCCATTTGAATCGGACCAGGCAGCCGTGCGGCGAGGGCGCTGGCCGCTGGGCCACCGATCTGAACCAGTTGATTGCTTGCGTCGAAATTCCCAGAGATCAGCTCCGAAACTAGCGTTTGACAGTTGCTGGCGAGGTCGACGATCACGGTGGGCAGGTTGTGCGAATCAGATTTTCTTGCTGGACGCGGCTCCAGTGCCGGGACTGAAACAGCACGCGAGGCTGGTGTTCCGCGCTCCGAGTCAGCTTCCGCGACAACTTCCAAGTGTTGCGCTCCGAGTGGGGCGGCTCCGCTCAACTCCCAACCGGGTTCGGGAGGCTCTTGCGTACGGAGTGGAGGTTTGCTGTTGGTGAGCGGAATGGGAAGAGGCTCAGAGAAATCTGGGCTTGGCAGGCTCGGGGG
>CAZSUA010000255.1:0-8187 GCA_964609655.1 uncultured Polyangiaceae bacterium | reverse complement strand
GCCTTTGGTTTGCTGATGCCCACCCCGCTGCCGCGCTCCGCGGCAGCGGGGTGGGCATCAGCAAACCAAAGGCTTAACGCGCGCTCCCACCCTTGAGGCCCATGTGCTGCATCACGCTCTGCAAATCCGCCCAAACTTCGCGCTTGGCCGCGGGCTTCCGCAAGAGATAAGCCGGATGAAACGTGGGCATCACGGGAATGCGCCCTTGATAGAGGCGGAAGCTGCCGCGCAGCCGCGTGATGCCGCCCGTGAGCCCTAGCAAGCCCTCCACCGCCGTGGCCCCGAGCGCCACCATCACTTTGGGCTGCAAGAGCTCAAGCTGTTCACTCAAGAATGGGGCACAGGCGCGCACCTCTTCAGGCTCCGGTTTCCGATTCTCCGGGGGGCGACACTTCACAATATTGCAAATGTAGACGTCATCCCGCTCAAGCCCCATCGCCGCGATCATCCGATCCAGCAATTGCCCCGCTGGGCCCACAAAAGGCAGGCCTTGAGCATCTTCCTCGGCACCTGGCCCTTCTCCAACAAAGCACAGCCCCGAGCGCCCAGTGCCACGCGCAAATACGGTTTGCGTCCGGTGCTGATGCAGCGTGCAGCGCGTGCAACTTGCTACCTCAGCCGCCAATACATTCAAGCGTAAGCTCCTGGCTTCCTCTGAAGCCGAAGCTGGAACTGACGCTAAAGCCGAAGCCTGAGTTGCCGCGGGACGTCTGACGCTGCTGTCGAGTGATTGTCCAGCGGGATGTCTAACGCTGCTGTCGAGTGGTTGTGTCGCGGACGGCGCAGGTCCTTTGGCGGGAACCTGCGGTGCTGCTTCGGCTACGTCAATAACTGGCGCGCGCAAACGCACGATTTCTTCAGTGGCGCGTAGCAAGCCTGAAGCACCCGACGTCTTCTGCCATTTGGCGTAAGCCAAGAGCGAACGGGTGAGCTCCTTCAACTCCAGCGCGTCGTCTTCGTGGGCGACGCGCGGTTCAGAGGAGCCAGACATGGCTCAGTGCTGATCCTGGGCAGCCAGCCAACGCTCGGCGTCGAGCGCAGCCATGCAACCCGTGCCCGCCGCTGTCACGGCTTGGCGATAGACGAAATCGGCGACATCGCCTGACGCAAATACACCCTCTATATTGGTGCGCGTGCTGCCCGGCTGAATTTTCAGGTAGCCGTTTTCATGAACATCCAGCTGGCCACGAAACAAGTCCGTCATCGGTGTGTGGCCGATCGCAACGAACAGCGCCCCCACTTTCAAGACGCTTGTAACTCCGGATTTTAGATCCTTCACGCGGAGGCCGGTCACATGATCTTCTTCAACGCCCAAAACTTCTTCGACGGCGTGGCTCAGGAGCAGACGGATTTCCGGATTGGTCTGCACCCGCTGTTGCATCGCCTTACTCGCGCGAAATTCATCGCGACGATGGATCAAGGTCACGCTCTTACACACGCCGGCTAAGTAAGTTGCTTCCTCGATCGCGGTATCCCCGCCCCCCACCACGGCCACATCCTCTTTGCGAAAGAGAGCGCCATCGCACACGGCACAGGCGCTCACGCCCTTGTTCTTGAGCTTGTGCTCGCTCTCGAGCCCCAAATAATTCGCGCGTGCGCCAGTGGCGAGGATCACACTCTTGGCCAGGTGCAGCACATCTTCCCCCTCGCCCACCCACACCTTGAATGGCCGCGACGAAAAATCGACCTTCTGAACATCCGCGGTGACCAGAGTTGCCCCCTGACTCACGGCTTGCTCGCGGAACTTCCCCATCATCTCCTGCCCATCCACGCCTTCAGGAAAACCGGGATAGTTCCAAACTTCCGTGGTGAACATCAGCTGCCCACCTGGAATCAGCCCACCCGCGTTGAAGCCTTCAACACAGAATGGCTTGAGATTCGCGCGCGCGGCATAGATGGCAGCGGTGAGCCCAGCCGGGCCCGAACCAATGATGATGACGTTGTGCAGGGTGGGTTCGCTCATGAAAAGATGCTCCATACGCGGCATAGGGCGAGCTTCTGCAACTGTCGAGAGTGCGGCGAAAGTGGGCCAAAAAACTGCCCGTCGCCAAGCGTTGAAGCTACCCGCGAATCGGGTTTGCTTTGAGCGCGGCCCGCCCGTCTTTGACGTAGACGCTGAATTTCACGTGGCTGGCTCCGTGCCGAGCAACAAGCGCGTCACGATTTTTCTTGAGCGTCTCTTCGAACTTCTCAAAGGTGAAACCTTCGATAGATTCTCCGCACTGTTGCTTGGTTGCTACGAATGCGTCGTACACCTCACGCCACTCGGCTTCCTGATCAAAAACTGCGGCGAGGGGAACAACTGCGGCTGAGGGAACAACTGCCTCCTCGCTGGCTGGAGCGGCACCCGGAGCGCGAGGCAGACGCTTGGCTGGAGGTTTCGGCGGACCACCCACAGCTCCACCCGCTGGCCGTGGAAAATTCTTCGAAGTCTCTGGCGCATCCGCGCTCGTCTGCGAAGCTGGCCCCTCCCCCGGCAAGCTGAATGCGCTCATTTGGGGTTGGTCCGGCAGATCACCGAGGACCTGCGTCAGATCCGCGGCTCGACGTGGCGCACCGCCCTTGGCTGCAACCGCCTCAATTCCATCATTGAGATCGGCTGCGATGCGTCGGTAGACGCCGCGAAACTTGCTGGGCTGCAGCTGATCGGTTTGCCCCTTAGCCAGCCGGTTCGCTTCAGCGCGAAAAACCTGTAACGGCCTAGTGTGCTCGAAGAGACTGAGGATGATCCCGACCGCCACTGCCGCGAGCGCGAGCAACCCGGCCATCACCAGGCTGGCTTCCGCCTTATCTTTATCATCCGCCATCTTGAAGAACCCCAAGAAGCCCGAAACTAAACTGGCTTTGCGTACCACCGCATACCCGGTGCCAAGCTTCCAAGCCTCGCCCGGCATGCGCGAATACTGTGCCTTCAGCTTGCCATTCACATCGCGGATCTGGCTTCGACCCTTCTCCAAGTAGTCCTTATCCGTCGCCATCTTGGAAAGATCCGGGAGGATCTGATCCAGGTCGGCGGTGTCAACGGCTTCTATATCGAAGCTGGCGCGCGCGCTCATAGTACCGTTGACATAGAAGGCCACCGCGGCTCCGGTTCTCTGCGCCAACTCACGCGCGAAGGCATCGTTCACGATCCGAGCCCCAATCACCGCGCCCGAAGGCATCTGGCCCATGTCGAATTCAACAGGTCGCCCCACAACGCGATAGATGTAGTCGAGCACGAGCGTATCGTCGCGCAAAAACCCGTGAAGAGCATCGGCAACCACAGGATACCCCCCTAGCTCAAAATCCTTCCCGCCTTGGTCGTAACCCATTTGAGCGACCACACGGCCCTGCTGATCCACAGCAAACACTGCATCAAACGCCCGCCTTTGTTGGCCGCCCTCCATCACCGTCGCGGACTCCAACAGCTTCTTCAGCGCCTTCTCGGCCGCCTCTCGTGCTTCGCTCGGGACCGCGCCTTCAGCCTGCGTTGATTGCTGCAAAGATTTCCGAATGGCCGGATCCAACGCAAACGGGATCAACTGTTCTGAACGCATCCGCGCATCCGAACGCAGATACCACTCAACCACCTGCGTATCCGACGAGAGCCCCTGCCCCACGGCGCGTGCTTCCGCGCGGTTGTAGACGCTCGTTGCGAGCGACAAGAGAAACACGAGCGCACCTAACGCCAGCCCTAAAACCCCGTACCAAAAGCGAGAAAGCAACATGTGGACTCAATACTCAGGAAGACAAGTGATAAGGCTTCAGATTATTTGGCAGAAACCAGCGTGATTGGGGCTCTCGACAGATCGAGGTCTCGCGCCTGGACCGTGATGGGGCGCGCTTCGCCTATTTTTTTGCCGCAGAAATATGCCTGGATGGTGTAATTGCCGGGCTCGGCAACTGTCAGCGCGAACTCCCCCTTGGAGGACGGGAAGACGAGCGCCGCCACATTAGGTTCTCCGACCACCCAAGTGCGAAGGCTGGGTGCCAATTCATCGCGAATCTCGAAAACGCCCGGCCCCGGCACTGACCATTGGCGCACTGACCCTTTGGCAGTGTCTGACAGCGAGAAGTTCGGCACGTTGATTCCGTACAGACGGTGTGCGAACGGGTCCTTGTTTTGGAAATCAAGGCGAGTACCTGGTGGGACCACGACCGTTACTGGCGCGGTACGCCCGCCGCCCACCGTGATCCCCATCGCACGCATCGGCCCTTGCTTGCCCTCAGCGATGAGCGCCACGCACACCTCGCGCGGAAGATACGGAAAGAGCTTTCGAAAGCGAGCCTGGACCGTGGGCACCGGTTCACGAAACGAGAAACCGTGATTCGCGGGGTCTCGCCCTTCCTCCCACACTGGATTCAGGAGTTCTTCACCCCTCACCAGCTGTCCCTTGATGCGCGCGGCCTGGGCAAACGGCGCCCACGCTAGCACTCCGCTCGCAGCGACCCATCCCGCGAGCCTTCGACGTGAAACTCCGGAGACAATATCGGGGGCGCTTTCTCCGGAATCTGACCTTTGAAATAGAGGCATTGCGGCGAACCCTAATCGACTGGGCGCCTCAGTAAAAGAGCGGAAAGGGCTGCCCAGGGCCGGCACACAATCTGGCAGATCCGAGTTATTGCTTTTGTGTGTTTTTGTGCACACTTTGTAGGCCAATCGATGAGCGTCCGCGAGCTCGTCCAGCTTCTTTCGGTTGTGCCTCCACTGCGTGGGCATGCTGGCATGCCGTCTTATTAAACCCGGCTGGTTCTCCGTGTGTCAGCGTCTTGGTCGGGCGGCGGAATCACATCGCTGTTCTCATCTAACGGCCAGATAAGGGATTAATGCCCAACAACATGCTCTTCGCTCAGGCGTTTGCGGACCATCCCAGCATCGCCTGCGCTCAATCTTTTGTCGGCCTGTCCGAGACTCCAAGCGACCAGCTGATCGTTTTCAGCTCGCTTCATTCGTTGGCTTATGAACACGAAGCCCTCCACAGCAATAAACACCCCCAAGGCTGCCTCAAGTGTCGCCTTCGCTTCGTCAGACCGACCGGTTCCCGCCTGAGCTTCAGCCAGGATAACGGCCTTGCGGAACATCAGCCATATAACTTGAGGGTTCGCAAGTTCAGGATCTCTCTTTGGAGCAGGCCTCACCAGCGCTAAATCTTCAGAAACCTGAGCCATGGGGGCAGTATCCCACCTAAGCGCGTCGGCGTACCGCCGGCGTTCAGTCAACTCCATCCAAATCGCTTCTTGCAGTTCCTTCGCGGTAACCCTAAAGCCCTTTGATAGGGACAAGTCGAAAAGCTGCACGCTCCGCTCCTCGTCTTGCAGTGCAACATTGATGCTAACCAGAAACCTGGTCAACGCCAGCTCAGGCTCAACGCCACGAGCAAATGACGCATTCACCTCCTTTTCAAGACTAACTCTGCGCCGAATGAGGATTTCCTTGGCTGGGGCATAACACCGAGAAAGCATGCCGATTCGAAGAACAAGATCATCGGTGCAGGGCTCGTACGTGCGAAGCGCACCAGCGTAGTCCTTGGATTCTTCCATGCGGAGTCCGCGTGCTAACCTATCATCACAGGATAACACCATGACACTCTCTGTGGGGCGAGGCGATGCTGGAGGACTGCGACTGCCCGAGCATGCGCCCATCCCACAAAGTACCAGTAAGTTTAACACATGATATTGCATGCTTGAGTGCATTTGAGTACGACATCTCCCGCGAATTTCGAACAGTTGTTAACTATGCATTCCTCCTCCTGATCCTTCAGCAGCCCGGCGCATTTATCCATCCTACATTTCTTATATCCACCCTTCTGCTTCTCCCTCTCGACGCATGCGTCGAAGCATTTCGGGTCGATTATTGGCCCCGCAACCTGACCGCTCGGGTCCAGAAGGTTAGACGGACTGCCTCCAACATAGGTATACAGATTTGGTTCGATTGCGCCTATTTTCGCCCTCATTCCCAAAGGATCCCTCGACACAAACCTTCCTAACTGCGCATCCTGATACCGTGCTCTGAAGTACGCCAGTCCCGTCTCGCCATCATGATACCTCCCCGTAAATCCAACCTGATTCGCCACAGCGCTTACAGCTAACGTTGCACCAGCTGGGGACACTACCCGTCGCTTACCGTAAGGCGTGTAGCCGTACCGCTCTGACAGCTGTCCAGATTGGTTGGAGAGGGCCATGACAGAATAAATCCGGCTCTGATGGTAATACAGCGTGCCGGCCGGCGTTAGCCGGGCCAGTGGCTCATCGATGTACGTGCCGTAAACGTAGCGGCGTTTGAGGGTGCCGTTTTCGTACTCACCGATCACCTGGTCCCCATCGTGAACGAAGCGGGTGGTGATGCCCCCGGTCGTTTTGCTCAGGCGCCTTCCGAGTGCGTCATATTGGTACGAGCCACCCGCCAAACCGGGAGCCGATCCGCCACTCGCGAGCTGGTTCTCCACGTCCCAAGCGAGCGTCTGGCCTGCACTGGTGAGCACCAGGTTGCCCTTTGCGTCGTAAGTTAACGCAACGGTCGGGTTGCCAGTTTTTGTGAGGCTGGTGATTTCGTGCACCGGTGAGTGCGTGCGCGTCTCTGCTATCGCGTCGCTGGTGGTGCTCTGCCAATCGCCCACCAATGATAGGCCCCACGTCTGTGTCTGCGTCGGTGTCGCCGAAGGGCCGCGCTTCCAATTCACGAGGCGATCCTCGAAGTCATAGCCGTAGCTCAACGCTTCGGCGGGTAGGAGCGTATTCGTTTCTTGGGTAGCGCGCTTGTTGGCGTCGTATTGATAACCGAGCACATTGATGCCGGGCGTCGAGATACTGGACACCTGGTTGTCGGCTCGATAAGTGCGGTCTTCGGTGAGGACATTTCCGAAAATCGTCCGCGTTAGGCGGAGCCCGGCGTCATAGGTTCTTGACGCGATTAGAGTGGAGTCGGCGTTCACCGACGATAGCTGGTTACGCTCGGTGTAGCCTCGGTTGACGACGGAGGCGTCGGGATAGGTGACTTGCGTTTTCCGATTGGCGGCATCGTACGCGTAACTCACAACGTAATTTGTGCTGCCGATACGTTGTGTTTCGGAGAGCAGCCGATTGCCATTGTCATACGTGCGCGTCACCAGCGTGCTGTAGCGGTTACTCGTTGCGTTTGTGAGCCGGGAGGCAGCGTCGTAGGCATAGACATCGTTCTTGCCATCGGGGTACCGGCGCTCTGTCAGCCGATTGGCAGGGTCGTACACAAAGGTGGAGACTAAGCCTGTTTGATCGGTCCGTGACGTCATGCGGCGACCGGGATCGTAGGCGTAGTTCCGGACGTTGGGCACGCCGGCTTGCTGGGCCGGGAGGCTCTCGCGTGTCAGCAGCCCACGAGTGTCAAACACGTAACTGGTCGCACTATTTTCGGCATCAGTCATGCTTGTGGTGCGATTGTCTCCATCATACGTAAGACGGGTGACGCCTTCAAGCCGATCGCGTTCGGTTAGCTTGCGGTTACGGGCGTCGAAGGTGTAGGTGGTCGCTTGCCCCAAGCCATCCGTCATCGATACTAGGTTATTTTCTGCATCATAGGACCAGCTGTTGGTGTCACCCTGAGTGTCCGTGCACGAGTTCTTTCGGTTTCTCAGATCAAACAGGCAGGAGTGACCAGTTGAATTCGGATCGCTCAAGCTGAGCTCATTGCTGTTGGCGTCGAAAGTCCGGGTGGTTATGCAATTTTTGGCATCTACAACCCTCCTCGGATTCTCGAGCCCGTCGGTGCGCGTGCGCGTGGTGTGGACAAGCGGATCAACGACGCTCTCTTCTAGGAGACCACTCACCAGCACGTCATACTTGCGGGTCGTGGCGTTCCCATTACCGTCAAGCGTGCGCACCGAACGTGCGGCGCCATCTTTCAACTCGAACGTCTTGTGCCCTAAGGCGTCGGTCCTTTGCACACCCGCACCTGCCGCATTCGGCCCGAGTGCAAGACCGCTAACGCGGCTGGCGACGGCATCGATGCCCACGCCATCTGCCAGGTTATCATCATACGTGAACGTCGTTGTTTCGTTGGCACCGTTGGTGCGCGTGAGTAGGCGATTGAGTCCGTCGTACGTCATACGCGTCAGGTTGCCATTCGGATCGGTGACGACCAGAACATTCCCGAAAGAATCATAGGCTGTGAGCGTGACGGCGTTGGATGGATCGGTGACACTGGTGCGTCGATCACAGCAGCCGGAGTACCCG
>CAZSUA010000254.1:0-8283 GCA_964609655.1 uncultured Polyangiaceae bacterium | reverse complement strand
AATTTCGGGCAAGCCCGCGTTGGATCATGAGAGCATGCTTACTATCTTCCAAGGAACAAAAATGGCAGCTCACCTGGCACGCCTGCGGCGCGGCCCCGAAACCCTATCCCGGTCGTGCCTCTCGCGCAGCGACCGAAGGCGGGCTAGTAGCCGAGCAAGTCTTCGGGCGACTTCGTAGATGCAGGCTTATGCGGCACACTCGCCGGTTTCACTCCGGGGCGAGTGGTGTTCGCGCGCTCCCTAGGCTTTGAAACTGCGCTACTCGCCGCAACCGGCTTCGCTCCTGAACTTAGCGTCGGTTTCGTCCCCTCAACCTTTGGCTGAGATTCACCTGTTGAAACCGGGGGTGGCAGAGTACCGGGGGTGACACTCGACTTGGGCTGTTCGGGCGCGGCACTAGCTTGCGAACTGAGCGCTCCTCTCTCGGTCTCGGCGTCACCCTTGCCCAGCGCCGTCACGAGCGCGAGGATCCCAATCGTTAAGAAAACTCCAACCAAGCCTGCGATCAAGGCACTCTTGCCCAAGCGTGCCGGCCGCAACGAGCGTCCGTTGGTCTGCGTGAAGGGCGCTCCAGTGCTTGACCGTGGATCTCGCTCTTGGAAAGGTGCCGGTGACAGGTGCGACGCGTCCGGGTTGGTGACAGCGGAAGAAACACCAGAAAGCTTTACACCGGAGCCACCCTTGGGCTGCGTGACGCCGCAGGCAGCGAGCAACGCTTCGGCCAGTGCGGCAGCGCTACTGAAGCGATCTTCAGGCTCGCGGGTGAGTGCTCGCACGAACCAGTCATCGAAAGAATTAGGCACATTCCCGGCCATTTTTGACGGCACTGGCAGCGGATCGACACAGATTTTGACGAGCAAATCCCCCATCGCCTCGCCGTTGAACGGGAGGGCTCCGACAATGCAGCGGTAAGCAATGACACCGATCGACCAAAGGTCAGAACGCAGATCCAGATTCTTGAAACCACGCGCTTGTTCTGGACTCATGTAGTAGGGAGTGCCCAACACTAACCCCGTGCGCGTGGATGACGTGACGCCCGAAGATTCTTCGAACTTGGCGATTCCGAAGTCGACAACTTTTGCCACGTCCGCCTGATCCTCCGGATCCCACACCAGGAAGATGTTCTCGGGCTTAAGATCGCGGTGCACGATACCTGCTTGATGCGCATTGGTGAGACCGCGACACACCTGAGCCAAAATCGTTGCCGTTTCGGCGGGTGGAAGCCGCCCAAGCCTTTCTAGGCGCTGATCAAGGGGTTCTCCTTCTAGAAACTCCATCACGATGTAGGGACTGCCATCCTCGGTCACACCGTGATCATAGACTCGGACCACGTGCTTGCTCGTGAGCCTCGCGGCCGCGCGTGCTTCATTCTCGAAGCGAGTGCGCGCTTCCTCGCTATTCGCATACTGCTTATCAATGAACTTGACCGCAACACGGATCCCCAACGTGGTGTGGAGGCCTTCCCACACCGAACCCATGCCGCCACGTCCGAGGATCCGACTGAGTCGATACTTCTCAGCGACGATTTGATCGGGGGCGGGCTCGGTCATGGGCAACTCGTCGGAAAGCGTAACCTGATCCCCGCGAGTCGGGCAAAAGCTGCCGCGGGAGCGGCACTTTTCACTCAAAACCGGTGATGGTGGCCGCGATTCTTCAGCTCATCCACGATTTTGCGCACATCCTGCGCTCGCTCTCGCTTCATGATCAGGAGTGCGTCGTCGGTCTGGACCACACATAACCCGTCGACTCCTAAGACTGCCGTCAAGGTGTCACCCGGGTTCGAGCGAAGATCGAAGACGAGGTTGCCTTCGGCCTCCACGAACAGCGTTTCACCCCGAGCCGCGTTACCTGCCTCATCTTTGGGCGCAAGCTCCCAGGCCGTGTGCCAACTGCCAAGATCGCTCCACTCAAAATCACCCACTACCACGTGCAGTGGCGACAGCTTCTCAATCACAGAGTGATCGATACTCACCGACGGCAATCCCGGAAACACATCGCGTGTCGTCTGATATTCCAGCCCAACTTCAGCATTTTCGATGCGGCGCAAGCCCTCGCCGAGCGCGGGTAGGTGTTGGTCTATCGCAGTGAGCATCGTGTTGGCCAAGAAGAAGAACATCCCTGAATTCCAGAGGTGCTTGCCGCTCATTGCGTAGCTATCCGCCGTGGCTTGGTCGGGCTTTTCCTTGAATTCCGCAACGACAAACGTCTCCTCCCCAAGCGCATTCCCGAGCTCAATGTAGCCGTAGCCTGTCTCACCGCGACTCGGACGAAGTCCGATGGTCGTCACCACACCCTGATTGGCTGAAGCCAACGCGCGCTGGATGGCACGCTCGTAGAGTTCACTTCCGGCGATAGCCTGGTCGCTTGGCACCACCATCACTAAGGCTTCCGGATCACGCCGCCGAATCACACTCGTTGCCCAACCGATACAAGCAGCGGTATTTCGAGCCTCTGGTTCACCTAGGAAGGAAGATTCGGGCAGGTGGTGGAGGATGGCTCGCGTCGCAGGCAAAAGAGCCTCACCCGTCGCAATGATCACGCGTTCGGGCGGGCAGAAGCTGGCGAGGCGTTCGACGGTGGCCGCGATCAGCGTGCTCTCGGTACTCGGGTCAATCGCCAGCAGTTGCTTCGGACGTGAGCGTCGGGAAGCGGGCCAAAACCGCGTACCACTGCCACCTGCCAAAATCACTGCATACACGGGACGAGTCATCACGCGAAGCGACCATGCGCGTCCGTGCCTGTCAATCCCGCTTCGTTGAGTCGCTGCGGACCAAGCCCTCCAGATACCGCAAACCAGAGGCGACAGGCTGTCGGTGCTGGTACCGGATCTCGAGATCTTCAAGGTCAGAAACCAGCTCGCCACGCAGGGGCCCCGAAAAATCGAGCTTCAAGAGGCACTCCAACAAGTTCCACCGCAGCAACCATTCGTCGGGAAATTCCTGCTGCAAACGGCGATACAGTGTTTCAAATTCCTGCGCGGCCCGGCTACCAAGCTCTGAGCGAAACACCAGAACGGCCCGTTCATACAAGCCGAGCAGCGACTGTTGAGTCTGATTGAAGATTCGCGGCTTTGGGATCCGCCTTTCTGAAAACTGGGTTGGCGGATAGAAATCAGAGCAGGAGGCTCCACGTCGAAGCATTCTAAACCTGGAAACCAGGCCAAGCTCAAGGTGCTCGCCGGATCGCGTGTGCTCCGGAGATCCAGAATGCGTGAGCAAGAAATTCCCGAGCGTCACACCCAAAACCAATCTTTCCGCATTCAACCAGGTCCGCTCAAGAATCCCGCGACAGCGAAACCCGGAATCCCATTCAAGCTCTGCCTCGCCACCGATTGCCGAGAAAATCCTACAAAACTCCTCCTCGCTGAGAAACTCCGAGCTAGTGCCTCGAAGCTTCCCAATGGGAACTAGCATCGGTTCTTCAAGCGCCGGAGACCGCGCCTCAATCTCACCCTGGGCAACCCACGCCACTGGCCCTGCGACCGCCACCCACTCCACTTGCTCGTTGATGCCAAAATCAACCACTTGACCGATGAGCTCAGGGCCACGTTCAAACTCCAGCGTAGCTAGCTCGCCTGAGGCTCGCGCCACCGTGAGCGCCCGAAGGCCGCCCAGCGCGTGAGCTAGCGACGCCTCGGCTTCGTGCAACACCTCGTGCAACTGCTCAAAGTCGCGCGCAACGAACAGCTGCGGTTGCGCCTTCGTGATGTCAAAAGGCACGTCCAGACACGCGGCAGAAAGCGGAAGCTTCTTGACGCTAACATCGTGGCAGAAATGGCTTTCCGAGAGCGAAGACAACAAGCCCGCGCCATACAGCCGATACTCTTCGCACCGGCCGATCAAGCCATATTCGGCCGTCCACCAATAGAGCCGGGAGAGGCGCGCGGCTTCACTCGACTCCGACACCTGGGACTGCGCATCCCGTACGGCACGTTCAGCGGCGTCAAGCTGCGCTTGCGTCGCATTCGACTCTTCTTTCACCTCGCTCAGCGTGAAGACAGCTCGATACAAGCGCCCATCCTCGCGCGAAGAAAACGCCAAAGCTCCCGCTCGACCAATTTTCCTCAGGTAATCGGCATACACCGTATCCGACAGGATCGGCGCATGCCCTGCCGCTTCGTGAATGATGTCCGGCGCTGGAGTGTATACCAGGTGATCCAGGCTGCGCATGTTTGCCGAGATGGGTAAAATCCCGAGGGCCTGAAACTCTTGAAATGCAAGCGGTGGAAGGAAGCCGTCCACGCACACGGCACCCCAACCGGATCGAGCGAGCAGTGCGTCCATCGCGTCGATGCTTGGAATGCGTTCCACGCCGATCCCGGTGGCCGCAAGGCCTTCGACGTAGGCACTGTGCGCAGTCGCTTGGAGCCGGGTGTGAAGCTGCAAGAGCACGAAGCGCCACACGGCTTGATCAATCTCTTTGTACTGGCCCAAATCCTGGTGGACGACGTACTGCCGTAGGTGCGGCGGAATTCGCTCACGGGTGTGCGTGGGATCGCGCTTCGCTTCTGAACCCATCACCCAAGGTTAGCACTCGGGGGCCAAGCTGGCGTAGCCCTCCCGAAAGCTTGGAAAACGGAAGACGTAGCCAGAATCCCGCAGTTTCTTGTTACTGCAGCGCTTGTTACCCACTTCGCGACTGGAGCCTCCTCGGCCCGGAGCGGGAACTCGATTGCTCTGCGTGCCCAAGTTCTGGCGCAACCAGCCGACCACGCTATTTCGGCTGGCAGGCTCGTCATCGACGCCGAGATAGAGCGCTTCCGGTTCGGGAAGATCAAGCAGGTGTAAAAGGGCTCCCACGCAATCGTCCCGATGAATACGATTCATATAACGTGGCACAGCGTCGTCACCAGGTACTTCGCCCCGAAGTACCGAGCTGACAAAGCGCGTCCGGCCCGGTCCGTAAATACCAGCGAGCCGCACGACCACTCCGGGCAAGCCACTCGCGAGCAACAGCTGTTCGGCCTCGATCAAGCGCCGCGCAGAAAACACGTCCGTTGTGAGCGCTGACGTTTCGTCAACCCACCCTCCATCCGACTCGGCATAAACCGCCGTGCTTGAGATAAATATGATACGCGGCTCGGTTCGCCGCACCCAACCGCTACCCGACAATTCTGTGAGGCCCGTCACGTAACCGCTCAAATAGGCCGCGTCGCTTCGCTCACCGGGTGCTACAGCGTACACAACCGCGTCGAAATCACCGGGCAACGCTTCGAAGGCGCCAGGCTGAGTGGCATCGAGTGCGCACTGTTCCACGCCCGGCATAGCCTCCCCCACGCTGCGCCGAATGCCTAGAACCTGATCGCCGCGTGCGGCCAACTCTCGCCCCAGAGCTTGCCCCACATACCCAAAACCAACGATCAGCACGCGCACGAGGCCAGCAAGTTACCCCGAAGCCGCGTCCCAAGCACCTGGCATCAGGAGCCACCAACTTCACGTTACTTCACACTTGCGAAAAGCCCCCACAAACAAGCCACTCCAGATTGGGTGGGTCGAGCGCAGAGCTCACCCACACTAACCCGGAAACGAGAACCTTATGACAGACAGCAATCAGAAACCCGAATCTGACAGCCCAGCTCCTCACGTCACCCGCAGCCCACGTCGCCGCCGCAGCCTCAAGTGGTTGCTGATCGGCGCGCCGGCCATCGCATTTGCCGGGATGTTCTTCGCAAAGCACGGCAGCGCCTGGGCTGAAGACGGCGGCTGCCGAGGCCGCTTTGGGATGTCCGACGAGAAAAAAGACGCCTTTTTAGAAAATCGTCTGGATTTCATCTTTAAGGCGGTCGACGCCACCGATAGCCAACGCCAACAGATCCGCACGATCGTGAGCACCGCGAAACCCGAAATGAAGCGGCTTCGCGAAGAGAAACGGGCGCTTCGCGACAAATTCAAGACGGCCCTCACCGCGCCGCAGGTCAAGGCCGAGGAAGTTGAACTCCTTCGACAAGAAGCACTTGGGCTTGCTGGGAATGGCTCGGAGCTCTTGACTCAAAACCTCGTGAAGATTTCGCAAGTGCTGAACGTCGATCAACGAAAAAAGATCGCTGATTTCCTAGCACGCTTCGGCCACTGATAACCAAGATCCGAGCCCACGCGCGGCGAACAAGGGTCCCTTTAAATGCTAGGGACCCTTGCGGCCGTGTTTCTCCGTGAGAGCGCGAAGACGCGCTGCCAACGAACGGTCTAGCGCCCCCTCCGGTAAACGCCACTGCCAGTTTCCAAAGGGCTCGCCTGGAATGTTCATGCGCGCCGCGCTCGACAAGCCTAGAATGTCCTGTACGGGGAAAACGCTCATTTTGGCCACCGATGCGAGCGCTAACTCGATCAGCGTGAAGTGATCGAATTCATCTGCACTGGCAAGCTTCGCTTCGCGTAGGCAGCCAGCGAGACGCTCGTAGACCCAACGGCCATCCCCGCGCCGGGAGCGCTCATCCGCCAACCACCCAGCAACGGTATCGTTGTCGTGCGTGCCCGTGTAGACCACGGTATTGGGCGTGTGGCGCTGTGGCAAATGATCGCTGTGGTCTTCATTGAACGCGAATTGCAACACACGCATCCCGGGCAGACCAAAGCGGTCGCGCAGCGCATGCACTTCTTCAGTGACACTCCCGAGATCCTCCGCAATCAACGGCAGATGCTTGAGTTCGGCCTGCAACACTTGGAGTAGCTCCCCGCCGGGGACGTATTCAAACTGACCTTCGCGCGCATTGGGGGCACCGGGCGCGACGTGCCAAACTCGATGAAACCCAATGAAGTGGTCCAAGCGAACCACATCGAAACGCGCTAGCGCCGCGCGCAAACGACGCACCCACCAGGCAAAGCCGTCTTGCCGCATCGCCTCCCAGCGGTAGACCGGATTCCCCCAAAGCTGCCCATCTGCACTGAAGTAATCCGGAGGAACTCCAGCCAGCGCCGTGCGTTGCCCGCCCTCTTCCAAATGGAACAGATGCTGATTCGCCCAGACGTCTGCGCCATCATAGCGCACGAACATCGGCACATCGCCGACCAAGGCCACGCCGCGCTCCTGACAGTAATTCCGCAGCCTCTGCCACTGTTGATCAAACAGAAATTGGAGAAAGCATTGGTACGCGATCTCGGGCTCAAGCCGAACTTGAGCGGCCCTAAGCGCCTGCCGCTCGCGGCGACGAAGCGGCTCGTTCCACTCAAACCAAGGTCGACGGTCGTGCTCCCTGCGCAGGGCCACGTACAGTGCATAATCATTCAGCCAATCCCGATTTCTTTCGGCGAAGGCTTCAAAGCCCGGGAGTGCGCGCACCTCGCCCGCTTCGCGGAACGCAGCACGGAGCCGCAGTTCCTTGAATAGCGCGGCCGCACCGTAGTGAACTTTGGCGAAGCTCCGCATCGTCGCGGGGGCTCGAAGTGCCGAACTTGGCAGCCAGCCGTGCGACACCAGGGGCTTCAAATCGAGCAGGAGCGCTGAGGCCGCAAAGCTGGAAGGGCTGTCGTACGGAGAGTTGCCGCCCCCGGTCGGCCCGACGGGCAGCATCTGCCAGAGTGATTGCCCGGCTTGCTGCAAAAAATCAGCGAACTCAAAAGCTGGATCACCCAGATCCCCTACTCCGTTGGGGCTTGGCAGCGACGTGGGGTGGAGGAGCAGTCCGCTCTGGCAGAGATTCAGAGGAACCTGGATTTCCATACCCTCACCATACTCGGGGACAGGCGGGCTCGGTCAGAAAATCAGCGGAGGGGCGCGCACTTTCGCCACCCCAGTCAGCCTGTGCCATTAGCGCGTCGGCCGCTTGACACCCAAAAGACCCGCTAATTCAGCAACGCCACTTCAGCTACACTCCTGACTTAGGATCATTGGCCGATTTCTCGGAGGCGCTTCGAGGTTCGCGAATCTGGAATTTTGTATTCTCAGGAGCATGGCAGTGTGCCTTTGAATGAATCTTTGGGTGTGAATTGAATACGCAATATTCGCCGGAATACGCAACTAAAGAAGCAACTAAATAGCAGTCACTGAGCATGAAATAGGTATACTTCACACATGAGTACCCCGCTTCGGGCTAGCGTTAGCCCGCAACCGCGACTTAGAATCAACTGCTCGGCTGTCTCCGGATTGAACCGCAGCCGTTTGCGTCTCGCATGTCTTACGAGCGTGCTGGGCTTGGTCCTTGGCTGCACCAGTCAAGTTGCGAGCAATGGCGGCAACGGCAAATCTTCCACAAACAATGCAGCCAAGCCTGGACCAATCGGGGGTGGTAACGGCAGTGGCGGCGGCGGTTCCACCACGCCGCCCACAGGCGTTGGATCGGCCCCCCCC
>CAZSUA010000253.1:0-8341 GCA_964609655.1 uncultured Polyangiaceae bacterium | reverse complement strand
AAATTAGCATCGAGTGCCAGTGAGCTCATGGTCCCCAATCTTAAGTTGAGCGAACGAAGTGCCGATGCGTCGGAGCTGCCCGCTTCGGTGACGGTGCTCACAGGGTACGAGTTTGCGGAGAAAACAGGCACTGGCCAGTGTACCGAACTGTTGATTGTTGGCGCCGGCAGCGGAACCCTGGAGACCGAGAGCACGTCCCTCGCGGTCGGAGAGGGCGACGTGCTCGTGCTGCCAGCCGGGTGTACCAGTTCAATTGGCTCCAAGTCTGAAATCATGGCCTTGCGGCTTGTTTTCGATACTGCCGCTCTCATGATACCCAGGAGTGAGTTGCTTCAGGTTGCAGGTGCAGCTCCGCTATTCGTCTATGAGCCTCGCGCTCATCCCCATGTGGGGATACGAGTGCAGCTTCGCTTGCCGCCGAGTGTGCTTGCGAGATGTGTGGAAGACCTTCTCCGCATGCGGTCGGAGCTAGCGGTGAATCTGCCAGGTTCTGAACTGCTTTGTCGGTCGATCTTGACGAGCAATGTGCTGGAGTTGGCGCGTCACTACGCCCGCTCGAACGATCCGGTGGCTGTGGCATTCCTCCGGATTGCTCTGCTGTTGTCTTGGCTGGAAGAACACTTTGAAGAGCCTCTGACTCTCGAATCGTTGGTTGACCGTTTCGATCTTTCGCAAAGCACGCTGCAGCGTTGTTTTCAGAAGACCTTTGGAACGTCCCCGCTCAACTACATGTGGGAGCTGCGGATGAAAAGAGCGCAGGCTCTACTCCGAAACACGGAAGCAAAGGTTAGAGAAATAGCGCCTGCAGTGGGAATTCTGGATGCGAACTACTTTGCACGTCGTTTTCGTCAGCACACCGGGCTGGAACCAACGGAGTATCGCAATCGGCATCGCCTTCACGGTGGGCCAGATGCGTTAGCATCGAACGGGTAGAGGTCGGACGGGATTCAGCGCACGAAGAAGTGCTCGATAAGAACCTTGCAGCCAAGGGCGATCAGGACGATGCCGCCGGCAACATCGAGTCGCTTGCCGAGCGCACTGCCAACAACGCGCCCCAGAAAGAGCCCTGCCACACTGAGGAGTGCCGTCGTCACGCCGATTGTCGCGAGCGACAACCCAAGCGGCGCCCCCAGCATCGGCAGGGTAACTCCCACGGCGAGTGCGTCAATGCTGGTGGCCACGGCCAATGTTAACATGACGGACAGCGCGAAAGGATCGGAGGCTGAGGTTGCCTTTTCGGCTTGCACGGTGCGGGCTTCCCAAAGCATTTTGGCACCGATCGCGCCGAGCACAAGGAAAGCGATAAAGTGGGCAAAGGTTTGCACGAACGGCCCCAAGCGACTTCCTGCGAACCAGCCGATGAGTGGCATGAGCGCCTGAAAGCCGCCGAACAGCACTGCCACTAGCAGCACGTGACGCGTTTGAATGCGGGGCACGAGGAGCGCTCTGGCCGCGGCAACAGCCGTCGCATCCATGGCCAAAGCCAGGGCAAGCAGGAGGATTGAGCTGAAGTGCATCTCGTGCAGGAATAGGCCAAACCGTTCGTTGATATCGCGGCGCGCAGCCCGTCGGCTCCGCTTTTAGCTCTTAGTCTGCGCCTTCAGCAGATCCCGAATCTCGGCGAGCAACAACTCTTGCTTCGGGATCTCGGCGGGCGGCACAGGTGGCGGAGGCTCAGCCCGTTTGGCCTGATTCATCAACTTGATGGCCGAAAACACCGCTAGCGCCACGAGCAAAAAATCGAACACAGTTTGCGCGAACGCGCCGTACGTGAGGAGCAGCGCCGGGCGCGTGCCATCTGCTGCGCGGAGCGTCATGCTGAGCGCTTTGAAATCGACGCTCCCCATGAGCAAACCGAGCGGAGGCATGACCAAATCGCTCACGAAAGAACTGACGACCTTGCCGAAGGCGGCACCGATGATGACGCCAACTGCCAGATCGACCACGTTGCCCTTAAAGGCGAACTCCTTGAACTCTTTGACCATGCTCATCGTGCACTCCAGGGCCGCGTTTCATACTTCGGGCCGTGATGGTTTCGTTACTTGGACAGTAGTTTAAATTCGATGCGGCGGTTCTTTTGGCGACCCGCTGCTGCTTTGTTCTCAGCCACGGGCTCATCAGGACCCGCACCGCGGGCTTCGATGCGGCTTGCGTCAACGCCCTGCTCCACGAAGTGGGCCTTCACCGATTCGGCGCGATCTTTTGAAAGATTCACATTCTTGTCGTGATCCCCGACGTTATCGGTGTGCCCAGAGATACCGACGCGAAGCTCTGGATACTCCTTGAGCACGGCGAGCGCGCCATCTAATACCGTCTTGGAGACGGGGCGGATTTTCGCGGAGCCGAGGTCAAATTCGATTCCAGCAATTACCCCGGAATACTTCCTTACGGCTTCTGGAAGCACATCTGGGCAGCCATCTTCATCTTGGAATCCATTCTTGGTTTCGAGTTCGGTGGGGCACTTATCGGCTGCTCCCTGCACACCGTCGTGATCCGGATCTGGATCCGGGCAACCATCCGGAGCAATCCCCGCATCCGTAGGACATTTGTCCTCCGAAACGGGAACACAATCATGATCTGGGTCCAAATCAGGGCAACCCGTCGGTGCGAGACCAGCCTCAGCAGGGCAAGCGTCTCGCAGATCCACGACACCATCTTTGTCCGTATCCACCGGTAATGGGCAGCCATCCGGAGCCACACCGGTTTCGTTCACACATTTGTCGTTCGCGTCGAGGATGCCATCCCTGTCAGCGTCCGGAGGGGGAGGCGGCACTACAGGTTTCGAGCGCAAGTCGAGCGTGAACGCGAGCCCAAGCTGCACTTCGGGATGGTGCGCGGGGGTGCCAGTCTCAGCGGCGTGCTTTTGGCTGAGATTGTCGCGAACGTCGAGCCTAGCCGCGACAAAGTCATCAAAGGACCACTTCGCGCCGGCTCCGAAATGTAGGACTGGATCAACGTCCGTGCCCGTTGCCGTGCTACCGGCGCCGAGCCAACCACCGCCGAGAACTACGAAGGGCGCTAAGCGCTCGGCGGGGAGCTGGAGGATGGCTTGGAAACGCCCGCCCCAAAGGCCCGCGGCTCTTCCCGACTGTGTCTTGGTGGGCCCAGCGGTGCCTTCAGCTTCCACGCCAACGTGGGCCAATGGGTAGAACCCCGCACGCATGCCCAGCTCCGGAACCGGCGAATCAAAAGGCTGAGGATTTCTATCTTGAAGCGCGTGAGCTTTCGACGGAAACAGCAGCCCACCCAGCACCCCGAGCTCAAAGTAATTCTTCGTGGGGCGACCTTTGGGCAGCTCAGGCAGCTGGACGCTGGCCTGGCTAAGCGAAACTTGGGCGGTGGCGGACTCAGCTCGGGCGCTATTAGCCAGAAGCGAGAGCGCCACGGAACCTACAGTAAGAATCAAGATTGACCTAAACATTCTATTCTCCGATTTTCACAAACGTGTGTGAAGGCAAGGGCTAGAGCAGCTGATAGACCAGGTTGAGTGCCGTGAGGGTGTCGGTGCTCTTGATGCCCGAAAGCGGCTGATGGTCGTATTTGAGGGAAAAAGTCGTCGCGAGCGAAAAGGCAGTCGAGATTGAGGTGTTGATTCCGGCATCCCAATTCAGGCGCCAGAACTGGGTCTCTGGAATGCCTTGCAAATATTCGAGGCCCGTTGTGAAGACCAAGGTTTCGCTCAGCGCATTTCGGTAGCCGGCGAACACGCGTGCACTGTGACGCGTGTTCGTCTTGTTGATGATTTCTCCGTTCGCTAGGAACGCATCGACGATCGATTCATCGCGTATGATGTCGAATTGGAGATCATAGCCAAGCTCAACCCAGAGCTGATGCTTGGGCTCATCGAAAAAATAATACGCGACCCCGGGATCTAAGTTGAGCCTGAGATCGAGGCCCTGGAAGCGATCTTTTCTGCCGGATTGCGCCACAAATAGAGCGAACCGATCGGAGACGAATCGATCATAGCGAAGCTTGCCTTGATAGTTCTCAACACTCGTCTTCATCTTCTCATTCGGCGCTGCCGCTGAGCGCCCAAAATTGGCGGCCGCGGCCACGCTCACTTCGTTCAAAGAGCGACGCACGCGGAGATTGGCCACGGAGGTGAGCGCTAACGAGCGTGAGTTGCCGGCGGCAGACAACCCACCTGCCTGAATTTTGGCCTCGCTAGCGTCTTTGGCAGTGGCAGCATCTTCCGGCTTCTTGACCGTATCGAAGGTCTTTCCGGCCACTTCCGCAGAGCCAGCCGTGGCCGTCTCGTGGGTCATGATGCTCGGTGCCGGCTGGGCTGCCGCGATGCCTGGCAGGAGGCAGAGCGACCCCAGAATCGCCGCGTGGCTGTGCCGCTGCCAGGAACCCGATCGCACGTGGAAAACAGGCTGCCTACCGTTCATTTTCGGAATCTCCTAAGTATGGCGGATAAAACTTGGTGTTGTGCCCTTATCAGGCCCAACTGCGGCGGGACATAGGGCATAGGCGAACCAAGCGCAAGAACAGGACTGGATGGCAGCTGGCAGAACGCGCTAAGCAGGCTGCATGGAATACCGAAGACTTGGGAAAAGTGGAGTTTTGGTGAGCCCGCTCTGCCTTGGCACGATGAACTTCGGCTGGCAGACAGATGAGAAGGAAAGTTTCGCCATCATGGACAAGGCGCTCGAGCTGGGCGTTCAGTTCTTCGACACGGCAGATGTTTATGGTTGGGGCACGCACAAGGGCAGCACCGAGGAGATCATTGGCCGTTGGCTTGCGCAGGGTGGGGGGCGTCGAGATTCGATCGTGCTCGCCACCAAAGTGTACAATCCGATGGAACGCGAAGGGCTGCGGCCTGAGCCCAATCGGGATGGTCGCTCGCTGTCAGCGCTCAAGATCATCCGGCACTGTGAAGCTAGCCTGAAGCGCCTTCAGACCGACGTGATCGACCTCTATCAGATGCACCACGTGGACCGAGATTGCCCGTGGCAAGAAGTCTGGCAGGCGATGGACACGCTGCAGCAGCAGGGCAAGATCATCTACGTGGGGTCGAGCAATTTTGCCGGTTGGGATGTGGCCGCGGCCAATGAAATTGCGCGCGCCCGAAGTAGCTTGCAACTCGTGAGCGAGCAGAGCATCTATCATCTCGATAGCCGCACCGTGGAGCTCGAGGTGGTGCCGGCGTGTCGCCACTATGGGATGGGCTTGATTCCGTGGAGCCCGTTAGCCGGCGGCTTGCTCGGCGGTGCGCTTGAAAAGCGCGAACAGGGCCGGCGAGGCAATGCCGAGTTTGAGAAACGAGTCGACGAAAAGCGCACGAAGCTGGTGGCCTATGAAACCCTCTGCAAAAAGCTGGAAGAAGATCCCGCAAATGTCGCGCTGGCGTGGCTTTTGAGCAATCCGGTGGTCACGGCGCCCATTATTGGCCCGCGCACGATTCAACAGTTGGAGGGCTCCTTGCGCGCCACCCAAATCAAACTGAGCGAGGACTCCTTGAAAGAGCTGGATACGATCTTTCCGGGTCCCGGTGGTGAGGCGCCGATCCCGTATGCCTGGTGAGGCGGGGCTCACGGCTGCAAGATTCGCGTGGCGGGCTCAGGAGGACGCAGAGAGTGCGCCTTCAGCTCAAGCTCGCAAAATGGCGTGCAATTCGTCTTTCAGATGCAAGCGCTTGAGCTTCAGCTGCTCGACATATTGATCGGAGGGCGTCTCTATCTGCGCCTCCACCTGGTGCAGCTCTTTGCAGACCCCGTGATACTCGGCGGCGAGGCGCGAAAAATGCGCGTCGGCATTCTTTAGCTCGCCGATGCGGTCGCGGTATTCGGGGAATTCGTGGGCAAGATCGTGATGGCCTTCTGACATGATGAATCAGAAGAGCAAACGCTGTGCCACTCGGGGTTCCTGCGGCGTTCGGCTAGCCTACGGCGCTCGGCTGGTCTTCGCTAGCTCTGACCGCTAAGCCTGATCGCGTGGAGGCGACTCATTCTGAGGTGGAACGTGCACGAAAGCGCTGGGTCACGCTCGCAACCTGGCTTGGCGTGGGGTCACTGGTTGGCGTGCTGTGTGGTGTCGCATCGGCCGCCTTTCTTTGGCTGCTCGAGAGCGCCACGGAGTTTCGGACGGGCCACGAATCGATAGTGTTCGCACTTCCCGTGGCTGGGCTTGCGATGGGCTGGGTTTACGAACGCCTGGGAAGATCGATCCAAGCCGGCAATAATCTGGTGATCGACACGATCCACGACAACGGCCCAGAAATCCCACTGCGCATGGCACCGCTCGTGCTCTTGGGCACGGTGCTCACTCACTTATTCGGTGGCAGCGCGGGGCGTGAAGGTACGGCGGTGCAAATGGGCGCGAGCCTCACCGATTGGGTGTCGCATCGCTTGCGCTTAGGCCCGGCTGTGCGGCGTCAGCTTCTCGTCGCAGGTGTCGCGGGTGGCTTTGGCTCGGTGTTCGGAACGCCCGTAGCTGGCGCTATTTTTGGCCTCGAATTCTGTGTGCTAGGCCGGATTGAGTACCGTGCGCTCGTCCCAGCCTTGGTCGCTTCAGTGGTAGCGGACATGACGACGCGGGCGCTTGGCATCCAGCACACGCAGTATCCGCTCGTGCCCGAGCTTGCGCTCACGCCCTTTCTGCTCGTGAAGTGGCTGGTATTTGCGGCGGTGGTGGCGGGTGTGACATTTGTTTTCATCGAACTCATCCATTGGCTGAAGCGACGCGGAGAGCAACATATTCCGAGGCTTCCTGTGCGCATGTTCCTCGGGGGGCTGTTGGTGGTCGGGCTGTGGCAGCTGGTGGGGACGAGCGACTATTTGGGCCTAGGCGTGCCGATGATCGTGCGTTCATTTGTGGATCCTAATCTTCCCATCTCTGCGTTTGCGTGGAAGCTGCTGTTCACGGCGCTCACTTTGGGAGCGGGATTCTTGGGCGGAGAGGTAACGCCGCTGTTCTTCGTAGGCGCAACCTTGGGGAGTGTCTTGGCTCGTGTGCTTGGCATTCCCATCGCGCTGGGCGCTGGGGTCGGGATGGCAGCGGTCTTCGGTGCGGCTTCGAATACCCCGCTCGCGCTCTCCGTGATGGCGGTGGAGCTGCTCGGAGCTGCGATTTTTCCGCATGCAGCGATCGTGTGCGCGCTCGCCTACGTGTTGGTCGGGCATCGCAGTATTTATTCGGCGCAACGCCTATTTCACGGCAAAGCGGGAACGCGCTTGCACCAGCCGAGCACGTTGGCAGAACTCGCGCGGCAGCGTCAGAGGCCCCGAGAAGATAAACTGTGACCGCACTTCAAGCTTTCTTTCGAGTGCGCACGCTGGTGGCGCTCGGTGGGGCTGCCGGGCTCGCTGCGGTGGGTGTTGGTGTGCCGGGAACGGCATATGCTGCGGAGCTTGCGCCGGCGTCCAAGGTGAAGCTCCGGGAACTTCGCTATTCTACGGCGCTCGATGTTACGGTTACCGTCACGGGCGGTGTGCTGTGGCTCAGCTCTGAGCTGCTGAAGAGTTCGCTCGCTCCTGAATCCTGTCGCTGGTGCTCGAGTACTTCGGCGGAACGAAGCGTGCGCAACGCTCTGCTCTGGGAGAATTCAAAGCTAGCCGATGGCTTGAGCTATGGCACAGGCTACGCCCTTGCGCCCCTGGCGGCCTACGGCGGTGTAGCGTTAGCCGGCGCGTACGATTCGGCGGATCGCTTCTTCGCCGACGCACTGATCATCACGGAGGCAACCGTGCTTGCCGGCGACTTCAACCAACTCGTGAAATTCAGCGTCGGTCGCGAACGCCCCTTCGTGCACGCGCTCCCAGCCGACCAGAAATCAGCAACCGCGCACCCAAATGACAACAATCTGTCGTTCGTTTCTGGCCATACCACGCTGGCCTTTGCCCTGGCAGCTTCTAGCGGGACGGTGGCGTCCTTGCGCGGTTACAACTGGGCTCCGGGCATTTGGGCGACGGGGATGGCGTTGGCTGCCACCACAGGGTATCTGCGCATCGCCGCAGATCGCCACTATTTCATCGATGTCATGACGGGCGCCGTCGTGGGTTCCGCCTTCGGGGTAGGGGTTCCGCTGCTGTTTCACGGGCCCGTAGGTCCAGGGGCCATTCAAGTGCAGCCTCTTCAGGGCGGCGCGATGGCGACGTACAGCGGGGCTTGGTGAATCCTGTGGCGGCCTAGGCAAGATTTCTGGGAGGACCCTAGCGTGGCTTGAGGGTTAACCCTCGGGTTTGATGAGGCGGAAAATGGACGGCGTTTCTGCTTGACGTGATGTTTGCGGCAGCGTACGCAAGGTCCAGGTTCACCTCGGGGAGGCTTTCATGCGCATCTCAAATCTCAAATCTCAAATCTCAAATCTCAAATCTCAAATCTCAAATCTCAAATCTCA
>CAZSUA010000252.1:0-8464 GCA_964609655.1 uncultured Polyangiaceae bacterium | reverse complement strand
CCCCACCGACGACGCTAGTGTCTTCATCCAGCAATCGAACTGCCAAAACGGGGGGAAGCAAGAGGAGGCCATCTGGCCGAAAACGGGCCCTTCACCGGCCTGCCGACGCTTGGTACGGAGGTGTACCGCCCGGATGCTTCATTTCTCTGAGTGCACATGGGCCAATCTGTGCTTTCTTCCAGGGATGGCTGTTGAGACCTTGACCAAGCGTGGGCTCGCGAAGAGCTTGGCTTTTGTCGTTAGCTTGTGGTGTTTCGAAGCGGAAGCGAGGCCCACTGGGGAACCCCAAGCGTGCGCCAACTGCCACTATGAAAAATTGGGGCCGACAATTGAAGTCGCCATGAGCAATCGAGACCCCCAGCTCGGGGAAACTATCAATCTGAAGGTCAGCCTGAGCGCCAACGCACCCGGCGCCTTGCGTACCGGGCTGATGGTTTCAACTGACAATTCGGGTGAGTTTTCGGTCGTTGAAGCCGATTACATGCGCTTGAACACGCCGACGCAAATACTTCACTCGCAGCCCAAGAATCTGGTGGGTGGAAAGGCGGACTTCGAGCTGGCGTGGAAGGCACCCACTTCGCCAGGGGTCGCCAAGTTCACGTTTTGGTCCATGACGGGGAACTCAAACGGTACCGATGCCGACGACAATCACGCCACAACCTCAGTTCAAGTGGCGTTTGGTTGTGCTGCCAAAAATTTCTACCCCGATGCGGATGGTGACGGCTTCGGGAACCTGAATCGTCCGACACTGGCGTGCACGCAGCCTGCCAACATGATCGCCGAAGGGGGCGATTGCGACGACCAGAACGTCATGGTTTCTCCGGCGAACACGGAGATTTGCAACGTCACCGATGATAACTGCGACGGCACCATCGACGAAAACCTCGGATGCGGGCTCGTCTACATCGACGCCGACGGTGACGGCTATGGGAGCCCGTCCAGCGCCCTGAGCTACGGACCGTCGGGGTCAGGCTACTCGCTCAACAACAAGGACTGTAATGACATGGCCTCCAGCATCTTCCCCGGTGCCCCCGAACAGCTCAACGGCATAGACGATGACTGCAACGGTCAGTTGGATGACGTTGGCGTGGCCGCCATGCCCGAACCCGTGCCGTCCACCGTCCCGACCATGTCCCCGATCATGCGAGACAGGACGCCCGCGGGGAGCACGAATTGCGCTGTCGAGTGGCGTCGCGATTCGGGCCATTCCTCGTTGATTTTTGGGCTATTGGCGGCAGCGGCCCTGGCGAGGCGCCGCGGATACGGACCGACAAGCCGGCACGGCTGGCGTTTATGGCCGTAGCAGCCCGAGAGCGCCCCACCCCCGGTACGTCGCATGAAGCTTGCAACGGGTCGGGAGAAGGACCAGGCAGACGCGGAGCTTCTAGGTGAATTCTGAAGCCTTGGTGGGGCCACGTTGAGGACGCGCTACGCGCTGCTTAACATCGCTTCAACCTGAGCCAGATGAAGGTGAGTGGCTCGGGTAGATGAATCTTGATTGTGACCTCGGCTGCAGCGCTGCTCCCACGCTGAAGCCACGCCTCGCCGCCGCCCGCTATGCAACGATCTATTTCCCAGGTGCCTTCAAGTGGCAGCTCCAGGTTGGCTGTGGGTAACCGGGTCAGTTCGCGGTAAACGAGCACGTGGGCCAAATCGCCCAGATCCGAACAGAACCCCGTGAAGCTGGCACCGGAAGGGCAGTCGCCAATCGGCAAGATGGTGCCGCGCTGAAGTTCAGCGCGGTGCTCGCGCCAGATCGAGATCAGTGGCTTCAACGCGGAAATGACATAATCTGGCAGTTCGCTCACTTCGAAGAAAGCGAGTGGCGCCGTCGTCATCACGATGGCGAACAGGGTTTCTGGAGGATAGCGACCCGGTGCCAGTGGGTCGTTGCCATAGAGCTCCTGGTTGCGACTTGGATTCAGAAACTCCATCCTGAGGCGCTGGGGCGCGACATAGAAGGAAAGCATCCAGATGTTGCGGAGCACGGCGTGAGGGAAGTACCGCGTCCAATCCGTGTAGCGGTTCTCTAGGAAGAGCTGCCCGACTTCAATCGCGCCAAAGTACCCGGGGCGGGTTTCGGCGGTGATGTCCAGATCGAAAATGATATCGCCCTGAGACTCGATCAAGACCGCATTGAAGAACCGATGCAGGTTCTCTGCGGAAAGCTGGCTTCGGAGTTTAATGCCGTCGAGCTTGATGTGTGAGACTCCCCAGTCTCGCCACATGCCGAGACACACCTGCGCGTCCTTTCCCCAATTGGCAAAGTCGTTGGAACTGTCGGGCGCGAACCACAGGCCAAGGCCGATACCGTGGTTTTTTGAAGCCGAAATCAGCGGTTTCATACCGTCGCTGAACGTGGTGGTACGCGGCTCCCAGTAGCGGGCGTCTGCTGCCCAAAATCCCTCCCAGATGCCGTGTTTCTCGCGCGCTCGTGCCGAATTCGAGGTCACCCCGCGCTCCCAGCCGTCGTCGATCTCACACACGTCGACACCGAGCTCGGCGCCAGCCGCCATCTCCGTGCAAATGAAGGCGTCGTTGATCCGAGTGTCTCGGTTGCGATCCCCCCAGGTATTGGAAAGCAACAAGCCGTCTCGCTCCGGGCGTGGCACACGCAGTGAGCGTTGAAGCGCATGGAGGCGTCGAGCCCGCCCAAGCCGTCCGCCGGAGTAGCCGAGCACCGCCCAACGGTATCCTTGCCCGTCGCCGGCGAATCCATGCCCCAACCAATGAAGCCAAGTACCTTTGCTTTTCACATCCAAGGTCTTGATTGGCCTAGCGTGAGGCAGCGGCGCGAGCTTCACCAACAAGAGTCCCTCGTTCGTGAGCGGATCTTCGAGCGCCAGAAGGCACGTCATTTCTGCAATCGACTGGATGTTGCAGAGGCGAAATCTGCGCTCAAATGTCAGCGTGTCGTGAATGTCCGTTTGATCGAGCAGGTCGACGATCACCAGCTCCCAATGCTGCCCAGCGTAGCTGAATGCTTCTAGCACGTCGCGGTTGTTGGCCGAGGAAGTCTCGACCGCGCTTTTATCAACTTCAACCCCAGTGGGCGCGGCTTCAGGAGTCGAGGACGCCTGGTCGACTTCCACCATTCTCGTGCCGAACTGTTCCAATGAGCAAATGATCGCACCGCTATCGTGAAATACGCTCACGTGTACGCGATAGCCAAAGCCGTCGGCACCTGTCACGCTCAGCGCGCCACGACTGACTGGTGCATGCACCGGAAGCTCTCTCTCCTCAGAGGAAGAGAACTCGACGCGAAACGGTGCCAGCGGGATGCCGTTAGGCGGGACAATGGAGGGCCCCAGCGCAGCGTCGTCGAGAACTCCTCGTGCGGTGATCCAATCGCGCCCCTTGGGATCGGCGTCATAGGTGATAAGGCTCCTGGCAGAGAGAGCGCCCGCCCGAAGTTGCCAAGAACGCAGCATGCTGGGGCTGCTTGCCGTCAATATATCCCCTGAGAACTCAACGTTTATCATGCGAAACTCACTCTCCTCTTGCTTGAGAGTCCCGTAGCGTTGAGCGCTACGCCTCGTAGGTGCGTCCATCAGAAGTTGGCCAGAAGGAACGTCTCGAAAGAGCCCCCGAAGAGCTGCCGCAGGTCGCGCTCCAAGTCCGCATCCGTGACGGCCCAACCCACTCGAAAAAGATCGCTGTATTTCTCGACTAGCACGTCTCCGAGGATTTGGCGTGAATGACGCCACTTGTAGATGACCTGATCGAGCACACGCGCGTCCGAGTGCTGCGGGGTGAAGCTTGGGCCGAGGAGCTCCAGGCGCATGCGGGTCATGTCGTTGATGGCGGTGGGAATATTGGTGAACCACCAACAACCAAACACATGCAAATTCCTGAATTTACGAGCCATGACGCATAATTCGTGCTGATTTTCGCGTGCCAGGGCCGTTACGAGAAACTTGTGGTGCGGATGCGCTCCGATCAGATTTTGGTAAGCGCTAAGATCCGCTCTGCCAACGCCATCCCCGGCTAACCTCAGCGCTGGATTCACTTGACGAACGACACCGGGCATCAAGGCGAACGGTAAGCCATGTTCAAGGCAATGCGGGAGCACGGCGCCGTCGATCAGTGTGGCGATATCTGACTTGGCGGGGTAGGCGAAATCTGGTTCGAGCGAGACCATCACGTACTTGGCGTTCAGCTTTTTGGACCAGTCCGCTAGGAAGCGCCGAACCTCCGAGAGGGACTTTTGATCCAGGGTTGGATTGACAGCATAGCCTTGCTCCGTGAGCGTTTTTGAGGCTCCCTGCCAATCGATGAGCAGCGGATCGATGCGCAGGGCTGCGGTGAACCGTGGGTCACGTTGGAAGCTTCTTTCCCAAAACGGTCGTTCTTCGGGGTCGAACGGAGAATTGGTCATGCAAAAGGTGTGGACGTGCGCGAGCTCCATCACGCGTGTCACGAAGGCCCCAAGCTTCTGCTCGGAAAACCAGCGACGGATTTTAGGCAAACCGTCTTTTTTGGGATCCAGGCCGAGCGCGTGCAAGGTGGTGATGACGCCGCGTGTGGCTTCCGAAAGAGGGCTTCGCTGCTCAAACAGCGTGCGCCAGACGAGCTCTGCTTGTTCCGATTTCTTGAGCGCCCAGTACTTTTCGTAGGGCAGCTCAATACTCCGAAAAGCCTCCGCAACCAGGTAGTGGTAGGTGAGCTGTTCGTCGATGCCCCAGAGCAGAAGCGACTCCAGCGCAGGATCGTAAAGGTGCGTGTGAATGTCGTAGGTGGGTGTGGTTGCTACGCGTTCACGGATCTTCCGTTCAAGCTCCTTCGGCAGAGCGGGTTCGTTCACAGCCGCCTCGCTTGGGCCTGAGCACGCAGGCATAGCTCGGCTGCTTTGAAGGCGTGAGCTTGGGTCATGGCTTTCTCCGTTCGTTCCAAACAGTCCACAATTAACTGCCCAAAATAGGGAAACCCGACTTGCCCCTTGAGCGAAAAATGCTTTTCGACCGAATCATTGACAAGATACAGTTGGTCCCCGCCTTCTTCGCGTCCAACCTCGATATATTTGCGCATCTCGATGTAACCGTGTGTGCCGACGATGAATGTGCGGCCATCGCCCCAAATGCGGGACGCATCAGGAGTTAGCCAGTCAACGCGCACGAAGTTCATCGCTCCGTTATCGCCCATGAGGTGCGCTTCGCCGAGGTCTTCCAGCTCCGGGTACTCTGGATTGTTCGTATTGCCGACCACCGCCGAGAGCACTGTGGCGTCCGTGGCGCCGCTATAATGAAGAAATTGCTCGAATTGATGGCTGCCGATGTCGCATAAGATCCCGCCGTACTGTTCGCGATTGAAGAACCATCTCGGGCGTGCCTTTGCGTCCAGGCGGTGCGGTCCGAACCCTGTGACCGAAACCACCTTGCCGATCGCTCCTTCTGCCAGCAACTGACTGGCAAACACTGCGCACTCCACATGCAGGCGTTCGCTGTAGTACACTGCGTACTTTCGCTGAGTCAGCTCAACCGTTTTCTGAGCCTCGGCCAATTGTTCGAGCGTAGTGAACGGAGTTTTATCGGTGAAATAGTCCTTGCCCGACTGCATCACCCGACAGCCCAAGGGGCCACGCTCATTCGGGATGGCAGCGGCCGCGACCAGCACAACGTCACGGTCATCCAGGATGCGCTCCAGGCTATCGGCGCATTGCGCCTGGGGAAACGCTTTCTGAAACTTCTCCAGCCGCGCTCGGTCCGTATCGTAGACCCACTTCAGCGTCCCGCCTGCCTCGACGAGCCCGTTGCACTGGCCGTAAATATGCCCGTGATCGAGCGAAGTCGCCGCAAACACAAACTCACCGGGCGTTACCACGGGAGACGGCTTACCCTTGGGAGCGTAGTTCATTCCGTCTTTCATCGTTCCCTCAAGAGCGGCCGAAAGAATTGGCCATGTCGCGCTCCATGCTGCGCACGGGCGAGACCTGCTTTTGTTTGGAGCCAGCAATCTTCTGTGCGAGCACACGAGCGTAGTGGCTAGCATCGAGCGGCAGGTCAACGCTCCGTTCCTCGAAGGCGGAAAGCAGCATGGCATTGGCCAATTCCACCGAGTAGATCCCTTCTTCGGCGCGCGCAATCAGGGGGGTGCCTTTGAGGATCGCCTGCGCGAAGTTCTGTAAGATCCCAATGTGTTGTTCGCCAGAACCCTCAACTGGGATCTGCGCCGTCCAGGTGTCAGGGCCACGCCATTTCTCGCTCGATGTGCGGCAATATTCCGCCACCGAAGACTCAGTGCGCAAGAACTCAAGCTTGCCTTGCTCAAGCACCAACCGCCCACGATCCCCCGCAATTTCCAGGCGATTGGTACCGGGAGCTTCACCCGTGGAAGCGATGAAGGTCGCTGTGGCGCCACCCTTGAATTCCATGAACGCCGTCACGTCATCCTCCACTTCAATCGCATGATAACGGCCAAAACCGCAGTGAGCGCGGAGCTTCACGGGCATGCCAAACAACCATTGGAACAGGTCTAGATTGTGCGGGCATTGATTAAGAAGGACACCGCCGCCCTCGCCGGCCCACGTCGCACGCCAAGCGCTGGAACCATAATAGGCATCGCTTCGAAACCAGTTGGTCACGGTCCACTGGATGCGATTGAGCACTCCGAGCTCTCCCGTTTGAAGCATTTGGCGGATCTTCAGGTAGCGAGGATCGGTACGCTGATTGAACATCGCCGCGAACACTTGCTGTTTGTCCTTGTGCGCCGAGATGAGCTGTTCGCAATCCGCCTTGTGTACGGAGATGGGCTTTTCCAGCAAAACGTGGAGGCCTACGCCTAAAGCATCCATCCCCAGGGTAGTGTGCGCAAAGTGCGGAGTTGCGATCAGCACCGCATCGACTGCCCCTGATCGAAACAGTGCTTCGCCGCTGCCGAATTGTTGCACTCCCAAAAAGGGCGCCAGGGCCTCAGCATTCGTATCCGCGACGGCGGCCAGCTCAAGGCCAGAAACCTTGCCCTCCAAGATCCAACGCGCGTGCGTTGCGCCCATCGACCCAAGCCCAACAATCCCAAGACGTACCTTTTCCATAACGAAACCTAGGCGGGACCCTAACACGTGTTAGGGTGGAAGCCAAGCACCATGACACGGCCGAAAAAGCCCGCGATTATTCGCTCCACCGCCGACCTAGCTCGCCAGCTCGGCCTTTCTCGCTGGACGGTTTCGCGCGCCCTCAATGGTCATAACGGTGTTGGAGCGGAAACCGCAAAAGCCGTCCGCGAGGCGATGCAGGCATCAGGCTTCAGCCCAAGCTCGCTGGCTCAGGGGCTACGTCGCGGAAGCACTCACCACATCGGAGTGTGTCTGCCAGACTTGGAAAATTTCTATCTTGGGCCAAAGCTCGAAAGTTTTAGACGAGAGCTTGGCGCTAACGGCTTTCGTTTGATGATTGGTATGTCTAACAACGATGCCGACGAGGAGGCGCGGGTGCTTCATGATTTTAGGGCCTTGAGAGTCGCAGGGATCGCCACCTTTGCGTCTCGTCTATCCGAAGTTGATTGGGCTTGTCTCACACAGGACGGCTTGCCTTCGCTCCGGATCGATCCGTTGGTTGGGGCAGAAGCCCGAAGCTTGGGTGTGGATCGTGCCTATGGAATGTGGGAATCCACCCGGCACCTGCTCCAGCTTGGGCATCAGCGTATCGCATTGCTCGGCATTGGGGAAAGTGGCCGCTACTCAAGGGCAAGGTTGCGGGGCGTGAAGAAAGCCGTTGCCGAGGCGAAGTTAGAGTTTGAGCGAACTATCGTGAGTTTTCCTGTCGATGGTGCTTTGGTTTCGGATCTCGAACGCGGAAGAGCCGCCGCCGAAAACATCGTTAGCCAGGTGCCCCAAGTGACCGCTGTGATGGCGCTCAATGATCGGATGGCCACGGGTCTCATCTCGGGCCTACGAGCGCTCAGGTGCATGGTGCCCGATGACATGTCCGTGATCGGATACGACAACATGCCACTGCTCGACTACGTGGCGCCCAGTCTGACCAGTGTGGATCCTCAAGTGGACGAACTCATGGCGAGAGCCACTCAGGCATTGATCCTAAGTATCCGCGGCGAGAACTCGGAAAGCGGAACGCCAAAGCGTGTGCGCGCCCGGCTAGTGGTCAAGGGCTCCACGGGTCCTGTACGGAGCCACGTAGGCGCCGAGCGACGAATCCTTGGACACGATGGGCCTGATCGCTGAGATCACGGCGCGCGATCAGCAAGATCATTCTTACGCGCGCCTTGCTTTCTGTCTTATGTTGCAGTCTTCATGAAATTTCTCAACGCGTACGCTTTCGTTCTGCCCTTTCCAGTCTTGTTCGGACTCGCGGCTTGCGCGAGCTCAGGAGATGACCCCGGCACAGGTGGGACGAACACGGCGAGTGGTTCTGCCTCCGGGAGCGGCGGTGCACGTGTTGCGATGGGCGGAACCGTGAATAGCGGCACAGGTGGCTCAAGGACCGGTGGGATCTCAGGGACGGGTGGGCGC
>CAZSUA010000251.1:0-8513 GCA_964609655.1 uncultured Polyangiaceae bacterium | reverse complement strand
GCACGAGCTCTAACGTGGTGCCGAGCTTCTTCTCGACCTCGGCCCGAATGGCCTCGACCGTCTTCTCGCTCTCCATCACGCTCGGTTGCTCAAGCAAGCAGACTTCTTTCATCCACTTGCCGAGCTTGCCTTCAATGATTTTCGGCCGGGCGGCTTCAGGCTTGCCTTCATCAGCCAGCTGTGCGTCGTAAATCTCCGTCTGCTTCTTCTTGGCATCGTCAGAAACGACGCTGGCCTTGAGGAAGAGCGGACCCATGGCGGCGATCTGCATCGCTACGTCGTCCAAGAACTGGTTGAACTCCGGCTTGGCCTCGGCGGCTTGGTCGCCCAGACGCGCGCCCAAGAGCACGCCAATCTTGCCACCCATGTGGACATACGAGTGCACCTTGCCAGCGCCATCGAGCTGAATGCGCTCCCAACGCCGAACGGTGATGTTTTCGCCGAGCTTACCCACGAGAGCCTGGCGCGTGTCTTCGACGGTGGCGCTGCCTCCGGGGAAAGCCTCCAAGCTGAGGTCAGCACCTTGCTTGGCCTTGGCAGCCACACTGACCACGCCTTGCGCGAACGCCAAGAACTGGTCGTTGCGAGCGGCGAAATCTGTCTGGATATTCACCTCGGCGATCACGGCACTGTGCGCGTCGGCGGACACCTGAGTGACCACCACGCCCTCCGAAGCAACTGCCCCGGCGCGCTTCGCGCTTTTCGCGAGACCCTTTTTGAGGATGCCCTCGACGGCTTTCTCCATGTCGCCATCGGCTTCAAGGAGTGCTGCCTTGCAATCGTTCAGACCGGCTTGGGTCCGATCGCGAAGTTCTTTGACCTGCTGCATGTTGACTGTAGACATGGCTCTCTATTTCTCCGTTTTCAGCCGGCGTTTTCGGTCTGACGCATGCGAGGTGCTTGATAGACCTGAGTGGTTTCGGGGCGTTGGTTGCCGCCGCCGCCAGATTCCCCACGATCGCCACGCGACTGATTCGCTGTATCGCGACGGCGGAGTGTCCCGAGTGCACAGGCATCGGCAACGGCGCCCGTGAGCAACCGCACCGAGCGGATCGCGTCGTCGTTACCCGGGATCGGGAAATCGATAGCATCGGGATCACAGTTGGTGTCCGTGATGGCCACCAGTGGAATTTTGAGCTTGCGAGCTTCGTTGACGGCGATCGTTTCCTGCGTCGGATCGACGATGAAGATCACCTGCGGCAATGAGCCCATGCCCTTCAAACCACCGATGTATTTCTCGAGCCGAGCGCGCTCTTTTTCGAGGCGAACGGTCTCTTTTTTCGGGATCTGCTCGTACGTCCCATCTTCGCGCATGCGCTCGATGCTGCGCAGGCGATCCAGGCCCTGCTTGATGGTTTTGAAGTTCGTGAGCGTGCCACCGAGCCAGCGGTTGGTGACGTAGAACATGTTCGAGCGAATCGCTTCTTCTTTGACGATTTCCTGCGCCTGGCGCTTGGTGCCCACGAACAAGACGGAGCCGCCGCGAGAGACGGTGTCGTTGATGAAGTCGAACGCCTTCTTAAAGAGGCGCGCTGTTTGATCGAGATCCACAATGTGGACGCCGCTGCGTGCGCCGTAGATGTACGGGCGCATCTTCGGGTTCCAACGCTTGGTTTGGTGTCCGAAGTGGACGCCGGCATCGAACAGCTCTCGCACGGTCATCGGTGCGTTGGGATCGCGCATGGTGCGCAAAATCTGTGAGCCTGTGGGAGCGGCGGGAGTGGCTTCTACTGTTGTTTCTACGGATTCTATATTTTCAGTCATGACGCAGGGTTTTCCTTCCGGTTGTTACCTCCGCCCCTTTTCAGACCAACCCCGAAATCTTGGGGCACCGAATCTGAAGTCGCGTAGGGGCGTGTGGCGTTGGGTTGTCGGCACACCCTTCTGGGGTGGGCCTATGGGGCGCGGAACCTAGGGCAAGCGGGGTTCGGAGTCCAGCGCTCGTCAGAGGCCCGAGACGGGGAGCTTCGATCGGCTCGGTGTTCCAGCACCCTGGCTCATGGATTCGACCCGGGTTCGGGACTTTCGCGGCGTTTGCGGGGCTGGAGCCTCCGCCAGTGCCGGCTGTTGGGGAGGGCGACTCGTGGCGCGAGCTGTTGCAGGCTTGCGGGGTGCCGCCGTTTTGGGTTGAGCCGAGCTTCCGGGGACTGCAGGACTGACTTCCTCCGCAGTCGGCGTGGGGGGGATCGCCGAGGGCGTCTCGGGAGCTATCGTGGGCGTGGGAGGGACTGCGACCGGCGCAGCCACTCTAACCGGTGTTGCACTGTGAACTTGGGAACCCGCTGAAGCAGGCTCGCTCGCGCTGGGCTTGGACAGCACGCCTGACAGCATGACCGCTGAGAACGCCGCCACCGCAGAACCGGTGCCAATCGCCGCGCCCAAAATCCAACTGCGCGTACGCTGAGCCCGTGCTGCACCCGTCGCCAGCGTTGACGACAACGGAGGCGGTGTGAACTGTGGCTGCTGCGACGCCACGGCGTTGGAGGCCAGCGTTCCCAGCGAAGCACCCAGCTGAAGCGGCGTGTGGGTTCTCGTTGCAGGAGCGCTGTCGCGACGCGAATTGGCACCTGGCGGGCGAAAGGTCTCTCCGGCTGGGAGCGGCTGAGTTGCTGCTGGCCGCTGGCTGCCCGAACTGCGCTCGGCCGCAATATCTTGGTAAACGGTGGCACTCTCGGCTAAGCGCTGTAGCGAAGCCGGCGTGATGGCCTGGAGGCCTAGCGGAGAAACCTGGAGTGAAGGCCCGCTGCTGCGCGCCTGGTTGGCCAGAATGCGCTCCAAACGTTGCAACACCTCATGCGCGGTGGCGGGGCGTTTATCGGCCTCTTTGGCAAGCAAACTTTGCACCAGCTGCTCGAGCTCGTGGGGCACACCGGGCACCAGGCTGCCGAGAGCCGGGGCCTCTTTGGTGAGCTGAGCCAGCAACAGCTCATTGGCGTCCCGGGCGCCTTCAAACGGGCTCTTTCCCGTGATCAGCTCAAAAATAATCAAGCCCGTTGCATACAGATCAGCTCGGCTATCCACCGCGTCGCCGCGCGCTTGCTCAGGCGCCATATACCTCGGCGTGCCGATAGCAATGCCACGCATCGTGATCGGCCCCACTTCTGATTCCGCAACTTTCGCGATGCCAAAATCGAGCAGCTTGATGCTGCCATCTTTCGAGACAAAAACATTGGGAGGTTTGACGTCCCTGTGAATCACGCCAATGTCGTGCGCGGCGGCCAGGGCATTCAAGATCCCTTCAGCGATACTGATCGCTTCGGGAATGCTGTGGCGCCCAACACGTGCCATCCGCGAAGCCAGCGGCTCCCCTTCCAAGCGCTCCATGACGTAGTACGCACTGCCATCGGCCGCGTTGCCCGCATCCGTCACGTTGACGATATTCGGGTGATGCAGCCGACCGAGCGCGCGCCATTCGTTCTTCAGCCGCGCCACGAGCTCGCCCTGCGTGGAAAGATTCTGATGCAGCGCCTTCAACACGAAGCGCTTACCGAGCTCCGTGTGCTCCACGTCGTAGACGGCGCCCATGCCGCCGATCCCAAGGAGACCCAACACGCGATAACGAGTTCCGGCGATGGTTTCGCCGTCCTGGAACTGTCGTTGCGTGTAATTCATGTGAGGGCGCCTCTTTTCCCTGGCTGGGCGGAGCATATCCCTAGATTGTTTCCAGGCAAGCTCGTTTCGACTTGCGTTTGCGGCCTGGGTAGGCCATCGAGAAGCGGTTTTCCTGCACCAGCGCCCCCTTTTGAGCCGTCACAATGCCGATCACCCAAGACGACGTCCTCCACGTGGCCAAGCTGGCCCATCTGAGCCTCGAAGCTTCGGAAATCGAACCCATCATTTTCGACTTAAATAGCGTGCTCGGCTACGTGGCGCAGCTCGACGAGCTGGATACGTCTCAGGTTGAGCCAACCACGCACGTTGCGGTCAAGAACGCGCCGTTGCGTCAGGATAGCGTCGGGGTGAGTCTGCCCCGCGAGGCGTTCGAGGCTGAAGCGCCCCGTTATTCCGACCAAGGCTTCGTGGTTCCCGGATTTGTGGAGAGCTGAAGGCAGATGCATCTCAGCGCACTCGGGTTGGCGGAGCTTGCCCAGCAAGTCCAGGCAGGTGCCGTTTCCGCGCGCGAAGTGGCCGAAGCAGCACTGATTAACGCCGAGAAAAACCGCGACCTCAACGCTTTTCTATACCTTTCGCCCGAGTCGATCCTGGCGGCGGCGGATGTCCTCGATCAACGCAGGATTCGGGGAGAGGTTTTGGGGCCGCTCGCCGGCATCCCGATTGGCATCAAAGACGCGTTGTGTACTCACGACGCACCGACCACGTGCGCCTCCAGAATGCTGCTCAAGGCAGACGCGCCCGTCCCCGCGCTGAACCCCACGACGCATGGCTGGCGCTCCCCGCACGATGCCTCGGTCGTGGCCCGTCTGCGCCAAGCCGGCGCGTTGATTTTCGGCAAGACGAACATGGACGAATTTGCCATGGGCTCTTCCAACGAAAACAGCGCGTTCGGCCCGGTCAAGAATCCCGTGGATCGTTCGCGGATCACGGGTGGTTCGAGCGGCGGCAGTGCAGCTGTGGTGGCGGCCGGCATCACGCCGTGCTCACTCGGCAGCGATACAGGTGGCTCCATCCGGCAGCCCGCAGGGCTGACGGGCATCGTCGGCGTGAAGCCTACGTATGGGCGTGTGTCGCGCTTTGGCTTGATCGCTTTCGCGTCGAGTCTCGATCAAGTGGGTCCTTTTGCGCGCGATGTGCGCGGCGCGGCTCGCGTGTTGGAAGCCATTTCCGGGCAGGATCCAGCAGATTCAACCTCCGCCAATGTCCCGGTGGGCGCGTACGAAGCAGCCTGCGGGCGCGATATACGAGGCCTCCGGATCGGCGTGCCGGATGAATATTTTGCCGAAGGGCTGGCTGCCGACGTGCGCCAACGCGTGGAAGAAGCCATCGCAGCGCTGGAGCGGGACGGCGCTACGATCGTGCCCGTTAAGCTGCCGCACACCCGCTACGGCGTCGCTACCTATTACGTGCTCGCTACGGCAGAGTGTTCGAGCAATCTAGCGCGCTTCGACGGCGTGCGTTTTGGGCTCCGCCGCGAACCACCGGGCAGCACCCTCGCCCAGATGTACGGCGCATCTCGCAACGCTGGCTTCGGACCGGAGGTGAAACGCCGCATCTTGCTGGGCACTTACGTACTCTGCGCTGGGTACTACGATGCGTATTACATCAAGGCTCAGAAAGTGCGCACGCTCATCGGCCGCGATTTTGACGAAGCTTTTAAGCACGTGGATCTGATCGCGACGCCCACCAGCCCGACAGCGGCCTTCAAGCTCGGCGCCAAGACAGCCGATCCTCTGCAGATGTACCTAGCCGATATCTACACGCTTCCCGCCAGTTTGGCTGGGATCTGTGCGCTTTCGGTACCGTGTCGCCCGCTCGCGCCAAGCGCCGAGCAGCCGGGTTTGCCCGTTGGGCTTCAACTGCTCGGGCCCGCTTTTACCGAAGAGCGCCTGTTCTCGGTGGCCGCGCGCTGGGAAGAGCTCCGCACAGAACTTGGTGCTGTCTGAAGCCTATGAGTTCCGCCAACACACCATCCCCTGAAGACGAAGAGCTGGAAGTTGCGCAGGCCCGCCCGGAGCATGCTGAAGCACTCCTGGCGCTCTTTGAACGTTCACGGCACCCTTGTTTTTGTCGCTATTGGCACCACGAAGGCGATGCTAATTCTTGGCTCGAACAGCTCTTCCAACGTGAAGCGGAGAACCGCGCCCAGATGGTCGCAGCGCTCAGCTCGGGCTCTGCACAAATGAGCGGCCTCGTGGCGATTGCCGGTGAACGCGTGGTGGGCTGGATGAAGCTCGCACCGGCGCCCAGCTTGCCGAAGCTGTACGCGCAACGCAGCGTGCGCGGGTTGCGTTGCTTCGATGAGCCCCATCGCGACGCGGTCTTCACGGTGGCGTGCTTCTTGGTGGAGCCCGAGTGGCGCGAGCTCGGCATTGCACGCGCCTTGTTGGCAGAAGGGATCCTGCTCGCCCAAGAGCGCGGCGCGGTTGCAATTGAAGCTTTCCCCTGCACCACCCCAGACATTCCTCCCGAACAGCTGCTAGCTGGGCCACCCAGTCTTTTCTTGGAGGCCGGCTTTCAGGAGATAGCCCGCGTCGCCAATTATCCCGTTCTCCGCTTAACGCTTTAGGGCCGGGCTATTTATTGATTCTGGGCTTTGGGCTCACGCGTCGTGGCGGGGCACGACGAGCGCTGCGTTCGCACCACTTCGCGCGTGCCGCTCATCTTTCGTTCGGGCGGTGCACCAAACTGCAACATCCACTGCGCAAACGTTTCTTGCCGGAGCGCCACGCCCGCGCGCCGCCCCACGATCTCAATCACGGATAGGAAATCATCAGCACACTGAAAACGATCCTCGGGCTTGCGAGCCAACGCCTTGAACAACACCCGCGTCAGATCCGGCCGCAGGCTTGGCGCAAAACGTTCCAAAAGACTCACGTCTGCCTGATGGGTGCGTGTGAGGATCTCAAGATCGCTCTTGCCGCTAAACAGCGGACGGGCCAACAGCATCTCCGTGAGGATGATCCCAACACTGAAAAGATCGCTCCGCGGATCCACATCTTGCCCGACGACTTGCTCGGGTGACATATAGCCAAGCTTGCCTTTGACCTCGCCGGGCCGCGTGCGGCGATCCACCACGGTGCTCCGCACAATCCCGAAATCCGTGATCTTCACGCAGCCATCGTTGCCGAGCAGAATATTGCCGGGCGAAACATCGCGATGGATCAGATTGAACTTCTGTCCTTGGGCATCCGTTGCTGAGTGCGCGTACGCCAAGCCGCGCAACATTTCGCGTGCGATGAATAGCGCAATAGACAGCGGGAAGCGGCGTTTTTGGGCGGCCACATGCCGAAGCAGCTTGGCTAACGACTGCCCGTCCACGTACTCAAGCGCGAGGTACAGCTCCCCTGCATCGGACCCAAAATCAAGCACACTCACGATGTTGGGATGCGTGAGCGATGAACTGATGCGAGCCTCATCGCGGAACATATCGACAAAGCGTGGGTCGCGCGCCAGGTGCCGGAGGATGCGCTTGAGCGCCAAGCATTCGCCAGGCCGATCCACGTGTTCAGCCTTGAAAACCTCAGCCATACCGCCGACGCCCAAGGGCTCACCGAGCTCATACGGGCCAACGCGTTCAGGATTCAGATCGAAGTCCGGGTGCATCTCAACGACTACTCCACCACTAAGCTACGGGACGCATGCAGCACGCGCGACCGCTATTCATTGAATTTTGAAAATCTCCTGTGACAAAAGCCCACACAGCCTCACGTCGCCCCCGCACGTGCGCGCCGAGCGCCGTGCTTGGGGGAGACCGCCTCGCCCAAGCGAGGCGAGAGGGGGCAACTCTCAAGATTTGTCCAAAATATGAGTGAACCCGGTGTCTTTTCCGATGACGCTAGATTGCCAGCCAGTGCCGACGGAAGTACGGTCCTAGCTCTGTGACTTTGGTGACCACCGATAACAACCAAGCCTTGTCTACGGATCCCAACGGCGGCTTCCGCAGCCGAAACGCACGTCGAGTCGCCATCACCGGGGGCGCCGGCTTTTTAGGACGCAACCTGCGCGGAGTCTTAGAAGCGGATCCGGCCGTGGAAGCTATCGTGAGCCTGGATGTACGCAAATCGGAACCCGTGGGTGACAAAACCCACGCTTACAATTTGGACCTCACGAGTCGCAGCGCCGAAGAACGCTTGGTGGAGGTGCTGATGTCGGAGAAGGTGGACACCTTGGTGCACCTCGCGCTCTTGTCCTCGCCGTCTTCGGATCCGACTTGGGAGCATGAGCTCGAAAGCGTCGGCACGATGCACGTGGTGAATGCTTGCCGCCGAACGCGCGTGCGCAAGCTGATTTTGAAGAGCCAAACGTTTCTGTATGGCGCGCACCCGACCAATCCGAATTATCTGAGCGAGACGCACGGGATCAAAGCGCCCTTGGGGGAAGCTTATTTTCGGGATAAATTTCAGAGCGAGCAGCAGATCCTGGCTTTTGGTCCGCCGGGCAGTGCCCGCATTGCCACCGTTTTGCGCATGGCTCCGATCATCGGGCCGCACATCGACGATTACATCGCGCATTACTTCCGACGCCGCTTAGTGCCAACGGTGCTCGGCTTCGATCCGCTGTGGCAATTCGTCCATGAAGCGGATGCCATCGCCGCTCTCGCCTTGGCGATTCAGCGCGATGCTCCCGGCATCTTTAACATCTCGGGCTCTGGCGTGCTGCCGCTCAGCGCCGTGATCAAGCTCTGCGGTCGCACACACCTTCCCGTTCCCGCAAGCGTCCTTTCGGCGATGCTCGCCTCGCTGTGGATCACACGCCTGTCTGATGCACCGCCTTTTTTCGTGGACTACCTGCAATACATCTGCGTGGCGGATGGCGCGCGAGCCAAGGATGTTCTCGGCTACTCGCCAGCCTTCAGCACGCGAGAAGCCTTGATTGATTTTGCCAGTGCCCAACAT
>CAZSUA010000250.1:0-8575 GCA_964609655.1 uncultured Polyangiaceae bacterium | reverse complement strand
CCCCCACCGGAGATATGGCGCCAATCGAGCAGTGTGGTGGCCGTGGGCAGATCTGTCTTGGCAAGCTCCAACATGTCTTGCCACGCCACAATTTGGTGACCGATGCTGAGCCCCGCGTCCCAGAGGGGATACAAAAGCGCCTCCCCAATGGCTTGTGCCTTCTTGGGACGCTTCGCACACAGAATACGCACGTCGAGATCGCTGTGCAGGGCTATTGTTTCTCGCCCGTAACTCCCAACGGCCGCCAGCGACACCTCCATCCAGCCGTTCTGGGTTCTCATTAATCCTTCGACGGCAGCAAATAGGGAGCACAGCACGCCATCCAGGACCTTTGAATTGCGACGAGCTGCCACGATGCCACACTCATCCCCACCCGCACGAATCATCGCCTCCACATCCGCTCGGTGGCGGACGATGTAACTCTTCAATTCCGGCGCGAGGCTCGGCGAAACGCTCTCCAACAACTGCGGAGGGCTCGTGGGTGGCACACTGGTTCTGGAGGTCATTCGATGGGGGAAACCGGGCCTAAAAAGGGCTATGACTTATAGCGCGGGCTTCGATAACGGATAGCCCAAGGAACGAAAACTCTTAGGGTTCCCCCTAATTTAAGGACAAATAGCGGCAGGTTGGCTCATTTTGAGGATGCATTGCGCTGCTCACACGAGGGCGGCGTGTGCTACCTTCCTAGAATGTTGAAAAGCTGGCGCATGGCGCTTTTACTGGGTTTGGGGCTCCTCACAGCGAGTCCCGCCGTGGCCGGGATTGCGGAAGCCGTTAGCTTGGAGCAATTGATGCTTGAGAGCCGGCACGTAGTGGTCGCGCAGGTTTTGGATTCCCACAGCGTGCGAGAATCCTTTGGGGGGCGGCCCAGAATTGTGACCTATTCCCGGGTCCGCGTCGAGGAACGCTTGGCAGGCTCTCCGGGGGATTCCGAAGTCATGATCCGCACATTGGGAGGCCGCGTTGGGGATGTTGCCGAGATCGTGCATGGGGCAGCGCGCCTCGATCGCAGTCAGAAGTCGGTGCTGTTTCTGCGTGAGCGTGCCCCGCTGGTGTTCAGTATTACGGCTGAAACGCAGGGCATTTTTCCACTGCGGCGAGACCCCCAGGGTCTGATGGTGCTGAGCCCCATGCGCGGGCTATCCAAGCTGCTCGGCAAGCCCGACACCTCAGCCAGTGTGCGCCTCCGTGGCCTGACCCTGCGCGACGCCTCCCAGTTGATCGGCGATACCTACCGCCGGCTGCGCAGCGCCCCGAAACCCTGATCTCTGCCCTTCGGAAATATTCGGCCTACACATGACCCTCAACTCCCCATTCCGCGCCTCCGCGCTAGCGCTCAGTCTTGGTGCAGCTTGTTTGCTGTTGCCGAGCCAAAGCTCAGCCTTTTGCCGGACCCGCACCTGCGATCCCTCAGAGTCGATGTGCGACAAGGATAGGTTTGGCTGCGTCACAAGCGGCGAGTTCTTGCATTGGAAGAGCGGTTGCGTTTCCTTCAGCGTGAATCAGGCGGGCTCGCCCTTGCGCAAGATTTCCTTCGACACGGCCGACAATCTTATTACGGACGCCTTCAGCAAATGGCTGGCAGCCGATTGCGGCAACGGCACACGTCCCGTAATAAGAGTCGACAATTTTGGTCCGACCGCATGCGGCGAGCACATCTACAATTCAACGGGGCCCAATTCCAACGAGTGGATGTTTGTTGACTCCCAGTGGATGCACCAAAGTGATTCCCACACGCTCGCGCTCACTTCGGTGAGCTATAACCCAACAACGGGTGAGATCTACGACGCGGACGTAGAAATCAACTCCGCCAAACGCCCGATTGCCGAGGATCCCAACATCGGCGCTGATCTCGAATCGATCGTGACGCACGAAGCTGGACATTTCTTGGGGCTCTCGCATTCTGAGAAACCGGAGGCGACGATGTTTGCGAGCTATTCGCCCGGCAATTCCATGGACACCCCTCCCTTCATGCGCGACCTTGCCGAGGACGATGTTCTCGCCATCTGCGAAGCCTATCCTGCGGGCCGCCCAGTCACCTCGCAAAGCTGTGACCCCAGGCGTGGCTTTACCAAACAGTGCTCGGAAGAACAGAGTACGGGGGGCTGCAGCTGTCACATCGCCAGCCCTGAAGCCAAAGGCATGCCCTCCAAGCGCCAACCCTTGCCCATCACCACTTCAGGTTTCGTCCTGATAGGCGCAGCCTTCGCGCTCTGGGTTCGCCGTCGGCGCCGAAACTAGGCGCTCACTCGGGGCGGCTCAGGCCGAAGGCCCGCACTCTCGATCAGCGAGCGATCATCTTCCTCCCCAGGATTTGAGGTAGTCAGCAGCTTATCGCCGTAGAAGATACTGTTGGCGCCGGCAAACAAGCACAGGAGCTGCGCTTCGCGGCCGAGATCGGTGCGGCCGGCACTCAAACGCACCTTACTTTCAGGCATCAAGAGCCGTGCGGTGGCGATCATGCGAACGAGCTCCGTGGGATCCAGCGGGGGCACCGCAGCCAATGGTGTGCCTTCCACACGCACCAGCGTATTCACCGGAACACTTTCCGGATGGGGACTTAAAGACGACAATTCCACGAGCAGTGCGCAGCGATCTTCCACCGTTTCACCCATGCCGATGATGCCACCTGAGCACACGGTGATGCCGGCCTGGCGCACATTGCGGAGCGTGGCGAGCCGATCGTCGAAGCTGCGGGTGCTGATGATCGATTTGTAGTGCCGGCGGGAAGTGTCAAGGTTGTGATTGTAGGCATCGAGGCCTGCGGCCTTTAAGCGCTGTGCCTGAGCTTCATTCAACATCCCCAGCGTCACGCAAGCTTCTAGGCCCATGCCTTTCACGCCGCGCACCATCTCGAGCACGCGATCAAAGGCTGCGCCCTCCTTCACCTCACGCCAGGCGGCCCCCATACAAAACCGTGTGGCACCCTGTTCTTTGGCCCGTGTCGCGGCGCTGAGCACAGCCTGCACGTCGAGCATTTTTTCAGGGACAACCTCTGTCTCGTATTTCGAGGACTGAGGACAATACGAGCAGTCCTCGGGGCAGCCTCCCGTCTTCACGCTCAGCAGGGTGCACAACTGCACTTCATCCTTCGGATGGAAGCGGACATGCACTGCCCGGGCGCGGTCGAGCAGCTCAAAAAGCGGCAACTCATAAATCGCGCGCGCCTCAGAGACGGTCCAATCGTGGCGAACTTCAGTCATCGCGGGCACGTTTACCTCGCCCTAGGCCGAAGCGTCCAAAAAAAACCACGTCGGCCACTGCCGGGAGGTATTGCGCGCCAGGCGGCCACTGCGCTAAGAGGCGCGCTCCCCAGGCTTATACCTGAGGAACGGCCAAACCGGCCGTTGTCCGGGTAGCTCAGTCGGTAGAGCAGAGGATTGAAAATCCTCGTGTCGGCGGTTCAATTCCGTCCCTGGACACTAGATTTGGTGGAAATTCTGAAGAGTCGTTGTTCAGCCTCAGTTTCACGGCTAACATTAATAGGTCTTATGGCCAAGAGCGAAGCCAACTTCGGAGCGTTGCTTACAACAGGCATCCTGGCATTCGACCGCGGTATGATAGCCGCGTCGACCGCACGGGAAAAAAATGAAGCTCGGCGCAATGCGTTTCGTCGCACCCTGGAAGTCGAACTTGAGCATTTTGGACTCGAACTTTTGGATCTGACGATTGGTCGCGCACAGGGGAACGTGCCTTTCTGGAATGTCGCCTGCCGAGATGGTCACGCACAACTTCGTACGATGCGAGTCGAGTTGCCGCTCGGGACAGATCCCTTTGGCTCCGTCTCACACACGCTTCTGGTGGAGAACGCTCAGAAGGCCGCGTGACGTCTGAGTCCGATTCGATCGACGCCGCACTTGAGCAGCTTCAGCACGCGATACGTGCGGGCCTCCGAGCCGAGCAGCTGTTGGATCGGTTGACGCGCCTTCCGAACGACGAAGCCCTCACCGAGTGGCTTGAGGAAAAGGTAGAATCAAGCGATGGTTTCTGGATTGCCTTCGTTGAAGTCGACCGCTTCAAGAGCGTGAACGATGAGTTCGGCTACGATAGCGCGAACGAACTGCTCCGACAGCTGGCCCAATGCCTCGTTGCTGCCAACGGCTCTTATTTCGACAACAGCTCCAGCGTATTCCGAGCCCACGTGGACGAATTTTTCATCGCTGGTCCGATGCCGCAGGCAAGCCAGAAGGACTGCGAAGAAGTTTCCGCTAAGCTCGATCGTGTTCGGCAGGATATTGCTGGCTAGTTTCAACTGACTCGGGCGCAACGGATGAAGGCTGCACACAACCTGCAGTTCGCAGGCAACTGGAGCTGGCTGTGGGGGACGCCAAACTGGAGCGCGACAAGGTAGTGAGGTTCACGCCAGAGATGCGAAGACCGGCCACCCGTGACGCTCGTGGCGACTGCCGCTCATGTCACGCCAAGTTCTCGGTTGTCGTGCCTGCCGGTAATGAGCGCGATGGCGCACTGTTCTGCCCGAACTGCGGCGAAGGGCTGGAACGACCGGGAAGCCTAAGGCCTCAAGCTAAGTTGGTGTGACCGCACAGACGGACACGGAAATGTCAGACGCTACGGCTGAACGTTCACCCTCGTGCGCCTCCCGCACGGAACCTCACGTTCTTGGTGCAGCCTCCCAGGGACCCGTGTTACCCTCCCGCCTATGAAAATTGTGGTCGATTTTGACTTGTGCGTCAGCAACGCCCGCTGCGTCAGGGCCTGTCCAGAGGTCTTCGAGGTTCGAGAAGATGGCTTCCTTTATATCCTCAACGAGGATCCGCCCGAAACAATCCGCGGGAAGCTGGAGCAGGCCGTTAGCGACTGCCCCACGCACGCGATCACACTCGAAGGTTAACAACAAATGGCTCTGATTGATGACTTTGAAGCCGCGCAAGGTCGGGTGAAGCAGCTCAAGCTGACGCCAGCGCCGAGCGAGTTGCTCAATCTTTACGCCTTGTACAAGCAAGCCAGCGTTGGTGATGTCTCGGGAGCCCGGCCCGGCATGCTCGATTTCAAGGGCCGCGCCAAATTTGACGCATGGGATGAGAAGAAGGGGCTGACGAAAGAAGCCTGCATGCAAGGTTATCTTGAGTTCGTCGCTGAGCTTGAGCGACGTTACGCCGTCTGAGTGATTTTTGTGTGTGTCGTTATCTCGCGGTGCCCACCGCATCCACGAAGGCTTTGGCCTTCTCAGTGAGCACTTCGTAGCGCCCAGAAGCGATGGCCGCTGGGTCCATGAGTGCGCTCCCTACACCCACCGCAACTGCCCCAGCGCGAATCCAATCGCCAACGTTATCGAGCTGCACTCCACCCGTCGGCATCAGCTTGATCTGCGGCAAGGGGCCCTTGATGTCTTTGAAAAAAGCCGGGCCCAGCGAAGTGGCTGGGAAAACTTTAACGACATCTGCGCCAGCCTCCCAAGCTGTGTAAATCTCTGTAGGTGTGAAACAGCCGGGCATGCAGGCCACATCTTCCTCCTCGCAATACTTCACGATGCTCGCTTTAAAGATGGGCGAGACGATGAATTTGGCACCAGCTTTCACGACCTGTTTGGCTGTCTTCACGTCACACACCGTGCCGGCACCGAACATAACTTCTTTGGGCAGCTTGGCTGCCAGCTTGGAAATAATTTCCACCGCTCCCGGCACCGACATCGTCACCTCCAAGCTCGTGACGCCACCCTTCAGCAGTGCTTCGACGATCGGCTCCACCTTTGCCGCATCACCGATGCGCACGATCGCGACGATACCGCTCTCTTCAACCGCTCGCGTAACCCGAGCCCGATTGCTCAATTTTGCCGCTTCACTGTTCTTCATTGATTCACACCGCTTGCCAGGAAACCACCATCCACTGCCAAGACCGCGCCGTTCACATAGCTCGCCGATTCAGAAGCGAGAAAAATCGCAGCGCCGCCCAGCTCTTCCAATTGACCAAAACGCCCGAGCGGCGTGCGCAACTTAAACTCGCGGCCACGCTCCGTGCCGTCGAGCAGCGCAGCATTCAACGGGGTTCTGAAGACACCAGGGGCGATCGCATTCACGTTCACTCCGCGGGCACCCCATTCAACAGCAAGCGACTGGGTGAGCGACGCCACGGCCGCCTTACTCGCGCAGTACGCGGCTACCTGATAAAGCGCTACAAAGCTCGACAATGAAGCAATATTGATAATCCGCCCGTAACCTTGTTCCAACATGTGCCGCCCGAACACCTGGCACGCACGCAGCGTGCCAGTCACGTTGGTGTCCATGATATCCGCCCAGATCTTCTCTTCCATCTCGGCTGTCGGCACCTTTTGAGTCTTGCCTGCACAGTTGACCAAGATATCGACCTTTCCAAACGCCTGCTGGGTGGCAGCGAGCAGCTGCTCAAGCGTTGCCCGGTCCGTCACGTCGCTAGCAACGCGCAGTGTTTTAGCTCCGCGTGCAATGAGCTCGTCGGCTGTTTGGTTGACCTGCTCTTGACGCCGTGAGCTGGCCACCACGTTGGCTCCCGCATCCGCGAAGGCTAGAGAAATCACGCGACCAATGCCGCTCGTGCCGCCGATCACTACGGCTGTTCGGTTTTCAAGGCTCAGACCTGCATACGCCATGTTTCACTGTCTCCTTCGGGACGACTCGTAGAACACTTCGTCGCCTTACTCCAGGGTACTATTGGGCTATTTTGGGGGTTTGGCGGAGCGTTTCCAATTTTTCAAGCACAGCACGGGCATTGAGCGTGCGTTTGAAAACATAGAGCGCCGCACCTTCCTGCAATTTTGCGACTTCCGCACTCACACGCAGTTTTTCGTTGACCGCGAACAGCAATTTGACGCCCAGGCCTCGCTCAACCAACTCCAAGCGTCGAAAGACCGCCTCCCGGCTCCAATAGCCCATCACTTCAAAGAACACCCGTTCTTTGGACGCAAGGTGTGTGAACGCGAGATCCGGGACGCACACCCCTACGCCCTTGAGCTGAAGCACTTGCGGAACCCGATCCACCTTCCATCCGCCTCCAATCTTCAGGAATGCGGCCACAAACGCGTTGAGTTCGCACTCTTCCTCCACAGCGTCAGCGACATATTCTGGCTTGTCCTTGCGTATGCTGAACGTGAGCGGTTCGCGCTTGGCTCCCCAACGCACCTCCGCCAAAAGCTCCAATCCGTCGCACGCGAGGAACACGGGTAAGCTCACGGCCAGGGCGAGCCCATACTTCGTCACCGACTCAAACAGACTGTAAGGGCCATCGATCGACACCTGATATCCGCCCTCACAAGGCTCCACTTCAAAAAGCAACCTACGAAACTTGAGTTTCTGAAACACGTGCCGATAGAGCGCTGGATCCTTACACTTGATCCGTGCCACCACGCGCACGGCGCGCAGCAAAACAGCTTGTTGCTGCGCTAAGCCATAGCCTGCCAGGATCAGCGTCGCCTCAACTAGAGGCGCTTGCCTCAGCCTTTCCGCACCTCTTAGGTCGGCAAACAACGCTCCATCCACCTGCTCGGCCGAGAGCCCTGCCCCCTCGCCGATCTCCGCCAAGATCGGATTTCGCTCAAAATCGCCACGCCGACGCCGCGCGGTTGCCAGGAGAAAGGCTTGCGCTCGCAGGGATGCGCTCTGTTCGGCGTTGTCCGACGAAAACTCACAGCGATCTTCCACCAGCTTCAACAGTCCTAGGGCCAACTTTCTATCGCGGGCACCTGCTGCGACATCGCGCCATCGTGTTTCCACTTCTTCGCGCGCATCGCCCATACTCGCACGCGCAATGCCAAGGAACTCCTCCGTGAGCAACAGAGCTTCACTTTGTTGCTCTGGCGTGAGCTTCATGAGCAAGAGCTCAGATTTCTTTCGTCGTGAACGTACGAGGTCAACCGTCAGCATGGCAATTACGCGTTGTACGCGAGATGGTCACGACGGCGTTCGCTGGTGAAGCCTTCGCCCGTATTTTGCGAGACTAACTCATACAAAATGGCGCGTTTCTCGCCTTTCTTTCGCAGTATCCGGCCAAGCCGCTGCACGTGCTCGCGCACCGAACCGCTGCCGCTCATCACGATAGCGACGCTGGCATCCGGCACATCCACGCCCTCGTTGAGCACTTTGGAAGTGACGATAGCGTCGTACGTACCGTTCGAAAAAAGCTGTAGGATCTCACTGCGCTCTTTGGTCTTGGTTTGATGGGTGATCACCGGTATCAAATAATCTCGGGCGATCTTGTAAGCGGTGCGATTGTCGTGGGTGAAGATCAGCGTTTGGTCGCCCGCATGAACGCGCAACAAGTGCTGCAGATATTCGAGTTTTGCGGGCGAGGCAGTCGCTAGCTCGCGCTGCCGTCGGTACGCCTGCATGGCGCGGCGCCCCTCTAGGGTGCGCGCCGAACGCATAATGAAATCGTTCCAATCGCTCGGCTGTCGCAGGCTGATCCCCGCGGAACGTAGAAATTGAGTGTAAATCGCGCGTTCCGCCTCGTATTCGGCGCGTTCGGTGTCGCTCAAGTGCAACAGCACGCGCTCGGTGTCGTACTCTGCCAGGTAACTGCCCGAAAGCTCGGTGATGGCTTTTTCGTACACAATGGGGCCCAAAAGCTCAGTGAGCAGCCCCTC
>CAZSUA010000249.1:0-8579 GCA_964609655.1 uncultured Polyangiaceae bacterium | reverse complement strand
GCACTATATCCCCGGCGTCCCCCGCCCCTGCCCCAGCTCCGAGCCAGATCGACTTGACGGATGGCACCGTCGATGCACCCAGCGACGGCTCCGCCGTGAATCTGGGCACTGAAACCATCTGCGACGGCAAAGACGACAACCAGAATGGCATCATTGATGACGTCGATAAGGGCCAGGATGGCCTGTGCGACTGTCTGAATATCGGATTTCTCGGTGATATTGCTTCCGATGCTGGCAGCAACACCACGGCATTTCAAACTTGGCTTGAAAGCCGCAGCAGTGTTCCCGTCACCCGGCTGGACGCACGCGCCGAACTCACCACCGCCGCCCTGGCGCCCCTTCAAGTTCTCATCGTGGGCAACATGACAGCGCGCATTTCAGGCAATAGCCCCGCCTATTCAGCGGCCGAGCTCGGCGCACTCCAAACATGGGTGGAGAATCGCGGCGCCGGGATGATGACGCTCGCAGGTTTCACGGGCACCGAGAGCCACATGTTACCCACCGCACAGCTTTTGGCCCCCTTCGGTCTCGGCTACGACTATCAAGGCCGCGGCGCAGGCGTTTTGGGCGAAGGCGCGCCGCCGATGGTGATCGCGGGCATCGTGGCGATGCACCCCACGGTCGAGAATGTGAAGGCACTCGGTGTCTATTACGGGTACCCAGTGATCGGCGATGGTCAGGTGATCATTCGAGAGCGCAGCTTCGACCTGGCCATGGCCAAAGAGCTAGGCAAAGGTCGCGTGTTCACGTTTGGTGACGAATGGATCACCCAAGATAAGCTCTGGCAGCCGGGCGCACTCCCGACGAACCTCGATGTCACCCAGTTCTGGCTCAATGTCATCAGTTGGCTCTCACCCGCCAACGAGTGCAAAGTCAGCATCCCCAAGATCATTCGCTAGCGCAGAAGCGCAGCTCCTGGAAGGACAACCCGATGGCAGTTTCCTCTAAGATCAGGCACCCTCTGAGTTGGGTCAGCACCGCGTATTTGGCTGAAGGCATCCCCTTCGCGATGGTGATTTGGGTTGCAGGCACGCTATTTAAGGACCTCGGGCATTCTGATGGTGAGATCACGATGGCCACGGCGAGTGTGGGCATCGCCTGGTCCTTAAAGCCTTTTTGGGCGGCCTTTCTCGATATGTATCGCACGAAGAAGTTCTTCGTGATCACGATGCAGGCCTTCATGGCACTGGTGCTAGCAGGGATTGCGCTAGCGCTGCCGCTGCCCAATTACTTCCAGGTTACCATCGCTGCGCTTTGGGCGCTAGCCTTTGCCTCGGCCACGCAAGACATTTGCATTGATGGCATCTACATCACGTCGCTTTCAAAAAAAGACCAGGCCAAATATGTTGGCCTCCAAGGCATGAGCTGGAATGTCGGGCGCATCTTCGCCACGGCGGTGGTCGTGGGCACCGCAGGCTACCTCCAGAAAGATGCAGGCTTTGATCCGAAGACGTCGTGGACCTGGGCGCTCCTTTTGAGCGCGGGCATGCTCGGCGCGCTCGCGCTGTATCATCTGCTGTTCTTGCCGACCGGCAGTATTTCGCGGAGGCCCGAGAGTTCCAGCGAGGTATTCGCCACGTTCACTGACACGGTCAAAGAGTTCTTCAAGAAGGACAAAATCTGGGGAATGCTGGCGTTTGTCCTTTTGTATCGAATGGGGGAAGGGCTGTTGTTGGTGGAGGGCCCCCTCTTCTTGCAGGCGCCGCTGGAGCATGGCGGGCTCGGGCTGGCGCTCGCCGACAAGGGCCTGATCGATGGTACCGTGAGCACGATTGCCAGCATCCTCGGCGGCTTGCTCGGCGGAATGTTCGTCTCCCGCTATGGGCTCAAAAAGACCCTGGTGGTCCTCGCGTTCTGCCTCAACGTTCCCCACCTCGCGTACGTGTACTTGAGCCACATGGGAACGCCGAATGCCCCGCTGTCGTTCACGACGATCGCGATCCTCACCAGCGTCGAAAAATTCGGCTACGGCTTCGGCTTCGTGGGCAACATGTTGTACATGATGCAGCAGGTGGCGCCGGGCAAGTACAAGATGACGCACTACGCCTTTGCCACCTCCTTCATGAATCTCACGCTCGTGCCCACCCAGATGGTGAGCGGACACTTGGCTGATTGGCTCGGCTACAAGACATACTTCTTGGTGGTGATGGCCGCCAGCATTCCCTCGATCCTCGCTGCTTGGCTCGCTCCGTTTCCCCGGGGGCCGAACGATCCGGAAGAGAGCGAAGCGCCCGCTTCAACACCCTTAGCAACACTAGATTCTCCACAGGGGCTGCGGGCGTAACCCGGGCGCCCTCTCCACGTCGACCTAAGGTAGTAAGCATGCTTACTACTCTATTTTTCAAAGCATCCCCCTCCACGCCGACCCAAAAGTAGTAAGTATGCTTACTACTTTATTTTGCAAAGCATCCCCCTCCACGCCAAGCAGTTGCGCCACCACGCTGATGCGCTTCAGACGGCTGCCCCCCCTCTCGTGCGTCCTTGGCTGGGCGGCGGCCTCGCCTGATCGGTACAGTGCGCGTGCTCCCGGGGAGACGGCCGGCTGGTTTGCGGTGCCAGCGGCCTCCCGGTTTCCTGTGAGGGCCTGTGGAAGTTTGGCCTCACCCCGTCATCAACAGAGCGAGCCCAGCGCCATGCCGGCAGTCAGGCGGCGATTGGGGACTGTCTTGGTAGCGCTTGTCGAGTAGGTTCGCGGGCGGAGGATCTACGGAGCCATGAACTACAAAAAGCTGGTAAGTATCCAAACCTCTCAGTCCCAAAGAGTGCGTTCGCGTCAGGCACGCTTTGGGGCATGGCCGAGGCTAGTGGCAGTTGGTGCGGTGCTGGGTGCTCTTTCGAGCCTAGGCTGCGGTCCGGTTGCGACTCAGGCTCCGCTATCGCCGCCCGTAGCTACGGCCTCTGCCGTCGCTGGTGCGCCAGAAGTGAAGAAGGAGACTCCACAAGTGTTGCCAGCTGACTCCGAGTACGTTGTTGTTAAAGATGGGCACCTTTCGATTGCAGGTGAGCGCCAGCGCTACTGGGCAGTGATCGGTCGAACGTTCATCGCGCCTGACTTAAAGTCTGAGGATAGCCCCGAGGTTCGCAAGACCAAGATTGCCAATGCCAAGCGCGGGACTGACGTGCTCGTGCAGCGCTTTACGGATCTTGGCTTCAATGCCAATCGGCTCTGGGAATCGCTTCCGAATACGGAGGACTACAAAATTGGCGACGGCTCGCACGCGGACTCCGTCGATTATTTCATCTCCGAGATGAAGAAGCGCGGCTCACGCATTTGGGTCGCAGCATTGAACAATGCCGGCAGTGCCAAGCCGGAGGACGTCAATATCGTGAGCGAGCCGAGTACCGCGGAGGCCTGGAAAAAGGCTGTGTCCGACGCCGGTAAAGACGGTGTGGATCTGCGCGGCAGCTTGGCTCGAACCTGGGATCCACGCCTGGAAGCGCTGCACATCGAGCGCATGAAGGCGATCGCGATGCACACCAATAAGTATACGGGCCTGCGCTGGGCGGACGATCCGACTATGGCGGTGTGGGAGCTCTCAAACGAAGAGTGGTGGATGATGAAGATGGTGGGCGGTCAGTGGCAAGGCCAACCAGCGTTCTTCAAGAATCAGCTAATCGCCAAGTGGAATGTTTGGCTCAAGCAGAAGTACAAGACCGACGAGAAGCTGAAAGCGGCTTGGACCACTACGTTACAGGGAGAAAGCCTGGCTCAAGGCTCGGTGATTTTTGCGCCGATGGCCGGCGAGACGCAGGCAAGCTCCTCGTTGAATGACGCGAATCCGTACGCGAAGAAGGCTCTTGAAGGCTTGAAGCAGAAGTACAGTCGGGCAGATTTCGCACCCGCACGCGGTGCGGATGTGCTTGAGTTTTTGCTCGATGTGCAGGTCGGCCACAAGCAACGTGAGGGAGCGGCGGTCAAGACCTGGGGTAAGAGCACGCGGCTTTCTCCACTGATTTACGACACCGGTATCGGTTACGAAATCCAGAGTCAGTACATGCACCAGCAGGCCGATGCCGTGGCACACGATGCGTACGTGAATGGGCTTGGTCCGAAGTACCGCGCTCCCAAGCTTGCCAGCATCAAGAACGAGACGCAGCGCATGCTCAAGACGCTCGATGCTGAGCGCATCAGTGCCAACAGCGGCCGCTGGGTGAATTGGCTGTTAAAGCCGCCGGGGATCTCCCAAGGGGTGCCTTGGCTTGAGCACAATCGCGTGGAGGGCAAGCCATTTTTTGCGTACGAAACCCAGATCATGCAGCCCGCAAAATACCGCGCGGACTTTCCGCTCCGCTTAGCGGCGTTAGCCGCGATTCAGGATTGGGATTTTGTTTGTTGGCACTACTTTCAACCGGGGACCGACGTCGGCACGGATCCCAAGCCCTTCGAAAAGACACTGGATATCACCACGGGGGACCATCCGCAGGGCTATCACTTCACGTACGATGAAGTACAAAACGCCATGATGCGGGCAGCCGGGTCCATGTTTCGTGGAATGCTGTTGAAGCCTGCACCCAACCCCACCAAGTTCATTTTCGGCAGCAAGAGCCTCCGCGATCCTGATTCGATGGACTACGGCGGCTCGTATGGTCCGAAGGGCATGGACATGCTGCAGACCGTTTATCAATACGGTGTGCGCCTGGAGATCGATCCCAAGCGCGTTGATGACCAGGTGATTGGCCCGGTGGTGTCTTACGCCGATCGGCTCACCCACAACCCCTACAACCCAACCGACGAAATTCTGTTCGATTGGAAAAAGGGCTATCTGAGCTTTCAATCACCCGGAACCGCTGCGTTCACCGGAATGCTGGCTAAATACGGGGAGAGCGTGAAATTCAGTAACGGCGTCACACTGAGCAACGTCAAAATCAGCAATCCCAAGGGCATTTTTGAGCCGATGAAGGACAACGAGAAATTCATTGCGTTCGCGCTCTACACAGGTGGTGAGCCACTCGCCACGGCCAAACGCGCATCGCTCTCGCTCGTGAGCACGAGCTTCAATACTGGCTTCGACATCAAGCCCAAACCTGGCAAAGGTGACGATATCGAAATCACCGCTGGCGGCTTGCCCGTGCTCGTCGCGCGTGTGGCGGGCACCGTACAAGCCGAAGCACTGCGCGGCATGCGCTACACGTTTCGCGATTGGCACATGCAGGACATCGGCTCTGGCACGATCAAAGACACCAGCCTCGAGATCCCAGCCGACAAACCGATCTTCGTGGTGGAGCTCACTCGGCCCTAGGATCAAGCTGGCGTTTCACCCGTCGAGCCGCTCAACCTCTCATTGGAGGGCGGCTAATTGGAAGGCGGCTCGGTGCCCCAAACGAGCGCGCACTGATGATACGCGGTGGCGAGCGAGTGGTCGGCGAAAGCGCTCGTGAGCCCGGCGAACGAATAGTCATTGGCCTGATTGAACGTGCCTTGGTAGCTCATGTTGTGGATGCGCAATTGCACCTCCCCGGAGTCAGCACCGGGCGCCACGCTCAACGCACCACTCGTGAAGCTGACCTCTAGATAGGTGTCCGCCTGGCCCAAGCTGGCCGTAACGAAGCGCGAGCGCACGTTGGCGCAACCCACCCGTGCGTAGTCGCAATCGGCCACCAAATTCGAAATACTATCTGCAGTGAACCAATAACGCATGCTGGTATGTCGAAGCGCGATGGTTGTTGCAGCCGCGCCGGTGTGAATCAGATTGAACGCCACGGATATTTGGCCCGTGCTAGGCGCCAGCGCACTGCTCTTGACCTGAAGCTTCAGGCTTGAAACGGGAACGGCCTGGCTATCACACGCGAAAGCGTCATCGACGCTCGGGCCGCCTCCGAGCGAAGTCGTAGCGCCACCTGCTGGCGCGTTGCCACCGAGGGAAACCGTTGCTGCGCCGCCCAAGCCAGACGGGGCACCTCCCATGCCACCGAGGCTCGCCGCACCCCCGAAGGCAGCACTGACGCCTCCGCTTCCGAGTGTCCCGCCCGTTCCGAAGCTTGCCATCGCGCCACCTGCTCCTGTGTTGGAGGAAGATGGGGCTGGCGAATTGGGCGTTCCACCCGTTTCGGGCTGATTTCCAGAAACGTTGCCGAGGGCCTCGTCGTTGGGCTCCACTGCGTGCGCGCAGGCCCCCAACGCTGCTGATACCACCCAAACACTGAAGCGGCGCGCAGTTCTCATTGCCGGTGACGTCATCCTAAAAGAGACAATTCCACAGTCGAACGACTAGTCCAAGATGATCTGCGCGATCACAGGTTGGCTTCATTCTGAGCTTTTCAGGAGGCGAGAATGATGAAGCGATGGGTCCGTGCGCGATCTCCGAGATCACCTTGTTTTTAGGCCATAAGTTGGCTTGAAATCGAGCTTGAGGTCGTCACCATGCTTCGTTCGCGCCACGCCATTTTCTGGACCGCCGTTGGGGTGTGTCTATTTGCTTCATTCACATCACCCGTAAAAGCTGTGGAGCCACCCACTCTCGAGGGCACTGAAGCGCCGTCGGCAACCCACCCGGAAGCAGAGGGCAATACCGTCGCCGAAGCACTCCAGCTGGTGAAAGCTGCCATCGAGCAAGACTATCTTTCCGCAGATTTTGCGAGCGCGCTTCAGAAATTGAACACTGCTGCGGGTACCTGTGAACGTCTCAAGTGCGACACCAACGTGCGAGCAAGAATCCTAGTCTACCAGGCGACCGTGAAATTTGTCGGCCTGGGGGAGAAGGATTCCGGGACGGTAGCGCTCAAGCAGGCGCTCGCCTTGGACCCGAAGGTGGCGCTCGATAGCGATCTCTCCAACCCAGAATTCGTCGCTCTTTTTGGCAAACTGGGCGGCGATGTGAACGCGAAGGCACAACCCTTTTCGGACTCTCCCGCGGCAGCTCCCGAGGCGGCTCCACAAAGCCAAAAACAAGAGCTCGCGCGCAAACCGTCCGGGACTTCGATGCACACGAATGCCCAGGGGGCGGTGGTGATTGATGTTTGCCCCCCTGATTTTCCCGGCTGCGACTCAGGAGAGAAGCGCGCCATGAGCTGCAGTGTCGATTCCGATTGCATGCGTGGTCAATATTGCCTGTCAGGAACCTGTGGAGCTTCGCAACCCAAGCGAAACGGCTTCTCGCTTGGGTTGCAGCAAGATTTCCTGCTGTTGAATTCGACCGATCAAGTTTGTTCTGGGCAAGCGGGCTGGACGTGCTTTGAGGGTGATTCTCAAGCGGGATACTACGGCACGAAACCCTATGAGGGGCGTGAAGCTGGCAATGAAATTGCGGGCGGCGTGCAAACAGGAACTGTGCGTTTGCTCGCGGGTTACGATCGATTCATGGGCAATCATTGGGCGCTCGGCGCACGCCTGGGTGTGGCATTTCAAGGAGGCCCCAAAGCCCCGGGCGGAAGGAGCTTTCTGCCCTTTCACGGCGAGGGCCGCTTGGCCTATTGGTTGGATGGAAACAGCGCAGATGCTGTCGGCTTCCATCCGTATGTTTTACTCGGAGGCGGGATCGCGCAGCTCGATGCCAAGCTTTCCGTCACGGTCTTCGATGGCACGGGTTCCGACACTCGTGGCGAACGTCGTCGTGTTAACGCCTGGTACAAGAGTGGCACCGCGTTTGGCGAAGCTGGCTTAGGCGCCATGCTCGCGCTCGCCCCGGGCCAGGGCCCGGTTGCTGAGCTGAAATTGCTGCAAATGTTTGGCGTGAGCTCCACGAATCCTTCGCTGTTAATAGGGTATCAAATCGGGCTTTGAAGCCTGGGAAAGTTGCTGGCGCCAAGCATCGCTTGACCCACTTGCTAGCCGGGAGCCAAGCTGGGCTCCACTATGAACTCCCCCAACCAAAAACAATCACCTTCTCGTCGTGACCTTATCGCGGCGCTCTCAGTCGCTGGCGCTACTCTGGCAACCAGTTGGTCCGCAGCGGCAGCTACCACCGCTCCCAAGCGTGCTCCAGCTCCTGGCCCTAAAAAGGGCGCCGCGAAAGCGCTCACGGGAACGCAAGCTGTCTTGCCCTTGCCGTTCAAGCCTGGGGCCCTCAACGGAATTTCCGAGCGCATGATCGTGTCGCATCACGACAACAATTATGCAGGTGCCGTCAAGAGTCTGAACAAGGTCGAGCTTGAGCTCTCCCAGATCAAAAGTGACACGCCGCCCTATGTGGTGGCAGGCCTTCACCAAAGTGAGCTCACGTTTCGCAACTCAAAAACGCTCCACGAAGCCTATTTCGGCAACCTAGGCGGCAACGGTAAACGCGGCGGACCGATCGAGAAGGCGCTCAGCGAAGCCTACGGAACGTCGGCACGCTGGGAAGAGCATTTTCGCGCGACCGGCAACAGCCTCGGCGGCGGCAGCGGTTGGGCAATCCTCGGGCTCGAACTTCTGACCGGAGAGCTGAGAACCACATGGTCCGGCCACCACACCCAGGCGCTTTCAACAGCAGTGCCGCTCCTGGTCCTCGACATGTATGAGCATGCGTACCAAATGGATTTCGGAGCCGCAGCGGCGCGCTACATCGACGCCTACTTCGCTAATGTGAATTGGGATGCGGTGAACCAGCGGCTGGAACACGGGATTGCCGCCGGGAGGGCGCTGCGGGGATAGGGGCGGGGAT
>CAZSUA010000248.1:0-8718 GCA_964609655.1 uncultured Polyangiaceae bacterium | reverse complement strand
GCGCGGGATGTCTTCCAGAAAGCTGGGGCGGCGAACGTAGGTACTGAGCTCATCCCAGGCGAACTTCTTGTCGGCGGGAACTGAGAGATTCTGCCAGGTGGCGTCCCCCGTGAGCACGTGTGCATATTCTTCCCGGAAGAGCTCCGCCGTGACGTGCTCTTTCACGGCTAGTTGGACCTCCGTGGGCGAAGGCCAAATATCGGTCAAGAAAACGTCGTGCCCCTCTTGATCGGTGCCCAGGGGTTCACGCGTAAGATCAATGTCCATGCGCCCAGCCAATGCGTACGCCACAACGAGCGGTGGGCTTGCGAGAAAATTGGCTCGCACATCCGGGTTGATGCGTCCTTCGAAGTTGCGGTTGCCGGAGAGCACGCTCGTAACCACCAGATCTTGGGCTGAAATTGCCTCGGAAATGGCTGGATCGAGTGGGCCGCTGTTGCCGATGCAGGTGGTGCAGCCGTAGCCCACGAGGTTGAAATGCAAGGCTTCCAAATCAGCCAACACTCCCGCCGCTTCTAGGTAACGTGTTACTACCTTGGAGCCCGGGGCCAGGCTGGTCTTCACCCACGGCTTCACTTGCAGCCCGCGCTCGCGTGCGCGTCGCGCCAAGAGCCCAGCTGCGAGCATGACGGACGGATTTGACGTGTTGGTGCACGAGGTGATGGCGGCGATCACGACGGAGCCATGCTGAAGCTCGAAAGTGTGGCCCAATGCTTGGACACTCGCTACTTTGGAAACGTCACCGTGCAGGGGGCGCAGCATGGACTCAAGCTCGTGCGCCCAAACTCCCTTCACATCCACGAGCGCGATCTTTTCCTCGGGCCGTCGAGGTCCCGCTATGCTTGGCACCACGCTCGAGAGATCGAGTTCGACGATCTCGCTATACGTTGGGTTCGGCGTCTCCTTAGTTCGGAAGAGGCCCTGTGCTTGCGCATAAGCGGCGATCAGAGCGATCTGTTCAGGGCTTCTGCCCGTGAGGCGAAGGTAATTGAGGGTTTGTTCGTCGATCGGAAAAATCGCGCACGTTGAGCCAAATTCAGGGCTCATATTGCTGATCGTGGCTCTATCCGCGAGCGGCAGATCGTCCAAGCCATCGCCGAAAAACTCGACAAACTTTTCGACCACTCCGCGCGCTCGCAAGATCTGAGTGATCGTGAGCACGAGGTCCGTCGCGGTGGCGCCGACCGGCAGTTGACCGCGCAAATGAAACCCCACGACTTCGGGCACGAGCAAGCTGATCGGTTGCCCCAACATCGCCGCTTCTGCTTCAATGCCGCCCACCCCCCAACCGAGCACACCGAGTCCATTCACCATCGTGGTGTGGCTGTCGGTTCCCACCAGCGTGTCCGGATAGACAAGGCCATCCGCGTCAAACACGACGCGAGCCAAATGCTCCAGATTGACCTGATGAACAATCCCCGTCTGCGGCGGCACCACCACAAGATTCTTAAACGCGCTTTGAGCCCAACGAAACAGTGTGTAGCGCTCTGTGTTGCGCTCGTATTCTTTGCGCGCGTTGATCAGCAGAGAATCGACGCTCCCGTAGGAATCCACCTGAACTGAATGGTCAATCACCAGCTCCAAAGGGAAGAGCGGATTGATCTTCGCGGGATCTCCGCCCATGCGCTCCATGGCGTCGCGAAGGGCCGCCAAATCCACAATGACCGGCACCCCCGTGAAATCCTGAAGCAGTACGCGCGCCGGATGAAATGCGATTTCGGGCGGTGCAATCTGGTGTGGCTTCCAAGAGCCCAACGCCAAGATGTCGTCTTGTGTGACGGCCTTTCCGTCTTCGCGCCGCAGCAGATTCTCTAGCAGGATGCGGAGGCAGAAAGGCAGACGGGTGAGATCGATGTTCGAATTTTTCGCGAAGGCGGGTAAGCTGAAGTAGCTCTTCGTTCCGCTGGGGAGTGCTAACTCGCGCTTGACGGAAAAGGAGTCGTGGGACGCTTCGGGTGTCATTAACTACGCGACCGGCTGAACCGGCGGCGGATCTTCGTACTGCGGGAAGGGCTTGGGGTCCGGGGGCGTGTGGTCCGGAAGGGGATCGGGTTCTGGATTCGGTCCGCCGGGGTGGGGGTAGGGATCTGGAACATTCGGCCCGTAGTTCTTCTGCATATTCATCGCGGAAGGCGATTGCAAGGAATGAACCAATTCGTTTCATTTCTCGCGCGTAGCTGCAGCTGAGCCTGCGCCGCGCGCGTTTGCTTCGTTAAGAGCATGAACGCCACGTGCATCTTGAATCAAGTGTGACTGCTTTGCGCAACGCCCTGGCCAAAGGAGACGCTGAATGAGCTCAGGCGAGTGGCGCGAAAGTTGCGAGGCGGTGCCGAACCACAGGTTTAAGACATGCCCCTGCAAGCAGCTAAACGTCCCGGCTCGGTGGAGCCCCCCAAGCCCCAACAAGAGCCGCCGGTCGCGGACTGGGAGGGGGAAGGCGGCCAAATCCCGAGTGTTCCCACCACTGTTGCGGACGGAAACAACCCGCGTGGTTCACTTGGAAAGAAGCCTAAACGGCGCTGGGGGCAAATCCTCCGACAATGGGTGAAGCGTCTGACCCGTTGAAGCCGCGCACTCGGGCAACCACGCCTTGGCACACGCGTTGCTCTGCTGACCTCGTCAGGATCCCTGGCTGTACCTCAAGGAACGGAGTCTAGCAATGTTAACTCGTATTTATCTATCGTCTTTATTGGTCGCGCTTTGTGTAGGGTGCGGTGGCTCAAATAAAGAAGCCGAGGAGCCCGAAGGGCCCATGGAAGAGGCCGGCGAGAGCATTGACAATTCCGCTGAGAAAGCGGGCTCCAAAACCGATGAGGCCGTTGAGGATGTCGGGGAGGCAGTTGAAGAGGCCGGGGACGACATCCAGGAGGCGCCTAAGGATTGAGCGTAGATCGGGCCATCTCGACGAGGGCAGTGGGGTCGCGAGGCTCCGACGCCCCGCCCGAGGGGCGAGGCAAGCTGCCCCGTTGAGGCGCCCTGCGACACGCGCCACCTCGCAAGCAGCACGACGCCCAGCCACACGCTCAGGCCAGCTTCGGGCGCGGCACGACCTTCGCAAGGAGCGGTACAATGTTGGAGCTGGTCAATCGACGGCGCGTGCGAGCCTGGGGTAAGCAGATCTACCAAATTCTCGATGAAACCTGGGACGAATACGTCAAGGACCGGGCGGAAATGGTGGCTGCGGGCTTGGCGTTCTTCACGCTGCTGTCCATCGCGCCGCTCATCATCATCGCCGTTGCCATCGCCGGTGCCGTGTTGGGTCACAGCGCGGCGTTGGGGGAAGCCTTGCTCGTGGTTCAAGATGCGATGGGCGATGATGCCGCCAAGGCCGTGGAGAACTGGGTCACTCAAGCCGCTGACTCGGGCATGGCCGCGTCGCTCGTGGGGTTCGCACTAGCGCTGTACACAGCGTCGCGCCTGGCCGCCCAGCTGCGCGTTGGGCTCAATCAAGTGTGGAACGTCGACGAGCGTCAGGCGGAAGGCTTCAAAGCCAGCGTGACCGGCTACGTGAGGCGGCGCTTATTCGCGTTCCTGCTGGTGTTGGCGTCGGGACCCCTCCTGCTCGTGGTGTTCGCTTCGCGAACCCTGATCTCCTGGGTACAACGGGCCATATTCCCTGATGCACCGTGGACGGCGCCGCTGGTGGAGCTGAGCCAGATCGCGTTTTCATTGGCGTCAGTCGCGATCGTATCAGCGGTGGTGTTCAAGGTAGTGCCCGACACCCGCGTGGGGTGGCGAGCGGCGACGCGCGGAGCGCTACTGACGTCTTTATTGTTCAACATCGGCAATTGGCTGGTGGGGCTGTACCTCTCGCACGCGGCGGTGGCACAAGCCTACGGCGCGGCTGGTTCGGTCATCGTGGTCTTGGTCTGGCTGTACTTCTCCGCTCAGATGTTTCTGTTCGGCGCGGAGCTGACCCAGGTGTATTCCCGTCACTTCGGCCGCGGTTTGACGCCCGCTGAAGCGAAGGAAGTCGCGCAAGCTGGGCAAGTGGTCGAAGGCGCGCGCGCCGCGTTGAGCGCTGATGGGGGATGAAGGCGTGGCACTTGCAGGGCGACACTCCATGACCCAGCCGCCCCCTCCGATGGAAGACCCGAGGCCAGAGCGTTCGCCCCTAGGCGATCCGCCCCCTGAGGAGCCGATCAGGCGCGACCCGCCCTCTCCTTCGCCTGAACCGGGCGAGCCACCGCGCGTGATCGAAGATCCTCCGGCGCCGGGTTCACCGCCCAAAGATCCCGGTGTGATCGCGAGAGGCGCCATCCCCACGCCTCCCATCCCGTTTCCCATACCGACGCCAGGGCCAGGACCAGAACCCATGCCGAGGCCAAATCCGCCTCCAGGTCCGATTCCGCGCCAGCGGCCCGGAGGAGGCGGGGGAGCGAGGCCAAGCTTGGCGCGGTCCCTAGACGTCATGGAATGGTAAGCGGGATACTGGACACACGTGGACTCTCTCGCCGTCCTTAACAGCTTGGCAGACGCCATCGTGGTGGGCGGCGTTGACGACCGAATCGTCCACCTGAATCCCGCGGCAGAACGTCTCCTGGGTTGGGCCAGCGCGGACGCGAAGGGCCAGCCATTGACAGTGCTCATGCCCGAGCGAATGCGCGAGGAACACGAGCGGGGATTCACGCGCTTCATCAGCACAGGGAAGTCTCAAATCATGGGGCGAGCGGTGCGGGTTCCTGCGCTTCGCAAGGATGGGACGGAGATCGAAATCGAGCTAGCCCTCTCGTCGTTCGCCTTTGGTGACGGGCAGCCCTGCATCGTCGCCACCATCCGCGACCTCGTGGATCGCGTCGAAATCGAACGGCAGCTACGGATCAGCAAATACCTGAAGGCGGCCAATCGAGCGGCGGCAGGTCTCGCAGAAAAGCTCGACGTAGCCCACGTGGTCCAGACCGCCGCCGAGGGTCTTGTCGAGGGTTTCGACGCAGCCCTCGGACGGGTATGGCTGTTCGACAGGGCGCAGAACCGGCTCGTTCACATCGCTAGCGCAGGCGCGTCCATCAGTGTTGAGGCCGGCTCAGGCGAGATCATCGACAGCGCTTCATTCCCACCCGAAGTGGCCTCGGTAGCGAAGAACCTCGCCCCTCTCGTCACGAACAACCTCTCCGCCGAAACCGAGTTCGATCCAGCGTGGGTCCAGAAGGAGAGGCTCAAGTCGGTCGCAGTGTTGCCCCTCACGGTCGGCGGAGAACTCCGGGGCGTGTTGGCGGCGTTCTTCCGCTTTTCGCTCCCGGAGGAGGTCGTCGAGGCCCTCGTCACGTACTCGACGTTGGTCGCCTCGGCGTTGAATGACAGCTTGCTGCACGAAGCGGAGAGAGCTTCCCGTCAACGCTTCGAGGACTTCGTCAACGGGATCGACCACGGCATGGTGTGGGAGGCCGATGCCGTTACGCTGCGCATCACGTTCATCAGCGCCACGGCTGAGCGACTCCTCGGGTACCCTCTCAGCGAATGGTACTCGCAATCCAAATCGTGGCTCGATCGTGTTCACCCCGAGGACCGTGAGCCTGTGCGTGTGCGCCTTCGTGAAGCTGTCGAGGGCAACAAGGACATCGCGCTTGAGCACCGGCTGCTGAAGTCGGATGGCGGCGTCATGTGGGTCCACACCGGGGCTCGGCTCGCGCAAATCGGTCCTGGTGCCGGGATGAAGATCCATGGGCTATCGGCCGACGTGACGCATATGAAGGCAGCACAGGAACGTGCTGCGACGACCACCCGTCAGCTCGACACGATCCTTCGCGGCATCTCGGAAGGGATCACGGCCCAAGGCGCCGACGGAAGGCTTCTTTACGCAAACGACGCAGCAGCTCGAATTTCGGGCTTCTCGTCGGCAGCAGAAATGCTCGCCGCGGGGCCGGCTGACATCCTCCGTCGCTTCGAACTTCTCGACGATGAGGGTTCTCCCGTTGGGTTCGATCGGCTTCCTGGTCGTCTTGCGCTTGCCGGGAAAGCCCCCGAAGAACTCGTCGTTTGTTTTCGCGATCTTGAGACCGGACAACGACGGTGGAGCGTCGTCACGGCAAGTCCCGTTGTCAACGCAAACCAAGAAGTCGAGATGGTCATCAACGTCTTCCGGGACGTAACGGCGGCCAAGCAAACCGAAAAGACTCTGCGGTTCCTCGCCAAAGCCAGCGGTCTGCTCGGGTCCTCGCTCGACTACGAGGAGACGCTACGAAGTCTCGCGCAGCTCGCGGTCCCAAGGATGGCGGACTGGTGCTCGATCCATCTCGCCCCGTTGGCAGGAGAGCTGCCGTCACTGCCCTTCGTGGTCGCTCACGCCGACCCGGCCAAGATCGAATGGGCACGAGAGCTCAGCACGAAGTATCCGCCGGATCCGAAAGCACCCCGCGGACTGGCTCAGGTCCTTCGGAGCGGGAAGGCGGAGCTGTACGCGGAGATCCCTGACGCCCTCCTCGAAGCAGGAGCGCAAGACGCCGAGCACCTCCGCCTCCTTCGGATGCTTGGCATGAAGTCGGTAATGATGGTTCCGATGGCCATACGCGGGAGAGTCATAGGCGTCATCACGTTCATCGCGGCAGAGTCGGGGCGACGCTACACGGAGGATGACCTCAGTCTTGCCGGGTCGCTTGCTGAGCGGGCGGCATATGCCGTGGAGAACGCGAAGCTCTACGCAGGAGAGAAAACGGCCCGAGAACATCTCGAACTCCTTGCCCGAACGGGCGAAGCGTTTGCGGCTGCGTTCGACTACGAAGAAACTCTCCGAAGGGTGGTGCACATCGCACTCCCCATGCTCGGCGACTTTGCTTTCTTCGACGTCGTCGAGGGAGCCGACGTTCGTCGCATCACCGCGGCGCACGAGGACGCCGAAGTGGAGGCGTTGATCAAGGAGACCAAGTGGGTGCGCTCCGAGCGCACTGACAAGAACCTCTGCGCCCTCTCAAGCGGAGCGACCGGGTTCCATCCGCAAATTGATGACGCCTGGTTGGTGGACGTGGCGGGAAGTCCTCAGCATCTCGACCTCCTTCGCCGCCTTCAGCTCGGGTCAATGGTCAGCGTACCGGTGCGGGCCCGAGGGGACGTTCTCGGTTCGTTGACCCTTTGTTTCGGCAAGTCGGGGCGCAACTACACGGCTGCCGACGTCAATCTCGCCGAGGAGCTGGCGCGACGAGCAGGGGTCGCACTCATTCAGGCTCGGCTCTACGAGGAAGCGCAGTCTGCTGCGCGCAGGGCGGAGGCGGCGGCTGTGCGTGCGGAGGAAGCAAGTCGTCTCAAAGACGAGTTCCTCACGACCGTATCCCACGAGCTTCGGACCCCGTTGTCGTCCATCCTCGGATGGGCGGCGATGCTCTCTGGGGACCGCCATCTAGACCTCGCCTCTGTCGAGAAAGGGGTCCGCGTCATCGAAAGGAACGCTCGCTCGCAGCTCTGCATCATCGAAGACATCCTCGACGTGTCGCGCATCATACGTGGCCAACTCCGAGTTGACCCGCAGCCGATCGACCTCCAGGTCATCGCGAGGGAGGCGCTGGAGTCGGTGAAGCCCGCTGCCGAGGCCAAGGGGATCGTCATCGAATTTCGTGAATGCGACGGTCCTTGTCGGCTCGTGGCCGATCCCGAACGCCTTCGCCAAGTGCTCTGGAACCTGCTCTCAAACGCCGTCAAGTTCACCCCCAGGATGGGAACGGTGATCCTGAGCGTGCGTCAGGTGTCGGGCAATCTCGTTGTGGAGGTTGAGGACACGGGCACCGGGATCGCACCTTCTTTCCTGCCGTACGTGTTCGACAGGTTTCGGCAAGCAGATGGGAGCGAGCGCCGCATTACCGGCGGTCTCGGGCTGGGTCTCGCTATCGTTCGCCATCTCGTCGACCTGCATGGCGGGACCGTTAACGCACGCAGCGAGGGGGTCGGGAGCGGGAGCACCTTCACCGTGACACTCCCCGTGAAACCGTTCACGACTCCCGTGTCGAGTCCGCCGCCGAGCTCTACGCCCGAGCTCGCTGCTCCGTCTCGTGACAGCGGGAAGCCGCTCGCCGGCGTCCGCCTGCTCGTCGTCGAAGATGATCCCGACTCGCGCGAGCTCATCGAAGTGCTCTTCGCTTCTGAAGGAGCAGACGTTCACTTGTCCGCATCTGCAATCGAGGCGCTCGACGCATTGACTGCGTTTCAGGCCGATGTGCTCATTAGTGACATCGGCATGCCTACCCACGACGGCTACTGGCTCATCGAGCAGGTGCGGAGGAGTCATCCACGACTCCCAGCCGTCGCCCTCACGGCCTTTACGCGCCGCGAGGATGCAAATCGTGCTCGATCGGCAGGGTTCGACGAACACGTAGGGAAGCCGGTCGATCCCAACGTTCTGATCCAGGCGGTTGTGGCCTTACGCCAGTCCTAGCCGGACGGCGAATCGGGGGAGCATAAGACAACCGAACTGCCAATTGACCAGGCGAACTTTGAGCGAACCTTGACGTTGGCGTCGAAAAGTGGCTGTAAAGCAGGTATGGGTCGGAACTCTTTAGTAGCTGGGCTTGGGGCAGCGTTCTTCACGCTCGCCATAGGAGGGCACGCCCACGCGCAGGCCTTTGATCAGGAAGTGGTGATCACCAACCTCACCCTGCCGACGGCACTAGAGTTCTCTCCGGATGGGCGAGTGTTTGTGGCTGAGAAGCGCGGCACCATCAAGGTGTACTCCTCGCTCACCAGGGCGAGCGCATCTTATTTCGCTTGATTTGAGTTCAAACCTGCGAAGAGGAG
>CAZSUA010000247.1:0-8738 GCA_964609655.1 uncultured Polyangiaceae bacterium | reverse complement strand
GTATGCCGTTTTGCGGCAGAATGATGCTGACTAGATGGCAATAGCGTAGGTCCACTAACCAAACCACGATACCAATCAGGTAAGAACACATGCCAAACCAAAAGACGCCACGTGCTTTGGCCGCTGCATGGGTTCGGCTGATCTGAAATACGCGAACCAGCGCGAACAGTTCAAGGGTGCCAAAGCTGATGTGGAATGAGTAAAACTGCACCGGACCCTGGGTGAGGGATGTGAGCAGGGTGATGAGCAGTCCGTGCCCGCAGAGCAGCCACGGAAACCAGACACCAAAGCGTCGCTTAGGTCGCCTCTCGGTCAAGATGTAAACCATGATTAAGGCCGAATAGAGCATTGGCAGCTCATCCAGCATTTGGAGGCCAAAGCGCAACGTCGCGTGGAACGCGGCACTCCCTGCTCCCACCACCGCGACAGCCGCGAAGGCTGCGAGAAATCGGCGTTCAAGGAGCCGAATGTGCAAAACAATACCTGCCACGGCAACAGCCACGATCGCCAAACTGGAAACTGTATTGAAGAACTCCGCCACGTAAGGAGTGATCGTGTAGTTGGACTCGCACCAATCTATCGTGGACGTGGGTGCTCCCCAGAAGCCGTTGGGTTGGCGAGGCATTGTATCACTCCACGCGCAAAGAGAGCCGCGCATCACGCGGTTTTAAGGTAACGTTCTACTTTGTCCCAGACGATCGCTGGATCGAGCTGTGTGTTGGATTGCACGACGACAAACCAGGGCGGGCCTTGGCCCTCGAAGCATGGCGCCGGATCCCACTCGCCAAAGTTATCTTTATCGTTTTGCCAGCAAGAGCGCTCAATGTCATAGATCGCTTGCGCCGTTTCCACGTGGAAATTGCGAATGTGGCCCGTGGCCTCAAGGTACGTGTAGTAAAGCGCATATTCCGTCCAGGGTGCGCCTGCCGCGAGCATGAGTCGCCAGCGCGCAAATTTGCCCTTTTTTCCGAACCGGGAGCGCCCGAGCGCGATCGCTTGCTTGACGCCGCGAACGCTCAGGATTAACGGCTTGTGTTCAAAATAGTCCCGGATTTCAAGCACGGCGTCTCGCACCAAAATGGCGGGGGTGACATTGTGCACCACGCCTTTCCGAATCGCTTTCATCCCGAGCGCCGCTTCGGTGTGCCGATACCAGCGCGGATGCCGATCTTCGGGGATCACGAAGTAAGGCACGAGGTCTGGAGCGGCCTCGGCGACGGTGAAGGGACGCGTGCAAATCACGTCGGCGTCCAGCGTGAGGTAAGCTCGCGACGCTACGTGCTCCGCGATGGCCAACTTGATGACCTGTTGCTTGTACCAGCCGCGGAGCGTTGGCGTGAGCCGAAACTCCGGAACAATTTCGGTTTCGGGCACGAGTCTTAGGTCTTGAGCTTCCACCTTCTGCTTGCGAAGCGCTTCGCGGATTGCAGGGAGTTGGGGATCCGGGACCACGATCCAAAGCGTACCAAGTTCGGGAAAGTACTTCGACAGCGAAGAACGCAGGATCTCCGCACGTTCGACGTCGCGAAGTGTGAGTGGAAGGACTGCGTCCAATCTAGGCATGGCGCGGAGGCTAATCGTGCGAGAAGAGGGAGGCAACCAAGCGAAAGGCGAGCGGGAGAATTGTCGTGGGTCGGTTACTGTCGCATCCAACCATTCTCACCGTACAAGTGCACGGCGTGCTCAGCCGAATCGATTTGAAACAGCGTGAGCCAGCCGAGCGTTACTAGATCTTTCACCTTCTGATGCTTGCGCAAGATGGACTCCAACGCCGCACGCGGTGCCTCAATGAACACGCTTAAGCGAAGCGGGGTGTGCACCCATGTGTTCCCATCGTGCAGTGACTGCAGCGGCAGCCCGATGCGCAGATCGCCCGTGTTCCCTTCGAACACACCCAGGTGTCCACCGACCACATTGTGTAATACCTTGTTGCCACTGCCATAGCGAAGATTATCCACGGTGGAGGCGTAGTACTGAAAATTTATCCAATGCGTTACCAACATCGGAGCCGTCATGATGAACTCCAGAATCGCAAATTCTTCATCTTCCTCATGCCGGTACTCGTGGAGAAACGAACGCCCGTTCAGCTTGAGATGCCGGCAATGTTCGCGTGGCGCCACAATCAATGCGGCATTGTTGGCTAGTCCCCATTCGGGGCGCACCTCGGCCCAATCGCGTGTTCGCTGGCGCACGCTGGCGAGGAGTGCACTTTCATCCAAGCCTGAAAGACCTAACGAGGCTGAACGTTCGCGGCGCGCGCTGGCTCCCGCGTGCGCTAACCACACGCGAAGTTCCTCCGAGGCATTGGCGTGCGAGGCTGGAAGCTCGTCCAGATCGTACATCACGATCTCGTCGGTGGTCGTGTTGTGAAGCCCAGCGACAAACCGCGTGCTTTCCTCGATCGAAATGCCCCGGTCGGCAAGCCCAGCGCGCACTTCGGGATCGTTCAGGAGGGCTGCCGCGGCGCGGGCATTCACTTCACCCGTCTGCCCACAGCAAGCACCACAGTCGAGCCCGGAAGCGTGAGGATTGTTCTTCGTTTCGCTCCCGTGCCCAACTAGGAAAACGAGTGGAGCGAAGTCATGCGTGAGGCTCATGCCGCGCAGTATTCCAGCGGCCAGATCACAGCGCGTGTTCCGATCGAGCGCAGTCCCGTCCACTAACTCGGTGAGCCGCGGTTTGCGAAGCACTCGTTCGTCGCGATTGAGGCCGACGGTGTCGACGTCCAGCTGGGGGCTTTTGGCCAAGCTGTCGGAGAGCAAACGCACGGCGTAAGGAAGGCCCATCGCTTCAACGAAGGCAAATGTCGAAAGCCCGCCCGTCTTGAAAGATTTCCAAGACTTGCTCAGGCTCAGCCGGAAGGTTCGCTGTGCTTGGGTGCTTTCATTCAGCCCTGAATCGGTCATGCGGTAGCGCGCAGGGAGTAAGCCCGGGAGTTGCGGTCGAGCGTGCTCCGCACCGAGTGCCTGGTACTCCACCGGCAGCCCGAAAAATCCAGCGAACCCGAGTGTTTGTACGGAAGCCGATTGCGATTCAAGCGCGCGGCGGAAAACTTCCGAACGAACGTCGATGCAGAATACCGCCTGCACGCGCACTTCCTTCGGCCTGCGTTGGTCTAGGCCTCGGGGCAACTCGGCGATGATGGTTTCTTGAAAGGCGATTTCAAGGGCTTCTTGGAACAACCAATCTTGGGCCCGCGATGTGCGTGACAATGCGTCAATTGTTGACCAGCTCGCTCGCGCCAGCTGCCAGCGCAACGCTAGGCTCCCTCCCCCTGAGCGGTGAAGGAGCCATTCCCAGGCTGCTCGAATGGCGAGCAAGTCGATGATGTGGTGGTCGTCTCCGCCGGCGAGTCGAGCAGTCCAGCGACGGTACATGCAGAGAGCAGCCCAGCCGTTGACATCGAGCAGCAGGCTCGTCAGATAGCTTTCATACTCGGCCGGCGGCACCTCCAGATCCAAGAGCGTACGTTGCAGAAGCTCTCCGGCCGTGTCCGGCAATTCCCTCACGACGCCTAAATATTGAGAAAATCCCATTAGAAGCGCAGGCGCACGGTCCTTCTGTGCTTGCTTGTGCCAACTCCCGTAGAGCCCCAACGTGCGGTTGGGCCCGAGCGATGCCTGCCCATCATCGAAGTACGCGGCGCAATACTGGCTGATGCCGTTGGTGACAAACTCGCGCCAGCGTGGGTTGTGCGTACCATCGGGTTCGGCATCCAGCACGTCCGTCACCTTCGATCGCTTCGGGATCGCAGGCGCATCGCGCTCCAAGAGTTCTAGGAGCTGAGCGCAAGTGATTGAGGCATCGTGACGCGCTATCGCCGATTCAAGGTGCTCGTGCCGGAGGAGCCCCTTTGCCAGTGCCTCACGATACCAAGCTCGCGGCATCAGCAGCTGCGCGCCAGAGAGTGCGTGAAGCTCCGCGGACGCCTCTTTTAGCGGCCGATCCGTGAGGCTCCACAGTGGATTGACCGCAATGAAGCGATCGAGCGGCCAGCTGGGCGCAATGCGCGAGCATGCTTGCTCAATGGCTCGTTCGATGATTGGATCCGGTGCGCCGTCGTCGATCTGGATAGCTGTGGCGCTGCTTGCTGGTGTCTTGGTGTTCATGGTCATGTCTCCAATGACTCGGCGAGGGCAGGGAAGTTAAGCGAACGGGGCGTTAATCTAACGCGCGGTGGCCAAAGCGCGAACGTCCAACGCGTGAAGCGTTCATCGAGGAAGAATCCGGCGAAAAGCTGAGGATGGAGCCACGTGGCGAAGCGGCCGTGGGGGCTCAATTGCAAGCTCACCTGGACCAAGAAGAGCCCGGTTGTTCCCAGGGCTAAGAGACTCCACCCCCATTCGGTGTGCTCCACCTCAGGCACTGGCAAGAGCCAAATCGCGCTAGCATGCCAACCAACATAGAGCAGCGTGACGCCCAGGCCTCGCGTTAGCACGCTCTTCCAGCCGAGCAGGCTTGCCGCCGAGCTTTGCGCCAAGAGCGGGACTAAAGACAGCGTCATCAGCAAAGCGAGTACCGCCGAGGACACAGTGTGTCCCGGCAGGAACCTTGAGATACCCAAAACGCCGGCTCCTAGGATCACTCCTGCTCCCAGGACGCTCACTGCCAAGCGCTGGATGGTCAGAGGCTGAGCCTTCGCAAGCAGCGACAGCGCACGCCACTCGGCCACCGTGTTTCCAGAACTTAGGAAGGCATGTGCTTTGTAGCAAGAATGCGCTACCAAGTGGACTAGCGCGAGCTGCCAGGCGCCCAAACCGCACTCGACCAGCATGAACCCCATCTGGGCGGCCGTGGACCAGGCCAGGCTAACCTTGATACTCACCCGGGTGGTCATGACCAACGCAGCCAGCACAGCCGTTGTGAGCCCCACCGCCACTAAGAGTAGTTGAGCTGCTGGTGCAGCTGCCATGAGTGGCGCCAAACGAATCATCAGAAATCCGCCGATATTGACCACGCCGGCATGCAGCAATGCCGAGACGGGCGTCGGCGCTTCCATCACTTGAATCAACCACCCATGAAACGGCAACTGTGCCGACTTGAGGCAAACAGCAGCGGCAAACAGCAGCGCCGCGACGTGCATGGGGAGTGGCAGGCTCTGGTGTTGACGCACCCAAGCCTCGACCTCTTCTAGCTGTAGACTTCCGACATTCAATTGCACGAGCACCAACGCGCCAACCATGCAGAGATCAGCCAGGCGGCTTACGAGAAACTTCTTGTGCGCCGCCAAAAGCGCGGCCGGGCGCTCACTGTAGAAAGTGAGCAGTTGGTGCAACGCCACACTGGTCGTGGTCCAAGCCAGGGCGATGATGAGCAGATCGTTACTCATGACCAGCATGGTGACCGCCCCCAACGTAACCAACAGCCAGCGCACATAGCGCGCTTGTTCAGGCTCAGCTTGGAGGTACGTTCGCGAATAGCGAACGATAACCCAACCGAGTGTGCAGACGAGTGGAAGCATCACCGCCGTCAACACGTTGAGCTGCACCCCCCAGCCACGGAGCTGCCCGGGTGCGACCAGGGGAGCGACCGCAATCGCTAAGCTCACGAGCGCGGAGAGCAGCCATGCGGCACTGGCAACGCCCGCCGCACGGTAAAAGGGGGTCCGGGCATTCACGCACGCTGCGGCGATTCCAAAAATAGCTGGAATGGCTAGAGAAATAAGGCTGATCCAGAAAGACCAGGGGCCTTCGATATCCATGAATGGAAGGTGTAGCTCTAGACATCGTTCTAATAAAAGACATAATTCAGATTAATTTAATCTCTAATAAAGAACATTGTATGAGCCTCGGAAGACTCAATTTTCACCACCTCCACTATTTTTGGGCCGTCGCAAAAGACGGCAACCTCACTCGCACGGCGCAGCGTCTGCGCGTTGCCCAGTCGGCGCTCTCCGCGCAGATCCAAAGCTTGGAAGCTCAACTCGGTGAGCAGCTGTTCGCACGCGAAGGACGCAGGCTCGTTCTGACTGAAGCTGGCCGCATCGCACTCGACTACGCGGAGGACATCTTTGCGACGGGAGGAGAGCTGGTGGCTACGCTTGAGCAGGGCCGGCAGCGGGAGCACCTGTTCCGAGTCGGCGCGGTTGCCACGCTTTCGCGCAACTTTCAAGAGTCGTTCATTAAGCCGCTGCTGCTGCAGGATGAGGTGAAATTGAGCTTGCAGTCAGGAAGCTTCGACGAGCTATTGAGCAAGCTCGGAAGCCACAGCTTGGATCTCGTGCTTTCCAACCGTCCGAGTGCGCGTGGTTCGGAGACGGGCTGGCGCTGTCGCAGGCTTGCCAGTCAACCCGTCAGTTTGATCGGCCGCAAGCGGCGGCGTGCCTTTCGTTTCCCTCAGGATTTGCGCGACATTCCGTTGATTGTTCCCGGGCCTGATAGCGACATTCGCACAGAGTTCGATGCGCTCTGCCAGCAGCTCGGTGTTCCGTTGCGAATTCTTGCCGAAGTCGACGATATGGCCACGATGCGGCTCTTGGCGCGGGACGCAGAGGCTATCGCGCTCATGCCACGAGTGGTCGTGCGCGATGAGTTGCTGGCGCATACTCTCCACGAATACTGCGTGGTGCCTGGGCTTCTTGAGACTTTCTACGCCATCACAGCGGAGCGCCACTATCAGCACCCGCTGTTGCAACAGCTCTTCTCGCGCGACGAGGCCGACATTCTTGCGATGCGGCGCTAGCTTCAGACTGTCGCGCGATATGTCGCATAAGCCGACATGTCATGTAGTTATTCTGTTATTGCCGACACCAAGCCCAGGCCGTAAACGTACAGGAAGACACTATCTGGAACGAAAACCCTCCACTCTCTAACAAGGACGTTGACGATGCGTGTGCAAATCCGTTTTCGAGGTCTTCGAGGCACCCAAGAGCTTCGCGAGTATGTGATGCGCAGGATCGGTTTTCAATTGAGCCGTTTTGGAGACAAGCTAAGTGGGGTGGTGGTGCGGATTGCCGACATTAATGGACCCAAAGGCGGCGTTGACAAAGAGTGTCAGGTGACCGTGCATGGAGCACAGATTGGCACTTCGACCCTGACAGAACTCGGAACCACTAGTTTCGGCGCGGTGGACGCGGCCGTGGAAAGAATGGGGCGCTCCGTCAGCCGCAGCATTGAGCGAACTCAGAACTGGAACCGAGGGCGTTTGTGGCGAGGAGTCTGACCGCAAACGCGCGCTCCTATTTGGATGACTTGGAGGCGGGAAGCATCCACATCTTGAGGGAGACGGCTGCGCAATTCTCCAATCCAGTACTCATGTATTCGGTCGGGAAGGATTCGACGGCACTGCTACACCTGGCCAGGAAGGCATTCCACCCGGGCCCCATTCCCTTTCCACTCCTGCACGTGGACACGACCTGGGAGTTCCAGGAACTCTACGAATTCCGCGACCAAACCGCCGCTAGCCTAGGTGTAAACCTGATCCGACACATCAATCACCAAGGTGTGAAGGATGGGCTAAATCCCTTTGATTCTGGCGGCGCCTACACGGACGTCATGAAGACGCAAGCGCTCCTCGACGCTCTACGAGAACACAAGTTCGATGCAGCGATTGGTGGGGCTCGCCGCGATGAAGAACGCTCACGGGCCAAGGAACGCGTTTTCTCATTTCGTGATGAGCACTTCCAATGGGAACCCAAAACTCAAAGACCAGAGTTGTGGCGCCTCTTCAACGGCAAGATAGCAAAAGGCGAATCGGTCCGCGTGTTTCCCCTCTCGGATTGGACTGAAGCCGACGTCTGGCTTTACATCCTGCGCGAGAATATCCCGGTCGTTCCCCTGTATTTTGCTCGTGAACGGCCCGTGGTGGATCGGCAGGGAACGCTCATCGTTCCCGATCAGCCCGAACGCATGCGCTTCCTCCCCGGCGAGACGCCTCGCACGGAAAAGGTGCGGTTCCGCACGCTGGGTTGCTGGCCCAACACAGGCGCGATTCGCTCCTCCGCAGCCAGTGTCCAAGACATCGTTCGTGAAATCTTAGACACACGAACTTCCGAACGCCAAGGGCGCCTGATTGACAGTGATGAAGACGCAGCCATGGAGAAACGCAAGCGCGAGGGCTACTTCTGAACGAAGCCGAGGAGCGGGAAGGGCCTGCTCTCGTGCACTGGGCACGCGTTCAGCGCAAATAATTATAGTAGCAAAGATACTCGTCAATCATTGTGATCGGGAACCTGCTGGCGAGCTCCTGCGCCAAGAGGCCATCGGCACCGTAGGCATCCTGAAATCGTAGTCCCGCGAGGGCAGAAGCGCGTACCATAAAAGACGCGGTGTCGATGTTTCCAAGTTGTGGGTGCTGAGTGGGTGGAAGGCTTGGCTCGTCTGTTCTTGTTGCTAAGCCCCACGTGAGGAACACAGCATCCGTATCGATGAACCGAGCGATGGCAGCATGCCAGCTTGGATGAATGATGTTGTCGTCGTCGAGAAAATAGATCCAATCTTCTGGCGCGTACTTGAGCGTGTCCAACGCGTAGTTCCTGTGTTGATGTCCCCAAGCGCCAGTGAATGGGCTGTGGAGCTGCTCAGAGCCAAATCCGGCTGGTTTCGCCCTTGCTTCATGGTCGAACACCACGACCCAGTTGCAACCTTGGGGGATACTCGCCTGCAACTGGGGGAGGTTTTCGGGGCGGCAACAGGGAGTGATGATGTGGATCACGGGGACTTAACGCTTACCCTGGAATTCCGTGGGATGAACGACGCCGCCAGCGTAGTTCTTCTCGGAGATGGGCTCGAGCGGTTGGG
>CAZSUA010000246.1:0-8740 GCA_964609655.1 uncultured Polyangiaceae bacterium | reverse complement strand
GCCTCCGGCTGAGTGACGCTTGACGCTGACACGCTTCTCATGCGAGAGGCAAAGCCATGAATCCCGAGCAGCAGGAGATCGTCGCCTGTATGGACGCGTTCGTCGAAGACTTGGTGCGCGCGGTGGATCAAACCATCCGACAGACCATCGCGGCTGAGTTGGAGTGGATCCGGGCCAATCCCATGGTGGTGTTCAAGAAGCCCAAAGCACCTCGCAAGCCAAAACGAGATCCCGCCGAAGCACGAGTTCGCGCTCCCAGGCCACCGAGGCTGCCGAAAGAGCGCAAGCCTCGAAAGAACGCTGCCGCGACCGCCGGGGCCGGTGCGGCGCTCCCAGCCCCGCTCTTTGTCTACAAGCGAGCCAAGGACGGTCGCATCGAGCGCTTGAATCGCCGCGATGAGGCTGAGCCAGGCGATGCCGACAATGGCCAGCTGCCCGAGAGCTAAGAGTTACACAATTCTAGGACAGAAGAATCAGCTTCAAGTGGAGCGTCACGAGCTGGTCTCCGCGTCGGACCGTGATCTCGACGGTTTCGCCGGCGGAGTGGCGGTCGAGTTCGTTGTAAAGATCGTCGTAGGTTTGGATCTCCGCCGCGGCGATCTTCACGATAACATCGCCCAGCTCGGGGCCAGCATCGGTTTGGCGGATACCCTGAAGCCCGGCTTTTTCAGCGGGGCCACCCTCCACAACATTCAGCACCACCACACCGCGAATGCCGACTCGGCGCTCAATCCTGCCGTTGGGATCGATCTGCACCCCGAGGCCAACCTGCTCGGCGCGTCCGGTACGAATGATCTGAGGAACAATTCTCGCGACGGCACTCACGGGTACAGCAAAGCCAATCCCAGCGGAGGCACCGCTGGGCGAGTAGATGGCCGTATTCATCCCGATCAACTGGCCAGAGCTGTCCAAGAGTGGCCCCCCGGAATTGCCGGGATTGATCGCCGCGTCCGTCTGAACCATGTCCGGGATCGTAACGCCACCCGCACCCTTCATCTCACGCCCGAGCGCGCTGATCACGCCCGTCGTCAGTGTGTGGTCCAGCCCAAACGGGTTGCCTATCGCCACCACCTTCTGCCCGACGTGAAGCAACTGCGCTTTGGGGAGCACCTTCACCACGGTCAGTGAGTCAACCGGTGCGCTGATCTTGAGCACAGCAATATCTCGCCGCGGCTCGACGCCCACGAGCTCGGCATTGAATACTTTCTGATCTTGCAGGGTGACCGTGAGGCGTCGCGCGTTGGCCACCACGTGATAATTCGTCACGACGTGGCCCGCCTTATCCCACACGAATCCGGAACCAGAGCCCGATTCCACCTCGGAGGCCTGCCCGCGAAAGCGATCCAACACGAGATTGTGTTGGGTCACAAATACCGTCGCTGGAGCCGCATTTTGGAAAACAGCGATGGTGTTGGCTTCGTCTTCAGTGCGCGCGCCTGCTGAAAGCATTGGGATGGGTGGCGGCGTGGCAGCGGGTGGCGAGGGGAGCGGAGGCTGTTTCGATAGCGTCAGCGGAGCTTGGGGCAATTCTTTGGAACGTGCTCGCTCGTGCCGCGCACATCCGCCTGCAGGGAATGAGCTGAGCGCAAGGAGCAGAGCTAGGAGGCAGCGCGAGTGCATGGTTGTCAGATTGACGTTACGTTCAGGCAATCGCAATTGGCTCGAAGTCACTGGCAAGGTACGGCGCCGCCGGCGTGCGGACAGTGCAGCATCGTGTTCGTGGTTGCCGCGGACACGTGATACAGGCGGCACTGCACATCGTTGCCCTTTATGATGCTGGTATTATAGGTGTTTTGGGTAGTGAGCTTGAGGCACTCCGCGCCGCAAGCCACGCGCGAAGCGAAAATGTCGGGGCAGATAGCGGCCATCAGACCACAATAATTTTCACAATCTGCCCCGCAGATGCCGTTGCCTCCAGGACCAGCAGCTGGGCAATGGATCTGAACCTCGCCGTTCTGTTTGGCTTGCCTCACGTTGTTGATGCGGCAAGTCACGGTGTTCCCTGTTTCATCGAGCGGCCTGCCGAGATCAAAATTGCTGCAAACGCTTCGGCACACTTCTTCACTCGTGTAGACCTGATTGGCGCCGGTGCAAGTGGTTTGAACGTCAGTGCAGAAGGTCTCACACGCCAAGCGTTTGGCTTCGACGGCGTTGAGCGCGCCGCCGCTAGCGGTTCCGCCCGTGGCCATGCCGCCGCTACCACCGAGGGACGCACCCCCTCCGCTCGCTTGAACCCCTTCAGTATCGAGCGTGGCTTTCTCGATCCCCGCAAGGTTGGCGCAAGCAGCAATGAAAAAAAGCAAAACGAAGGCCAGATAATTTCGTGTGATCACCAAACACCTCCGAGTTCCAGGCTTGTTCCCGATGGCACAACGCCTGCTGTCAAGAAAAGCGAGCTCGCGCCGTGGGCCGCACGCGTATCGTCGGCAGTGAGGAACAGCACGAGGCCTGTGCCGAGCAGCGCGGCGCCAGCGCTAAATGCAATGGTGGACACTTTCGCTGCATCGCGAGCCTGATTGCGGAGCGTCAATCCCTCTGGGCTGCACTGCGTGGCGGTGCGGCATTTGTCGTCTGAGTCTGAGTTCTTGCCGATGGCACGCAAACCGAAGTAGCTGCCGACACCTGTCCCCAAAATCCCCACTCCACCGAGCACGATACCGATTGTCTTCTGCATGTTAGAGCCTGGTGTATCGGCAACCGTCACCGTTTGTTGGGCAGCCTTTGGGGTTGGGGCAGGCGTGGGCGGAAGCGGCGCTTCCTGCTTAGTGGGTTTCAGAGAGGGAATATCTAATGTCGATGAGGTGGGTCCGGAGGCGATATTCAGGGTTTGGTCGTAGCGTTCGAAACCTGGAGCTGTTGCTTCAACGCGTTGCGGGCCTGGGTCAACCGGCACCTTGCTGCCCCACTGCGCCTTCGGCACGGGGTGACCATTCAAGTGGATATCCAGTCCTTCGAGGCCCATCAGCGCGGCGTCGACGCGCACGAGCAGCATCGACAATCTCGGCTTGAGGGCAAGTGCGCGCACGCTGGCGACCTTTTCACGCCCCGGATCCTGTTCGCGTTGTGCGAGTCCTTGGGCTTCCTTGAAGGTGGCCCAGGCGCTGGCTGTCTTGCCACTCTTCTCGAAACAATCTCCAAGGAAAAGCAGACTGCCAACTCCTGGATCTAGCTCTTGGCTTGCCTGAAATTTCGGGCAAGCCTCTGCGTAGTTCTTGTCCGCCATGAGGCGTTTGCCTTGATTGAACAATGCTTCAGCAGCCGCCTTGTTGGCTCCCGAAGGTTCAGCGGCCGCGGTGGTCGCGAGAGCCATCAGGCCTGCTAAGCCTGCTACCAGGGTGCGTGTCTTCATAAGGCGGCACTTTAGTACGCTTTGTGCTTGGGTCCGAAGTTCTTCGCAGGGGCGGGGGCGTGAAGCCCAAGATTTCAGCGGCGGCCGCCAAAAGCGCCGGGATCGAACGGATCTGGAGCACTCTTGTCTGGGCTGCCAGCCGGTTTCGGTCGGGCGCCGGTTGGTTTGCGTCGAACCTGTTCCGGTGCCGCCGTGGCGGGCGGGGGATTGGGGATCGCCGCCGAGGCTGGCATCTGAGTGCCTGAAGCCGGCTCAATAGCCGGAGGCACTGTCGGAGCCACTATCGGAGCGTCGGGTACCCATCCGTGGGGTAAAGCCTGCGACAAAGCTGCAGCCTCACTGGGTTTGGCGGGTGCAGCCGATGCAGCGCCGAGCGTAGCCGGATTGGATGGTGCGTCGGCCCCAATGGCCCACCACAAGACACCGCCTCCGAGCAGAACAACAAGCGCCAGCGTAGCCACAGCAGTTAATCCGAAACTGCGACTTGTCTGCGGCACGTTGCCCGTGGTGCGTGTGACGCCCGGTGCTGTGAGTGCAATTGTCGCCCCAAGGACATTCGTCTGGAGTTGCCCTCCTAGATTAGCTTCCCCAGCCGGCGGTCTGAGTGAGGCATCGCCCAAAATCCGTGATACGCGCTCAGCTGATGTTCGGGCGTGGGCGCTGCCGAACGGAGCCAAAGCGCGCGCCACTTCGCCGACGCTGCTGTAGCGGTCGTCACGGTTCTTTTGTAGGCACTTTTGCAGGACCAGCTCCAGCTCCAATGGCGCGTCTGGCAGCAGGGTGCGAAGTGGTGGTGGTGGCTGATTCAGAACCATTGCGCAAACGCCCGGAAGCGTATCCGAATAGAAAGGAGGCTGACCGGTGAGCAGCTCGTGCACAATCACACCGAGCGCCCACAGATCGGTGCGAGCATCCACATCTCGGGCACTCAGCATTTGCTCCGGAGACATGTAGAACGGGGAGCCAACCGCGGAGGAAGGGTTGGTGAGGGCCGAAGCGCGGTCATCCCTCTTGAGGCTCTTCGAGATGCCAAAATCCAAGACCTTCACCTGCGCCGAGCCGTCGGCCCGGTGGGCGAGAAAGAGGTTCTCCGGCTTGAGATCGCGGTGGACGATTTGAGCTGTGTGCGCTTCGGCCAGTGCCTCGCAAGCCTGAAGCACGTAGTCGATAGCCGTTTGCAGAGGCAGCTTTCCCTGTTGGGCCAGGGCTCGCCCGAGATCCTGGCCGTCCAGATACTCCATGACAATATAAGGGACGCCGGTTTCTAGGCGTCCGACATCGAGCACTTTGCAAACATGCTCGCTCCTGATTTTTGCGGCTGAGCGCGCCTCCAGCAGCATGCGTGCCACGACTTGTTCGTTCTGGGCGTACTCCGGGCGCACGACCTTGATGGCGACGCGCGTATCGAGATCACGGTGCCGTGCTGACACGACCACCCCCATGCCGCCCTCTCCGAGATGCTTTAAGACTTCGTACTTGCCAGCGATGACTTCACCCGGCTGGAAAACAAGTGTCTCAGTGCTAGTCATCTTACAAAATGGCCCGTTCCTTGGGGAGAGTAGTCCGCGCCCACCTTGCTGGCCAGTCCCGTTTGCTCCGAGGCCAGGGGCCAGCTAATACCGGCCGAAGCATGAGTCGCCTACTTATCTCGTCGCTATTTTGTCTCGTATTGGGTGTGTCAGGCCTGGCAAACGCAGCCGCCCCGCTCAGCCACACGGTGTACGCGGGCCAACGCTTGGGTTCGATCGCCAAGCGTTACGGCGTGAGCGTCGAAGCGCTGTGTGCCGCCAATGGCATCAGCCGATCGGAGCGTTTGCGAGTGGGGCAAAAACTTAGGATCCCGGACAAGAACAGTCCGAAAGATGCGCCGGCGTTGCAAAGCGCGGACCAGCCGTCCGTGGCTTCGGTCAGGCCCCGCTCAGAAACACGCCGACGTCCCGCCCCGGAGCCCAAAAAGCTCGATCAGACTCCGCGGATCCACAGCGTGGCCAATGGGCAGCGTCTGGCCTCGATAGCCAAACGCTACAGGGTCAGTGTGGACGCCATTTGCACGGCTTCCGGCCTGGCCAGGAATGCCAAGCTCAAGGTCAACCAAAAGCTCGTGATCCCTGGCAAGGATGACCCTGACGGCGAGTACGCGCGCAGCGTCTATGAAAATGACGTGAACCTGAGTTCGGATCGGCGCCGAAGTGGAGTGCGTCGCGCGCCTGGCGACTGGAAGGCTTATGTGAAGGCACCGCGTAAGCGTGGCTATGTGTCGCTAGTTGGTTATCATCGCTCCTGGAAGGGAGCTGCGCTTGGGCCGTCGGGACGTGTGTTGCCGCGTGCCCGCGCCGCGATGTCGGAGATTCTGAACGCGAGCCCGGCCTGGCCTGCAGTGGATGCGCGTCTGGTGCGTCTGGTGGTCCAATTGAGCGATAAGTTTGGGGGTCGCGAGCTGAGGATTATCAGCGGCCTTCGAAAACAGTCCTATGTTCAGGATTCACGGCACCATCTGGGGCGTGCAGTCGATCTCACCATTGTGGGCGTCCCGAATGAAGCCTTGAAGAATTACCTGCTCACGCTGGATAAGGTTGGAGTCGGTTACTACCCGAATTCCTCGTTTGTGCATCTGGATGTTCGCAACGAAAAGACACGTTGGGTAGACTACGCTGGCCCGGGTGAGCCACCACGGCTGGTTCCGAGATCGCGCGTAGCCAAGACGGAGACGGAGGCCAAGCGGCCCGAGCCTCTGGACGAGACGGACCCGAATGAGCCGAATGCCCCGCGAGCGGAAGCCGCAGCTCGTGAAGAAGCGGAAGCCCACGAAGGCATCCCAGCCCCCGCGGAGTCCGGCACGCCCGCAGAAATCACGGCGCCCGCGGAAGCCGACGCGCCGGCAGTGCCCGCGCCGACGGCCGCACCTTTAGCGCCTGAAGCAGAAAAATCACGTGAGCCCGACGCTGAAGCCCATTGAAACTTGCCAGATGTAAGCTCTTGCCTACCTCGCGCTACATCCGCAGATAATCACCGGCCGCTATGCCTGGACCATTGCCACGCGGCCAGAAATTGGGCCACCCGGACTCAGAAGTGTCACAAGCTGATAGCCTTCCCGTAACATCAGTCTGGAATGATCAAAGGATGTGTAGCTTGAAAGGTTCCACGGTCTTCACCCCCATTGTACCGACCGCGACTCAAATCCCTCCCGAGAGCGGCAGTTTCCGCGTTGCAGCGCGTCAGCACAACGAGCAGGCGCTTTCGCTTCGAACGTTCGTCGACGCGCAAGGTTTGGAGCGGGCGCGGCGTTGGCAGCACGCGTACGGCGACGAGTCCTTGAGCGCTGAGGCGCTCGAGAGATCGTTGCGCATGGAGCGCCTCAACCGAGGCTGAAGTTCAACGCTAATACACCAGCATCCGGAGCCACAGCTTCGTGACTAGCCTTTGATGCCCGTAGTGGCGATCCCACGAATGAAGGTCTTCTGGGTAACAAAGAACAGCGCGACGACCGGGGCCACCAATAAGACGGAGGCTGCCATTAAGAACTGCCACTCACTGCCTCCGCTCTGCGATTGATACTGCTGCAGGCCGAGGGCCATGGTGAAAGTATCCGGATCCGTTAGGAAGATGAGAGGACCCAGAAAATCGTTCCAAACGTACAGGAAGTGGAAAAGCGCCACCGTTGCCAGCACCGGCTTAGCTAGGGGCAAGATAATGCGGAAGAAAATGGCTATTTCCGAAGCGCCATCCAGCCGTGCCGCCTCCGAGAGTTCGCGTGGAATCGTGGCAAAAAACTGCCGAAGCAGAAAGATATTGAAAGCGCCACCAAAGCAGGCTGGCACCCAAAGCGGAGCGAGCGTTCCTAACCAACCCAGGCTCCTGAACAGCGAATAGAGCGGGATCATGAGCACCGGGAACGGCACCATCATCGTCGCCAGTGTGATCGCAAACAGTGGTTTTTGGCCGGGCCAATCGATACGGGACAGGCCGTAGGCAGCTAACGCACTGGAGAAAACGGTACCCAGCACACCCAGCAAAGCCACGGTGAGCGTATTCGCGAGGTAGCTGAGGAAGGTGACCGTTCGGCTCGTATCACCGCGGCTGGTCCAAGGGAGGCGGCTCTTTCCGAGGAGTGTTCCGAGCGAAATGGATTTGTCGTGAGCGTCGGTCGAAAGGGCCAAAATGGCTTGTTCGTAGTTCGCGAAGAGCGGCCTGATTCGGGAGGAAATCTGGCGCGGGTCCACGTAGAAACGGCGTGCCGCCTGGCTCGCGTAATTGGCAGCGGAGGATTCACTCACGCTGACGAAATAGCCAGGAACTCTTTGAATCAGCTTGGCCGGGAGCCGCTGCTGAACCGAAGTTGGCGATGGCCCAGCGAGCCGCAATTCGCCGTTCGAAAAGTCCCTCGGCGAAACCAGCACAGGAATGCCTGATTTCGGCCCTGCCAAGGGAGCGACCAGTACTCTCTCCGTGCCAACCCGCTCCGGAGGGGTTACCCAAAGGCGCTCGCCGGTAGCAAGCGTTAGCTCATAGCCGCGAGGTAGCCACTCAGGTGGGACCTTCCCAATCTGTTCGCGGGGCTGCAGCGAGCTGACCACCAGCCAGACTAACGGCGTAAGAAAGGCCATTGCCAGAATGCCGAGCGGAACGTGCGCGAAAGCACGCGGCCAGTCAGCTCTTCTTCGATTAACGGTCATACACAATGAAGCGTGCTGAAACCTTCGTGAGCACCCAGGTCAAGCTCAAGATGATCAGAAAAAGCACGCAGGCCAGAGCGCAGGCGTAGCCCATGCGCAAGTCTTGGAATGCGACGTTGAAGAGATGTAAAACAAAAAAGAGCGTGCTCCGTTCGGGTGAGCCGGTGGCGTCGGTCATAATAAACGCCTGGGTAAAGGCTTGGAATCCGCCGATGAGCCCCATGATCACGTTAAAGTAGAGAACTGGTGATAACATGGGGAGCGTTACATGCCATAGACGATCCCAATACGTGGCACCATCGATGATCGCCGCCTCGTGCAAGGCCATTGGCACGTCTTGGAGGCCCGCCAATACGATCACCATCGCGTGTCCAGAACCCCACGTGGCCATCAGAATCATGGCGAGCTTGGCGAAGCGAGGATCAGCGAGCCAGGCTGGGCCACTCACGCCCAGCGTCGCTAAAAATGCATTGATAAGCCCACTCTGACCGTTGAACAGCCACATGAAGAGCACGCTCCCAGCGACGACCGGCATGAGCGAGGGCAGGAAGAACACCGTCCGGTAAAATGCCAAACCTTGAACTTTTGTGTTGAGCAAGAGCGCGAGGCTGAGGGACACTAAGGTGCTCAATAAGACCGACCCCGTTGCGTACACAACAGTGTTCCAAAGGCTCTTGTAGACGAGGGGATCGGTGAAAAGCTCGCGATAATTCTCGGT
>CAZSUA010000245.1:0-8800 GCA_964609655.1 uncultured Polyangiaceae bacterium | reverse complement strand
GCGGCTCGGGCGGCGGTACCGGCAGTGGTGGCAGCGGCAGTGGTGGCAGCGGCAGTGGGGGTGCCGGCAGTGGTGGCAGCGATGTTTGCTGCGCGTGCAACTTCGACGTGACTTGCACCACGTTCGGAGCTGGAGGCTGCTGGCATTGCAGTGACTCCATCTATGTCTCGGGCGTGTGCCAGGCGCCGGCCAGCTACCTGGTGTCGCCGGGTGCGTGCACGTGCGACCCGAGTCTGTACCAAGTCTGTCCGTAGCAGTTTACAAGAAGAGCCGCATTTGGCTGCCGGCAATTTCAGCGAAGCTTCGGCCTAAGAAGTGCAAAATGCCGTCAACTAAGGGCTCAATTTGGCGTTCCACGTAGTGTTCGTAGTCGATGGCGGCAGTGAGGTGCCCCGTGGGCTCAGGCCCGGCAAGCGTGATGACATACTCAACGCTCTTAGACGCTTTGGCCTGCTTGCGCGCGGCTTGCACATGCGGGGGCACGTTCGCAACATATTCGCTCAATTCACGGCGCAGCCGCTTGCGATACACGAGTTCCGCATCCAACAGGCCCGCGCGTAGCTCTCGGCAGGTATCTCGAATCAGCTCCTCGTAGGGTTCCTTCAGAAAAATCCGCCGATACAACTCACGCTGAAACCGACGCGCCAACGGTGTCCAATCTGTGCGCACGGCCTCCAAGCCTTTGAAGGTAATTTTTAAGTTCCCGTCTGGTTCCCGCCACGCGCCAGCGTAGCGCTTCTTACTGCCCCGCTCCGACCCGCGCAGAGTGGGCATCACGAACTCTTGATAGTGCGCCTCGAATTCCACTTCGAGATAACAGGGCAATCGAAAGCCTTCGCGGAGCACGCATTGGAAATATTCGTTGAGCTTGCTCGCGAGCTCCTGCCCGAGCTCCCTGCAGGCGTGAGCACTGAGCCCACCGCCCACGTGAACGAAAACCGAATCCGTATCGCCATAGATCACGCTGTGGCCCGCCGCCTCGATAAACTCGCGCGTTTGCCCGAGGATCTCATGGCCACGTCGCGTAATCGAGGCAACGAGCTGAGCGCTCGCGAAGCGACATCCAGGAGTACCCAGCACCCCGTAGAATGAATTCATCAAGATCTTGATGGCCTGGCTGAGGGCTTTGTCTTCCTTCGCTTTGGCTTCATCCCGTGCGGACCACAGGCTTTCGATGAGCCCCGGCAAGATGTGTCGCTCGCGCGAGAATTCGGCGCCAGCGAAGCCCGGGACGCGATCATTTCCGGGCTGAGCCAGGCCCAGCGGGTCGATGCAAAACGTTCGTATGATGCTCGGATACAGGCTCTTGAAGTCCAACAGCAGCACGTTCTGATAGAGGCCCGGTTTGGATTCCATCACGAACCCACCGGGAGCGGAGTCGTGGCTCGAAGCTGCCGAACGAGCGTTGGCCACAAACCCTAAACGATGCAGGCGCGGCAAGTAGAGATAGTCGAACGCGGCGACGGACCCACCCTGACGATCGAGGGCAAGGCCAGTGAGCGCTTGTCGCTCCACGACAAACCGGATCAAATTCGCGCGCTCAAAGATATCCAAAACGAGCTGACAGTCCTCGAGGTTGTACGCAACAAGCGCAGCCTTGTCCTCGTGATACAGCCGCACGATTTCACGCTCCGGATCCAGGGAGTGTTCGATCTTTTTGCCTCGCCCCAACAGCTCCTGAGCCACGTTTTCGAGCGCGAAGCTTTCGAACGCCCACGTGGCGCTCCGCAGCGTCGCGATCCCATCGAGCACCACACGCCCGGGAACCCTCGCCGCAAATGGCTGCTGCGGATTTCTTGGGATCATCACCTCTGCTGCGCCCCGTTGCCTTCCTAAACGCAAGCTGGCCCCCGCCTTGCGACAGATCTCCCAGAGCACACGCAAATCATAGGCCACGACATTCCACCCGATCAGCAAATCGGGATCTGCGGCGGCGACCCAATCAGAAAAAGCTTCAATCACATCGATTTCCGTTGCCAGATAGCGCACGGATTGCAGTGCAATATCCCGGCTTCCCTCCGCGAGCATGAACACCTTGGCTTCCCCCTCGCAGATGCTGGCAATCGACAGCAGCTTACCGTCTAAGCCTTCCGTTTCAATGTCGAGCGCCAGAAGCCGGAGTGTTTTCTTAAAGTCGGAGCGCTCCACACGCGGGTTCTTGAAACAGAGCACACCATCGCGCGTCTCGGCCGGACCGGTCACTCGCAAGCTGCCGGTCACGAAGCGCTCCATGAGGAAACGATCCACGGGCTTGATGTCGGCCTCGTGGGGTGCGGTGCCAATGCCCTTCAGCCGCCGCGCCTCCGCCTGCAAATCGCCCTCCCTTGAGAAATAGAGAGCATCCACCGCTCGGCCACGCATCGACTGAAGCCCAACGGGCTTTCTCTCGTCCGCCCTAGCCGCCTGCTCGCGATCCAGGAACATGACTGCGCGCTCGCGCGTGAGCGTGATGTGAACCGGGTGCGTTTCGGAGGTGCCCCACAAATAGAGCCGCAAGCCATCGCGTTCGTCACGCCACTCTTTGGACAGCAGCATCGCTTCGCAGCTCTGTGGTCCCACGGGAACCATTGTTGCGTTGCGCCTTCAGCCTTTGGCTCTGAAGAGCGCGCACCAACGCCGTTGCTCAACCAGGCCCGAATGCTTTGGATCGATCACTGAAAGCCAAATGTGGCCTTTTGCTGCCCATCTTGCAATCTGATTCATTTCAGCCCGCCGCGAAGCACCGATGTGCCCGCTCCACTCGCGGGAAAGAGCACCGCCTGTTTGACCTTCGACGGTGGCTTCTGAAATTGGTGACGCGTTCAGTTTTGACGCCAACGAGATCACTGCCGCTACCGTTGCCAAGGTGGTGACCCTCAACTCCTGGCACCACGTGGCCATTGTTCAGGACGCGACGCACGCGCAGAGCATTTGCGTGGACGGGGTTGCGGCTCCTGGCACTCGCCCACCCCAGCATTGTGAGGGTACGAGCCCCTTTCATATCGGCTCGGCCTAAGGCTAGCTAGCCAGAGCACAAGCCAATCCAATGATCGAGTAAGAGGCGTTACGTCTCGCTCGCTGTTTTCGCAGCATTGGAGCGCGGTTATCCTTTAAGTGGCGCGTTCGCCAGATGCCAGGCAGACTGCGCCCATGATAAAGACTAATCGTTGGGCGCTTTCGTTGGGTTTGCTCGGTGCTTTCGCTGCTGGCTGCGATAAAGATGGTGGGATCACCGGTATTCCGGGGGGCGCGGCGGGTTCCGATGCGATGGTTGCAGGCTGCGTAGATGCAGGCACCGCGATGTTGACGGTGGTGATCAACGGCTTGCCTTCGGGTGCGGCCGCAAACGTCGCACTGACCGGCCCGACTGGAGCACAGACGGTTACCGCGACGACCACGCTGTCGCTCGGTGGAGGCACGTATGTCGCGACGCCAAACGTTGTGACCGTCGCCGATCCCGTCGTCCGCTCTGTCTACAAGGGGATCAGCGCCACCACCTGTGCCAAAGAAGGCACGCCTTCCACGCTCACCGTTAACTACACGCTGATTCCTACCAGCAACAAGCTTTGGACCAACAACGGTCCCGGGGGCGCCGGAACGCTCGCCTTTGCTTCGCCCAGTTTGCGCGCCACCGGCAGCCCGACACCCGCGCACTCACAGATGAATCCGCGTCCTGCCGACGTGGCCTTCGATAAGGATGGCAACCTTTGGGTGGCAAGTGGCGAACCCGATACTGGGATTCGCCGCTTTCCGGCGGCTGCGATCGCAGGTGCTGCACCGGCGACGCCTGACGTTGTGCTCACGGGCGAAGCGTTTTCAGGCGGTGGGATCCCCACGATCGCGGGCCTCGCCTTCGATCCCGCTGGCAATCTTTGGGTGAGCAAGGTTGCTGAATCCGCCGTTATCAAGTTCACTCCCGCACAAATCACGGCTACCGGAACGCCCACACCTAGCGTGAAGATCACAGGCTTCATGGGCGGTGCGGGTGCCTTGGCATTTGATTCCGCTGGAAACCTCTGGATTGCTGCGGCTCGGCCTGTTCGCTACAACGCTGCAAACTTGGGGGCCAGTGGAAGCCGTGCGCCGGACGTCGTGTTGAACGGGCAAAGTCCGCCACCGGTTATCATCGAACTGACCGATCCGCTGGGCTTGGCTTTCGACAAGACCGGCAATCTTTGGATCAACTTTGGCGGCGTACTCGCGCGCATCACGGCCGCGGAACAAGCCAGCTCCGCGCTTTTCACCCCTGCGGTACAAATATCAACCAGCGTGCTGGGTTTGCCCGAACGTTTGGCCTTTGACGAAAGCGGAGCTTTGTGGTTTTCCGGCGCAGTGGGGAAGATAGTTTCCATCAGTGCGGCCGAGTTGGCGGCAGGGACCAGCAATTCACCTGTGGTGGTCAGTGGTGTTGGGTTGGAATACGCGCCTGCCTTGGCATTTTTCCCAGCCCCTCTGGGCTTGCCGGTCTTTCACTCGCTGCCCTGAACCCTTGTGTCCGCTTCGGCTCAGGGAGCCGTCGGCTAGATGATCTGCTCTTGCCTCTGCTCATCCTTCCGACCGTTTTGGCAGTTCGATTGTCTTAGCCTCCAGGGGGAGGCTACAGTGGGAAGGGGGCTGCGCGACCGTGAAGGAGCTTCATGGACAACTACGAATGGGGCTGGAGTTACGATCGGCGCTTCACCTGTCGACCGCGTCGAGCGGTAACCCCGAGGGCGACGTGAGGCTCAACAGGGCCTCCAAATCACCTCGGGTGAGGCGTGAGGAGAGCGCTTGATCGCCGCCGAGGATGCCGGCCACAAGGTCACGCTTTTGGGTTTGGAGTTGGGCCACGCGTTCTTCGACAGTGCCTTTGGCGAGCAGGCGATACGCAATGACGTTGCGCGTCTGACCGATGCGATGGGCACGATCGATAGCTTGCGCTTCGGCAGCTGGATTCCACCAAGGATCCAGGATGAACACGTAGTCCGCTCCGGTCAAATTGAGCCCCACGCCGCCCGCTTTCAAGCTGATGAGAAACACGCCGATAGATGGATCGGATTGGAAGCGCTCCACGCACGCGGCGCGATCGCGCGTTTTGCCATCGAGATACTCGAACGGGATCTGCTCGTCCGTGAGCCGCTCCCTCACAATCGAAAGGAGTGACGTGAACTGCGAGAAAACGAGAGCTCGATGTCCTTCTTCGCGCAGCGCGCGCAGGCGCTCCAAGAGGCAATCCACCTTGGAGCTGCTTTCACCGCGGCGGTTTTTGTCGATCAGGCCGGGGTGACAGGCAGCTTGCCGCAGACGCAGAAGTGCTTCCAAGAGATGCGGCGTGGCTCTTTCGACTCCAGATTGCGCGACTTTCTTAGCGATGCTGGCCTGATAGTGAACAAAGAGTTCATCGTAGAGGGCTCGTTCGCCGGGCTCGAGATCGACCAACAGCGTTTGTTCGACGCGCTCTGGTAGCTCTTTGGCCACCTCGCGCTTGGTGCGCCGTAGTACAAAAGGCCGCACGAGCGTGCGCACCAGCTTGAGCACCTGTTCGCTGGGTTTCGAGCTTTCGAGCGCGCGCCGCAAAGCTGGCAGCTCGGCAAGCAAGCCAGGATTGAGGAATTCAAACAGCGACCACAGCTCGCCTAAATGATTCTCGACCGGAGTTCCGCTCATCGCAATGCGCCGTTCAGCGCTGAGGAGCTTGGCGCATTTAGAGGTGGTGCTGTGCTTGTTTTTGATGGCTTGGGCTTCATCCAAGACCACGCAACCAAAATCAACTTCACCGAACAGTGCAATGTCGAGCCTGAGCGTGCCGTAGGTCGTGAGGACGACTCCCGGTGCGCTCAGAGCCTCCTTTTTTCGCAGTCGATCCGGGCCCCAGTGGGTGCGGATTGATAGCTCTGGCGTAAAACGTGATGCTTCATCACGCCAGTTGGAGAGAAGCGAGCGCGGCACCACGACCAGGGTCGGTTTTGTTTTTCCGCGCCGTTGATGGGCTGCCAGAAGGTAGGCGAGCACCTGAATCGTCTTGCCTAGGCCCATATCGTCCGCCAGGCACACCCCAAACCCAAGCTTGCCGAGGGTCGTCAAAAAGCCAAGCCCCTGCGCTTGATAGGGTCGCAACGTTCCGATGAAACCTTGTGGTGGTGAAACGGCCTCCACACTTCGAAATTCGCTCACCTTGCGCTCCAGTGCGCGGAGCCCCCGAGCCCCCGAGCCGTCTTCCGGAAGCGCACTCAGCAGTGCTTCCGCCAACCCGATCTGTCGCGACGAAAAGCGCAGAGTGCCCCCCTTCTCGGCGGAAAGCTCCGCGACCAAGCCCCAACGCTGCATCCATTCTTCCGGCAATACTCCAAAACTGCCGTCGCCCAGATCAACGACATGTTGCTTGTGCTTGATCGCAGCCAGCAACTTTGGAAACGGCAGGTCAGCGCCATCGAACTTGGCGCTCCCTTTGACCTCAAACCAATCAATCCCTGAGTCCACCTCGATCGCGAAGCCCTTGGCTGAACGGTAGCGTTTGCCCTCCGCGCGAACTAACCACCCGACCGCCAGCAGCTCCCGAATCGCGATCGCAACGCGCTTTTCCTCGATGGCAACGCCGAGGTTCGGAGTGCGCGAGTTACCTAGCAGCTTGCCGACGAAACCTAGACGCCTCAGCAAATCAAAGGCGTCCCTCTCGGCATCGCGATCCCGTTCCCAAACCCGGCAGCCCTCGATCATCACGGGTGACGCTTGTTCGGCTGGGATTTGTCGCTCCCCGTAATCGAAACTGACACGCCCTCGCAGCTTTCTTCCGCCGGGCGCTTCGAGCTCCAAAAGAGCGGTGGGTGCCTGCCGTTCCACACGTTCGTAGTCCGCCGGCAGGATCACCTCAGACACGCCACGCCTTCCGAGCACGCGTTCGACGAACTCGGGGATCTCGGCCTCCGTCAAATGCCCCAGCGTCGGCTGCGTCAGGAGCGCGATGAGCCAGGGCGTGTCGGTGGCAGCACATCGCAGTAGTTCGGAGCCTAAGATGAGGGTGCCGTCCGTATGTACGTAACGCACACTCCACACTGAGCGTCGCTCGCCGTCCAAGAATAATTCTGGCTCGATCTCAAACATGCGTGCGGATTTTGGCCCTTTCTTATCTTGTTCGATGAGCTTCAGCAGCAGGCGATACTCTTCCGGATCCTCGAAGCTCAGCAACGGCCAAGCTAACATGCTGCCGAAGTCGTACCCGGGTTCCTGCCTTCGCCTCTGGCTCACGTGTTCGCCGCGTGAAAAACAGAACCAAGCAAGATCGCGCTCGCGCCGCAGATCCGAGGGAACAACCCGGCAGCGGCCACTCTGCGCCAACTTCCGAAGGACGCTGGGCGCGGTGAACGGGGTCAATATGATCCTGCGCAAGTTGGACGGCGGATAATACTGGTGGGCGGTCAATGAAGCCGGCAGAAGCCCGTAGAGCTCGCGATCCAGATCGTAGAGAAACGCGTCCGGTTCGAGCCTTTCTACCGAACGAAAGGTGTCAGCTGCGGCTCCCACCTGACGTTGACCCACGGCCAAGGTGGTCTCATTCGGGCCCAAACCCGGCGTTAAGAAGTAGAGAAGCTCAATCTTTCCGTGTTCATCCGCGTCGTGGTGAGTTGCCGCGCGGGCTGCCAGGTCCCGCCAGCTGGAACTGCGTTGACCGATGCGCACCCCGACCAGCGGGCGACCGAAAGAGTCTTTGTGTTCGTGATCGAGTTCGTCGTGATCGTCGGGTTCGTCAAGTTCTTCCCCCAGACTCTTGAGGATGTCGCCATTCGGCGAAAACGAGGCGCACGTCGCGGCGTTCTTCACCAGCTCCGAGCTGACACACTGCAAGGATAATGCGAACAAGTGCTTGCAAGCTTTCGCATGTTCAAAAAAGAACGGGCACGAGCATGCGTAGTCGAGTCGATTTCCTGAGCGTTTGAATGCCGCCACGTACTCATGGGTGCCCGTCACACGTGCGGCGAGCGTGTTCTGGTCTGAGGTAGGGATCCGTTGAATGGCCTGGCGCCCCACGTATCCCAACGCGCGGTTGCGCACTTCGATCGGAAAGAGTTGGGCAATGGCCGCAAACCCTGAATTCACTGGATTAGGTGCGTCTTGCGCCACGTCGCGAATCAACCACACGCGGGCGTGCGCGTCACGCAGTTCGTGAGAAACGAAGCTGTTCGCAGGGCTGGAAGGCTCAGCGGAGGCATTGCACTGAAGTTGTCTAGACGGCGAAACCAGCGCGGCCAATCCTCCGATGACATGCTCCACATGTGGTGGGCCATAATGCGGCCTAAGCTTAACTGCACCACTACTCGCTGCTCTGAGCGCCCGCCTGGCCACCTGCGCCACCTGTCCCAGCGGCAGGCAAGCTGTTGATCCAATCTGCTACACACTTGAGCTCGTCGGCGGTGAACGGCACGAACGCCTTATTGCGCTCGGGGAGCGGCATCTGTTCTCCACATTTTTCGGGCGGTGTCCCGGCCAGCTTGATGTAGAGGAGGCTCGTCTCAGGGCTCTTTGGCACTACGACGGTTCTCGTTGGGCAATTCTCCGTCTTCGTTTTCTTGCCCTCAGTGCCAACCCAGCCTTCTAGCGACGCAGGGATGTGAAAGCTGATGTTAGCGAAGTGGCAGTCGTCGCAGTGACGCACGTTGAAGAGGTTCGCCAAGGTCGCGGTATCGCAGTTGTTCAGGTTGAGCCCGCCCCCCGATGCCGTGCCTCCAGACGAGGTACCGCCCGAGCCCCCTGCAGCGCTCACGCCACCGGTTGCGCTACCGCCCACTCCCGCGCCGCCTGTATTCGCCCTGCCCCCGAGCGCGGTAGAAGCTCCGCCAGTGTTCAC
>CAZSUA010000244.1:5356-8801 GCA_964609655.1 uncultured Polyangiaceae bacterium | reverse complement strand
CGCATGCTTCGCGCCGTCGGTCGTACCGAAGAAGCAGCGCCTCATGCCCTCGTTACGGGCGACGCTCAAACTGTTTCCATGCTTGATTGAGCCAAGGCTTTCGCGGTCGCGCACCGCCTGGGTCCAAGATAGCCATGGGCGGCACAAACCGCTTGCAGAATTGGCCGAATCGGCCAATGAAGCAGGCTCAAGTTTTGCTGCAATGGCCTCACCTGCCCCCACCCATCGGGTCAACATCGTTACGGTAGGATCGCCGTACTCAGTTGTCCTGAAAATCGCGACTCCGACGGTGCTCGCCATGCTCACGCAGAGCGTGGTGAACGAGATCGATATCCTATTTTTCTCGTGGCTGCCTTGCCCTGAGTCCTCCACGGCACAGGCGGCACTCTTCCCGTCGCTCGTCCTGCTCTGGTTATTTGGTGGCTCACTCAGCGCTATTTCGGTGGGTACTCAAGCCATCGCCGCGCGTCGCTTCGCTGAGGGTAAGAACAAAGATGCCGGTGCGGTACTCGTCAACTCCTGGGTGTTCTCGCTGGTAGCGAGTGTCCTGCTCACCGCTGTCGCGTACCTCGCTCTGCCGAAAATCCTTAGCGTTTGGCTGAGTGTGCCGCACGTGCGTGATGCAGCGCAGGCGTACCTCAATTGGCGTCTGCTCGGCATCGCCTCGATGGTGATGACTTTCTCGTTCAAGTCCTTTTTCGACGGCATTGGGTCGACACATGTGCACATGGCGAGCGCTGTCGTGATGAACGCGCTCAACATTGTGTTCTGCTTGGCCCTCATCTTTGGCAACTGGGGTTTCCCGCGGATGGGGATTGCCGGAGCGGGACTCGCCGGCTTCATCGCAACTTGGGTTGGGCTGGTGATCATGGTGGGGTGGGCGGCACGCAAGCGTGTCAGAGGGCCGTATGCGCCGTTCGATTTGAACGCCCTCTCGCCCAAGCTGATGACAGATATCCTGCGTCTTTCCGTGCCAAGTGCCGTCGCTACGCTCGCTGTCATGACGGGTTTTGGATTGTTTGCGGGTATCGTGGGGCACTTGGATGCCATCTCCCCCGCTGGCGTGGTTCAGGGCGCATGCGTGGGAGGCGAGCCTGAGGCGGTCAACAGCGCGGCAACCACCGTGATCGTTGGCATCGTGAAGCTCACCTTCACGGCGTGCTTGGCCTTTGGCACCGCCACGGCAACTCTGGTCAGTCAATCGCTCGGTGAGCGAGATGGGGACAAGGCGGAGCGTTTTGGTTGGGTGTCCGTACGCCTGGGCGTCGTGATTTTCGGAATCATTGGGCTCCTGGAAGGTTTGGTGTTTCCACGCCAAATCTTGGCTTTTGTGAGCCAGAGCCCGGCGGTTCGAGAAGCGGCCCTTGTTCCGCTGCAGATGATGGGCGTGTGCACGCCGTGCATCGCGGTCGGCATGATTTTGACCCAAGCGCTTTTTGGGGCCGGCAATGCGCGGTTTGTGATGGTGGTGGAACTGATCCTCCACTTTGGATGTCTAGTGCCGTTGGCCTGGCTCCTGGGCGTTACCTTCGGCTATGGATTGGTCGGTATCTGGAGTTCGGCGGTCGTGTATGCGGTCCTATTGACGATAATTATGTTTATTAAATTTCGTCGTGGAGACTGGAAGACTATCCAAATTTGAGTCGCCTGCGCGCTGCTAGCGTTGCACGATATTGCAAGCGATGGAGGCTCGAACCCGTGGATGCTCATCCGCGAGGGCTGTCGCAACTTCAGAATAACGATTCAAGTCCAAGAGTGCCAGCGCTGCAAGCCGGCGACGCTCCACGCCATCCTTCGCGAGGTGCTGATTCAGCGCCGGAGCGACGCTCTCATCTCCAGCTCGGGCGAGGGCCTGCTCGGCAATGAACGCCGCTTCATCCTTGCCGCCAAGAAGCAGTTTCAGCTTCTGCTTTGCCCGGGCCACCTCTGCCGGGGCGTTCAAGAGCCGGTTCAGGGCTGAGGCGCGGAGGGTTGGCTCGGCATCCTTCGCGCTAGCTCGCCAAAGCGCCGCTACAATTGCGGCTGAATCGAGAGGTGCCAAGGCCAACGCCACGCGCCGCTCGCTCAATGTGCCCTGCTCGATCAACCGGAGCAACACGGCAACGCCAAGCTCTCGTTGCTTTCCAGCGTGCCGCACGAGGCCGGCTGCAGCGCTGAGCGCGGGCAGGCCGTCGCCCGTTTCAGCGAGCCAGACCAGCATGCCTTCGCCGCCAGCCGCCATTGCCTTGGGTAAGGACCAGGCTTCGGCGATCGACATCTGGGTCGTTTCGTCGGCTTGAGCAAAGCGATCTCGCAGCACACGCACAGCGCGCAGCGTGCCCAATTGCCCGAGTCCTCGCAGGGATAGGCTTCGGCAAAGCGGGTCAGGATCAACGCGTGAGGCCTCGAACAGAAGCTCGGTGTCTTTGGGATCACTCTCGGCTAACGTCGCACGAAGAGCGCCGGCACGCACGTCCGGATCGGGATCCAAGAGCAAGCGGCGGCGCAGTTGACCGTACTCGGAGCCTACTGCCGCTTGGGCGGCGACAGCGCGAAAGGCACCCTCCTCCGAAGTCGCGAAACGCTTGATCGCCTCTTCTCGCGAAAGCTCGCCGAGCTCTAAAAGCAAGCGATCAGCGGCCGCAGCAAGCTCCCCGCCCGTTTGCGCGCGGTCTTCAAGTGCGGGCACCACATGCGCTGCGCAACCCGAGAATGACGCCAAAAGCGCGGGTGCATAGGCTCCGCGGAGCGAGCTTATCTCGCGTCGCAGAACGGCCAGCGCCAGCTCGCGCACGATTCCTTCGTCCAGTTCACCACTCTTTTGGGCGGCCGCCACTTCACGCTTGAGCGCCGGCAGATCACCATCGAGCGCAGTCTTCACGACTCGCGGCGACGAGCAAGAGAAGGCGAGGCAGCCAAGCCCGAAGAGCGTGAGCCGTCTGAGCATTAGTTGATCGTGCTTCCCTGCGTGGTGCTACCGTCTGCGCGTTGTACCCCGCTCTCACTGGAGGCGCGGATGGCATCCCGATGTCGCAGAGCTGCTGCCACAAAGCCGGTGAAGAGGGGGTGCGCGGCCAGGGGGCGACTCTTGAATTCTGGATGGAACTGACAAGCCACAAAGTGGGGATGGTCTTTCAGTTCAATCATCTCCACCAGTCGATTGTCCGGGCTTGTTCCGCTCAAAATCAGCCCGCCATCAGTGAGTGCCTGGCGGTATTCGTTGTTAAATTCATAGCGGTGGCGGTGGCGTTCCGAGATTTCACGTTTGCCGTAGAACTTAATGGCGAGCGTGCCTTCGCTGAGCACGCACGGATAAGCACCAAGACGCATGGTGCCGCCTTTATCTTTGACGCCGAGCTGGTCGGGTAGGAGATCGATCAGCGCATGTGCGGGATCCTTCCCAAATTCGGTGGAGCTTGCCCCTTTGAGCCCACACACGTGGCGCGCGAATTCGATCACCGCGAGC
>CAZSUA010000244.1:0-5346 GCA_964609655.1 uncultured Polyangiaceae bacterium | reverse complement strand
GATGCCGAAGAAGGGGATCCCGTGTTCCCGAGCGTGCTGAATCGCCAAAATCTTGCCTTCCACGCCTCGATCCCCAAACCCACCAGGCACCAAAACAGCATCCAGCCCCGATAAGACGGACGCAGCATTGCCGCGATCGATCTGTTCCGAATCAATATACTTAAGCTCTACGCTCACTCCCGTATCCAGCCCGCCGTGAACCAGGGCTTCGTGCAGTGACTTGTAGCTATCCTTCAGGTGGACGTATTTGCCGACAACGCCGATGTGGACGCTGCCATGGGCGGGCTTCTTGAATTTCTCAACCGTGCGCTTCCAGCTGGAAAGCTCAGGTTGGCGCGACCAAATATTGAGACGCTCGGTGATCTGAGTGTCGAGCCCTTCAGCATGGAGTACCAAAGGCAGCTCGTAGATGCAGCTCACATCCACGGCAGATACGACGCTATCCACGGGCACATTCGAGAAGAGCGCTATTTTCTCTTTGATGCCTCGAGAAATCGGCCGATCGCTGCGGCAGATCAGGATGTCCGGCTGGATGCCGATTTCGCGCATTTCTCGGACGGAGTGTTGCGTGGGCTTCGTCTTGAGTTCTCCCGCAGTCGTAATGTGGGGCACGAGTGTCACGTGCACGCTCACCACGTTCTCGCGACCCTCTTCGAGTCGAAGTTGACGCATGGCTTCGAGGAAGGGCAGGGATTCGATGTCGCCCACGGTCCCGCCGATCTCCACGATAGCGACGTCCACATCGTGGCACGCTTGGCGAATGCGCAGTTTGATCTCATCGGTGATGTGGGGGATCACCTGCACGGTAGCGCCCAAATATTCCCCGCGTCGTTCCTTCTCGATCACTGCGTGATAGACGCGCCCAGTGGTGATGTTGGACTGCTTCTTGAGGACGCAACTCGTATAACGCTCGTAGTGCCCGAGATCGAGGTCGGTCTCTGCGCCGTCATCGGTGACGAAGACCTCACCGTGCTGGTATGGGGACATGGTGCCTGGATCCACATTGATATATGGATCCAGCTTCATGTGGGTGACGCTGAGGCCTCGCGCTTCCATGAGCGCACCGATCGAAGCACTCGCCAGCCCCTTGCCGATCGAGGACACCACTCCGCCCGTAACCAAAACGAACTTCGTACGACGGGTCATTAGAACTCTCCGGTGAGGCTGAGAAGCCAGCCGTGCTTGATGGGAGCGGCGTCGATGCCGGTAACGCTGGCGCCTCGGGCAGGTGCAGCTGGAGGTGCCTGTGTCTTGAGGAACAACGATTCAGACGCGACGAATAGGCCACCGACTTGGACAACGCTGTTGGCAGTGGTCAATACGGCCCGCACGATGGTGGTGAAGGTTGAACAGTCCGCATCGCCGCTAGCGCACCCAGTTTTAGCGAGAGCCAGGAAGGGGCCAGCGACGGGCACGCGAAGCGAGGCTGAGCCGGGTGAATCGGGGAAAAGATAGGAGGAGCCCAACGCGGCTCCGTACCCAACGGCAGTCACAGCTAACCCGGCGAGGGCAGTGCGTGCTCGGGTCCCGTCATCGGGATGTCCCGCAACATCGTAACGCAACGGCTCAATCGGCTCGTCCGCACGGGCCATTCTCGGAGCGAGCGACACCGCTCCGAACACGCAACCCAAAACCCATGCCCAGATGCTCTGCATGGGCTTCTTCAATCGTCGGAAACCCACTTTCTAGCAAGGGATAATTTCGCCAGCTCAGAGCATCCTTATCTCCGTGGCTTGCAATCGAACGCAGGGTGCTGGAGTCGAGCGCGAGATCATTGCTAAAATCCCGCCGGTGCGGCGTCAGCTTGTCCGGTGGTCTTTTTGCCTGACAGTGGCCATGCTTGGGAGCGCGCCGCGGCTAGGCTTGAGTCAGCCGGTCGACACGTCACGTCCTAATGGGTCGCCAACGCCGAGTGAAGTCATAGCTCTCCTGGCCGCAAGTTCGGGGAACATCGAGGCAGAGCACGCTCGCTTGGTCCGAGCGCTCGCTGATCTTCATTCTTGGGCTAAAAGGAGTGGCGCAAAGTTGTCGGCGCACGTCGTCGATCTTAGTGAACAGACGAGCATCGCCAGCGCTGAGCCGCAGCTTCCGCTCAACCCGGCATCGAACCAGAAGATCATTCTAGCGGCGGGGGCCTTGGCGCTCCTCGGGCCGAGCTACCGCTTCGAAACAGGGGTGTACGGAAGTGTTGAGGACGGGGCCGCGGACTCATTAGTCGTGCGTGGGAATGGAGATCCTGCATTTTCCACACAGGATCTGTGGGGCTTGGCGGAGCGCCTGTTGGCGCGCGGGTTAACTCGCGTCAAGGGTCCGATCCTGGTCGATCAGAGCGCATTCGACGACAACTTCACGCCACCCGGCTTTGAACAGCAACCCGATGAATGGGCCGCATTTCGTGCTCCAGTATCAGCTGTGGCGCTCAACCAAAACACAGTCACGCTCTTCGTGCTTCCAGGTAAAGCGGGTGAGCGGGCACGCATTTGGTCCTCTCCGCCGGGCGTTTTGGCCAGCCAGGGTTCGGTGTTAACGCGTCCCAAGGGGTCAACGAACACCATCGCTTTTCAGCTCACGCTGAATGGCTCGCAGCTCTCGGCAAAGATTTCGGGAGCGATTGCACAAGGGCAACCACTTCAGCGTTTCACGCGACGTGTCGCCGACCCACGGCTTGTGCCGGGAATTGTACTTAAGCAGTTGCTCGAAAAGCGGGGTGTGCAGTTGGTTGACGGCGTGGCGCTGGGTGGGGCGTCGGAAACGCGACTCCTGGTGAGCGTGAAGAGTGAACCGCTCGCTCGCTTGGCGTTTGAACTTGGCAAGGAGAGCGACAACTTTTACGCCGAGATGCTACTCAAGGCGCTCGCAAAGCAACAGCAACCCTTGCCTGGAACCAGTGAGGGCGGTGCGGCGGCGTTGGTGGCATGGCTGAAGCGTCGGAACCTCTGGGTGGCAGGAACGGCCCTTAGAAATGGTTCAGGGCTGTTTGATGCTAATCGCTTGAGTGCGCAACAAATAATTAACGTCTTGGTAGAAATGCAGCAAGATTCACGCATATCTGCTGAATTTCTGAGCCAGCTCTCAGTGGCAGGCCGCGATGGGACGCTCCGTTCACGCTTCCCGAAGGAGCGGGAAACTGGCGTGATTCGCGCCAAGACAGGCACGCTCAGTCGGGTCGATGCCCTGAGTGGTTACGTGCTGGTGGCGGGACGGCCGCGCTTCGCGTTCTCGATTCTATTGAACGGAATCGCCGAGCACGCCGAAGCACGCCAACGAATCGACAGTGTTGTCCAAGTCTTGGCGGACTTGGCTCGCATTTCTTCGCCGGAGCAAGTTCACGCGCCTAGCCGCCAGTGAGCGCGTGTTCGCCTGAGCACCAGTGAGCGCCGAACCGCCAGTGAGCGTGCAAGGCAGGCGTGCTCACTTCACCTTGAACGGATACTTCTCACCGTGGCGATCAATGTCAATTTGGTACTCGCCGCGGTCTGCTCCCACCATCGCTAGGAACAGAATAAGAAAGAGCACGCCAGCTGCCAGCGCGATCGCGTGGAAGCGCTTATCCCAGGCCAAGTGCATGAAGAAGGTGACCACGAGGCCTGCCTTGATGGTGGCAATCACCATCGCAACCACCAGGTTGCCCTGTGCGCCCAGATCGAAGGAGGTCACGGCGACCGTGAGAACGGTAAGGAACATCAGCACCAACAGGATACTGACCAACAGCCACACAGGTGTGGTGTGGGCAAGCCCGTGGTTGTGGGGAGCGTCTTGGGAAGGTGCTTTTGAGTCAGCCATGATGTGTTCCGTGAGGGTTCCTGACGAAGCGTGGCTCAGTGAATCAGGTACAAGAGAGGGAAGAGATAGATCCAGACTAGATCCACCAAGTGCCAATAGAGGGCGGCATAATCGATGGGACCAAAGTAGTTCGGGCCGAACTGCCCACGCTGGGCTTTTAAGAGCATCCAGATCCAAACAATGATTCCTGCGATCACGTGGATGCCGTGAAGGCCCGTCATGAAGAAATAAATGCCGAAGAAAATGTGGGCTGTGGCGGGGCGCTCAAGACCGGTGGTTGCCTGGATGTTGTGCTTGATAATTCCCGCGGCAACCAACGGATGCAGGGTTTCGTCCGATGCCTGAAGCAGTAGGCTCTGGATCCGGCGAACCTTCGTGTCGGAGTCGGCAGCCCCAGCCGTTGCGCCGGGGAGTGAAGGCGTTGTCGGCCCGGGCGCGTTGGCCTCGGCTCCGCTGCCTTGGTGTTCGCCGTGGGGGTTCCGTTTGGCCTGCCCTTCGAACTGGATGGCGGCGATTTTCTCGGCAAGCTTGGCAGACTCGGGATGCTTGGATTTAAAGGTATCCAACTCCCAAAGCTCGTGCTGGGGATTGAAATGATGGCCCCAAAGTGTGCCTTCGTGAACCTTGTGAGCGTACTCTTTGTACTTCACTCCGAGGAAGACGAAGGCGCACAAGATAGTGATCGAGATATTGATAACGAGCTTATTTTTCTCGCCGAGCTGTGCATTTCGCACGGCCCAAGCAGCCGTTAAACTGCTAACGAGGAGAACGCAGGTGTTGACGGCGCCCATCGTCGTGTCGAGGTGATAATGGGCGTACACAAAAATTTCGGGATGTTGTGCGCGGTACACCGTGTACGCGCAAAATAGGCCCGCGAAGAAAAGCACCTCTTGGACCAAGAACAGCCAGATGCCGAGTTTCCCGGCGTCAAACTGCTGTTGTGGCGAGTCAAAGTGGTGAGCCAGATGAGGGTATTGGCTGTGCCCGTGCCCACCCCCGTTCCCGTTGGCCGCGTGCGCTTCCGCCTTCCCGTGAAGCTCATGCTCGCCCGGAGGGGGAGCGCTGTGCCCGTTGGTCTCAGCGTTCGATTGGGTTTCGGATGTCGTGTCCGTCATCTTCTAAGTCTCACGGAGAGCGGTCGGGGGGAGTTCCTAAGGGAATTTAGGCTTTGGTGGGAACGTACCCACGGATCTTCTCATCGTATTCGAGGTTTTCGTAGCCATCGTACGGCCCTTGCGTCACCTCGGGCGGGGTCGCGAAGTTGTAGTAGGGCGGCGGAGAAGCCGTTTGCCATTCGAGCGTGGTTGCACCCCACGGGTTGGCAGGGGCATCAAACTTCTTCCGCAGGCTAGAAAGCAGGCCGTAGGCCGTGAGGAGGAAGCCTATCCCTAGCAAAAACGCGCCGACGGTCGACAGCTGGTGGAGCCCCTCAAATTCCTCAAGGTAGTTGTAGTAGCGGCGGGGCATGCCCCGGCTTCCCAGGATGAATTGCGGGAAAAACGTCAGGTTGAGACCCACAAAGACGACCAGCGCGCTGAGGCGGCCGAGCTGCTCGTTGTACAT
>CAZSUA010000243.1:2167-8930 GCA_964609655.1 uncultured Polyangiaceae bacterium | reverse complement strand
GAGGTTGAGTCCCAGATGGCGTCGGGGCGGGCTCCCAAACTTGTCCGTAACCTCTCTCTCAAAGTCGAGCACAAGATAGTAGGCATGCTTACTACCGTCCAAGGAACGAAAAAGGCAGCTCGCCGGGCGCTCCCGAGGAAGGTGGCCAGTGACGAGGGGATTTGAGAAGCGTTACTGGGGCTCGGCAGGCGCCAGAATTAGCCGCCCTTCAGCACACCGTAGCGGCGGCCGACCTTCTCAAACGCCTCAAGAGCCCGGTCCAGATGGTGGCGTTCGTGCGTTGCCATGTAGCTGGTGCGGAGCATCTGATTTTTGGGGGCCACACCGGGAGTGATGAAAGGATTGGTGTAGATGCTGTGATCTTCGAGCAAATCCCGCCACATCATGATGGTCCGCAAATCCTGGCGCACGTAGATTGGGATGACGGCCGTTTCGGTGTGCCCGATGTCAAAACCAATGCGCTTCAGCTCATGGCGCATGTACGTGTAATTGTCCCGCAACTTGTCGATGCGCCAAGGCTCCTCTTGAAGAACATCGAAGCCGGCCATCGCGGCTGCAACCTGTGGCGGTGCTGCGCTGGCGGCGAACATGAAGGAAGGCGCAAAATGACGAATATAATCCAACACCTTACGGTCGCCTGCCAGATAACCACCGATACTGGCAAAGGACTTCGAGAAAGTGCCCCCGATAAGATCCACCTGATCGGCTAGCCCAAAATGGTACGCCGTTCCTCGGCCGCCTGGGCCAATCACACCCAGAGCGTGCGCATCATCAACAAAGATGCGTGCCTTATACTTTTTGACGATCGGCACGATCTCATCGAGCTTCGCTATTTCGCCCTCGGCGCTAAAAACCCCGTCTGTAACGACGAGCGCGCCCTCGTCGGATTCGAGCTTCGCCAAAATACGCTCAAGCGACTCGGGATCTGAATGGTGGTAGCGCACCATACGCGCCCCAGAGGCCTGACCGAGCCGAACGCCGTCGTACAACGACGCATGCACGTTGCGGTCGATCACAGCGACGGTTCGCTTATTTGAAAGCAGTGCGCACAGGGTGGCTAGGTTGACCTGATATCCGGTGGTGAAAACCAACGCTGATTCTTTTCCGAACCAAGCGGCCAGCTTCTCCTCGAATTCCTCGTGGAGCTTCATGGAGCCGTTCACAAGCCGAGAACCTGTCATGCTAGTACCAAAGCGGTCGATGGCCTCCTTAGCCGCTTGGCGCACTTTGGGATGCGTGGTCAGGCCAAGATAGTTGTTCGACCCGAACATGGTGACCCGACGACCGTCAACAACGGCTTCCGGACCATCGTTCAGATCCAACGGACGGAAGAAGGGATAGATCCCCATCTTGCGGGCGTTGTCGGCGGCCATGAACTTAAAGCACTTTTCAAAAACATCTTTGCCGGAGATGTTCGCCAGACCTGCTCGCTCTTTCAGCGAATCATCCATCTCACGCGAACTCGGTGTGGCCCCTGAGTCGTGCGCACTTCCGTTCACACCTGTCACGCCTGTCACACCGGAAGCGTGAACGAAGGCCCCATTCGTGTGCTTGCCGTTGGTAGGCGGGGGCTCACTCTCGATTTTGGCTGGCCTGAAGCTATCCGATTCACCGATATGGTCGTCCAGAGCGGGGTCAATCGACGGAAGCTCATGGCCACTCAAGAGGATATTCCAGGCGGCTTTCACACGCAGACGGGCATCCATCACGCCCTGCGCTGCTTTCATCACGCGATCATCCGAAGCGATTCGCATCACGGACGGACGCAAGATGGCCTTCTTCCCCTGATCTAGAATTCTGTCTCTGAGACTCATCGAAGTTAGTTCCTCTAAGCCAAGTGTTTCCAGCAAGGCTTTGCATGCTCTATGCCCAAGTCACTATCGGACCTGCTCAAGCGCGGCCGGACGCTACGCGACGAGTGGAGGTGAGTCAATCAATGGATGAGTCATGCGGCCAGACGTCATTGCCGAGTAGGTCCAATTCAACGTCCATCAGATAGAGCCCATCTGGGGGAGCCGTAATCCCCAAATCGGTGCGAAGACCACTTCTTAGTGCACGCTCAAAGGCGTCCGACTGTAAACGCCCGCGCGCGATGTCGACCAAGGTGCCCACAATGATTCGCACCATCCGGTACATGAAGCGATTTCCCTGCACAACCACCAGAATACAGCGCGGATCTGCTGGATCTTGCTCTACACTTACCCGGTAAATCTGCCGGATTGTATCGCGCCGGCTATCTGCCGCCGCACGGAATGCGCGAAAATCATGCTCGCCCAAAATCGTTGCGAGCGCAGTCTGCATTGCCATCTGGTTTAACCTGTTGGGCAAACGCCAGACTCGTCCGTCGAGAAACGGATCACGCACTCTGCACTGCAGCAGTCGATACGCATACGTTTTTTTGAGCGCATCGCGATGGGGTAAGTATCCAGTCGGCACGTGTGCCGCTTGGACCACACTGATCTGTTCGGGCAAGTGAGGAGCCAAGCCAAGCACCCAACCGCGGGAGGGGATATTGAGTTTTGTCTCGAACGCGACGAACTGCGAATAGGCGTGCACACCTCGATCGGTCCGACTCACACCCCGCACAAACGAGGCCGCCGGGTCGAGGCAACGGATGGCCCCGTCGAGCTCACCCGCAATGGTTCGGCCGTTGTCCTGCCGCGCGAACCCCGAAAACAGCCGACCATCGTAGGCCACTTTCAAGCGAACCCCGGAGTACCCCTGGGTTCGCTGCGCCTCATTCTCAGCAAACACGGGACCGCGCTCTACCATCCTATTTGCTCGGAGCGCCCGCCTGAGCTCCTTGGGGCTGATTCTGCTTCGCAGAACCTAGCGGCGTGGCGCACCCTTGGGCGACAGATTGTGCCCGCTTGTCGATCACTTCTTGAGACTCACGTTTGGCTTGATCCCGGACGTCGTACGCGGGCGCCTCCGGGCAGGCGGGAGTGATGCCGTCGGAACCGCACGCGCAAACCCCAAGGCCTGCCACTAACAGCCCTGTCAGGCGCAGGCCTCGCGCGACGCACCGCTGAACAATCCCAGATTTCATCGCTTCGCTTTGAAGTTAATTGGAACTTGCGCGTCCATGCAACCACCCCTCGGGGCGGGGAACGAAGACGCCCGAAAGCGTTGCAGAATGCAGCCCCCAACGGATGGATCGCCGAGCTGATCGGCGACGATACTTGCGCTGCAAACTGCGCCGCTCGGAGCGATCCGCACAGACACACGGATTTGCCCCTCCAACATCGCATTCTGACGGAGAGCCCGCTCGTAACAGCCCTGCGCCTGGCGCGCACGACCCGCCAGCGCTGCCTGAACTTCACCGCTATCGCCAGAACACGGGCCAGCGCAGCCCACCGGGCCTCCCGAATGCACGGCTTTCTTTGGCACCTCAGGTTCACTCCCCGCGTCCACCGGCTCCTCGGGTGGAGGGGGAGGCGGCGGGGCCTCTGCGACTTTAGGAAGCGCAACTGGCGCGGGCGCCTGCACCACTGGCTGAACTTCGGCAGCTCCTGAATTGAGCTTCCAATAGAGCAAGCCTAAAATCAGCGCGATCATGACCGCAGCTGCGGCCACAAAAGGACCCGTGCCGCTCCCTTTGACAGGGGGCGGAGTCGTATCAACCATTAGCGCACTCCATCCATCGGTGTAAAAACTCAGACATGTTGCCTCTGGCCAGCAGACGTGGCCAAGGTTCTTACGGAACCTCTGGCACGCTCTCAAGAGCGGACGCGACGTAAACCCAATAAGGCCCTCAGGCAAAGATACTTATCGCAGTATCCCCCCAGTTCCGCTGGTCAATCAGTTGTAGCTCTAGGCCCCCAATCCGATCTATCGGCTTTCGGGCTGAATGTTCCAAGACAACCCGCGCACCCGCGTTCAGCAGGGACGCGCGCCCTTCAGCACTTGGCCGGGCGCCGAGCAGTTTCCCGAGGACGCTGCTGGCGACGTGTTCAGCCATGTCCCAAGGTGGATCGCACAGCACCAGATCGAACGGCGCTTTCTCCTCAAGCCTCTTCTTTGAGCGCTCCACCTGGAGTGCAAGAACCGAACTCGTCCTCAACAGACCGAGCTTCTCGAGGTTGGCGCGAATGGCCTGGAGCGCGAGCGCGTCCTCCTCAACCAATACGGCATGTGCGGCGCCGCGTGACAAAGCCTCAATTCCCAACGCACCGGTCCCGGCGTACAGGTCCAGCACCACGGCGTCAGCGAGCATCACCGAAAGCACGTCAAAGAGCGCCTGTCGCACCCGGTCTGCCGTCGGCCGTGTCGCCACGTTCTTGGGCGAAACCAGGCGTTGGCCTCGGTATTTTCCAGCAATCACCCGCACAGCTCAGGTTTCGATCTTGGTCCACATTTGACGTCGTAGCTTCTGCCGAGAACGATCCTTGTGAGTGATGATTCGGGCGACACTTTGCGCCGCTAGCAGCTGCCCCTCTTGACCGAGTCCCGGCAAGACGGTCGTGCCCACCAGATAAGTGCCTGGGATTGGCCCCCGCACCGGTTCTCCTCCTAACCCGAGATAGCCTGAAGGCTCCACCACCCACTGCCACAGCATCGGTTCAGCTTCAGGCGAAGTTCCCCGCACATGCACTCGATCAATCAGGCGTTTTTTGCCGTTTTCGTACCAATCGAGTGGCAGACCATCATGCGCAGAATCGACCATCACGAGGTGTTCGTCGAGGAAGGGCAAATGCTCGCGAAGCGTCTCCAGAACAGCCTCACGCGCCTCAAGCACCGTGAGCGGTCCATTTCGCAAGAGCAGCATCTCTGCTACCAAGAGCTTCTCGCCCTCAACGCCGGCGTTGGCAATCAGTGCCCGCGGGTTGAGAATCTGAAGATGGATCGGCGGCCTGCGTTGTGAACCTGCAGTTTCGGCAACGGGAAGAATAAACGCGTGATGTCCGAGGGGTTCTGGGATGAGCTTCTCCTTCACCACTAAGCTCACCACAAACCGCCCGACGCGCGCCGCGACCCTTGGCCAGTGTCGCTGTGCGCCCTGGGTGATGCCATCTCCAGCAGCGAGTTCAGCCAAAGCCTCGCCAGGGAGGTCGCAAACGATCGCTCCTGCCCCGGTTGATTCTTCGTCGCCTTCGAGCCGCACGCCTACGGCGCGGCCGCGCTGCACCACAATCTCCCGAGCGCGCACATCCAAGAGGCACTCACCACCGTGCGCCTTGATTCGGTCGACCAAGAATCGTACGAGTTCCTCCTCGCCACCTGGAAGCTCCTGGACCCCCCGCGTCCACGATCCGTGCAAGCGAGCCAAGGCGAAGGGCGGAAGCTCATCGGAGGTCAGCGCCAGATCACTGGCCGACGCCGCGGGGAGGCCCACCAGCCTGCTGAAAGCATGCCCCGGGGGAAATTTCCCGAGCAACTCCCGGGAACCGTCGAGCGAGACGAGTGGCAACGCGGCCGCCAAACGATTGGTCTCAAAACGTTCCCAGAAGGATCCGGGCGGCCATACGGCGTCGCGCTCAAAGATGGTGTCAGCAACCGCATTGACCGAGGCAAACGTCGAATACAATTCCTCCACCAATTGACGCACTTCCGGAAATTCGCGCTCAACCTCACGCCCGAAGAGCTGCATGTCAGGAGGAACCTGCACACGCCTCCCCATGCCAAGAAAACAGAACATGGGATCGAGATCGCGCACTCTTTGGCGCAGCCGTTGAGTCTGCGCTAACTCCTGCAACAGCCGCTTGAAGACCGGCGAAGAGGCAAACAACATGGAGAAGGTGCGCCGGCAGAACACTCGCTCCTCAAAAGCATACGCCTGAGGCCGCTGTGCTTGCCCTAGCAACAACACCCGAAAATCCCGGCGTGCCAACAGCGCTGCTGTTGCTAACGAGCCCAACGAGCGGCCCAGCACGACCACATCGAAGTGGCGGGTCAAGTGGCTCCTTTTGCCCGAAGCACCTGGCTCACGACAACTCCACGTTCACGCGCCGCCGCCCGTTCTCGCCCCGGTGCAGACGCACCTTGCCGAGCGCAACTTGCTGGAGCACCTCCACGAGCAGGCTGTGCTCCACGGCGAGCAAACGGCGCGACAGCGAAGCTTCATCGTCCGCTGGCAGCACAGCCAGGCTCCGCTGCGCTATGATTGGGCCAGAATCTACGCCTGACTCCACGAAATGAACGGTGCACCCGGTGACCTTGACGCCATATTCGATGGCTTGCTTCTGAGCGCCTACCCCTGGAAAGGCGGGCAATAGTGCAGGGTGAATGTTCACGACGCGATCGGAAAATGCGTCAAGCAGCACGTTCGTTACAATGCGCATGAATCCCGCCAGGACCACCCATTCCACCTCGTGACGACGAAGCTCAGCAACGAGAGCCACATCGAAGGCTTCGCGGCTCGCGAAGTCACGGTGGGGAATGGCAACTGCCGATATGCCAGCCAAGCGAGCACGCTCAAGCCCCAAGGCTTCCGCCTTGTTGGAAATCACAACGCGAACCTCGGCGTTGAGTGTACCTGCCTGGATCGCGTCTAAGATCGCTTGCAGATTCGTACCGGTACCGGAAACTAGAACTCCAAGTTTCAACTTGTCCATCGCAAAGCTACCTCCTTTGAGACGCACGCTAGGACAGCTCTACATAGGCCGGCCCGAGAGGGTCCCCGGCGCTCAATTCTCCCAGCTCAAAGGCGCGCTCGCCGGCGTCCTCCAACGCTCTCAACGCCTGCGCCCGCGAGCCCCGCTCGACGACGCAAATCAGACCGACGCCCCCATTGAAAGTGCGCGCCATCTCCCCTGCATCGATG
>CAZSUA010000243.1:0-2157 GCA_964609655.1 uncultured Polyangiaceae bacterium | reverse complement strand
GGACCCGTGCGCGCCAACCAATCAAATACCGGCGGGCGTTCGTGAGGCAGCTTCACATGCGCCACCATTCCCTTGGGCAAGATGCGTGGGAGATTGCCCACAATCCCGCCACCCGTCACGTGGCAAAGCGCGTGCGCGCTTGGCCCGAGCTGGGCTAACAACGCCTTCACCGCCTTCACGTAAATGCGTGTGGGCGTCAGGTACACGTCCCCGAGCGTTGCTCCGAGCTCTGGAACGTAGTCTTCGAACTTGAGCCCGGCGCGTTCCGCAACGGTTCGCGCTAAGGAATAGCCATTCGAGTGCAGCCCGGAAGCGGCCACACCGATCAAGGCATCGCCGAGGGCAACGCGCGTCGGTCCTAAGATCTGAGAACGTGCCACAACGCCCACCGAGAACCCAGCGAGATCGTACTCGCCATCGGCGTACATGCCCGGGAGCTCGGCTGTTTCCCCACCGAGCAGTGCGCACTCAGCCAACTCGCAACCCCGAGCAATTGAAGCAATCACAGCTTCCGCCACCCCAAGGTCCAGTTTTCCGCAACCAAAATAGTCCAGAAAGAACAGCGGCTGTGCGCCGGTAGTGACGACGTCGTTCACGCACATCGCAACGAGGTCCTGGCCAATCGTGTCATGCCTACCGGTAGCGAAAGCCACCTTCAGCTTGGTGCCGACGCCATCAGTGCCACTCACTAGGACCGGATCGACAACGTCGCTCGGGATGTTGCAGAGGCCGGCAAAGCCTCCGATCCCTTGGAGCACGTGGCGAGTTGTTGTCCTTTGTGCGTGCGGCTTGATTCGTTCGATCAACTCATCGCCTCGATCGATGTCGACTCCCGCATCTCGATAGCTGACTGCCATGGGGCTGCCTTATAACAAGCGGGGCCACGAAGCACGGGGCGTGCCCATTCCAAGGCAGGAGAGGCCAGAAATTATGGGTTAATAGGGTGGGGGCCGCCACCCTGACCGCCAACAAGACGACCCCAGGCCCGTTGGCAGAGCTCATCGGATAAGCCGGCGAACCGGATCGTATGGAGCCAGCGCCAGCGGCGGCTTCCTCCCTAAGATCAACGCAACCACTGTCTCCGCGCTGACCGGCGCGAGCAGTATGCCGTTCCGATAGTGCCCTGAAGCCAAAATCACCCCCTCACTGGCTCCCTTTCCGAGCAACGGCAATTCGTCTTGTGTGAATGGCCTAAAATTGGACCACGTATTTGAGAGCGTGGCTGTTTTCAGTTCCGGAACCACAGCTAACGCAGACGTGAGCAACTGCGCCACCGCACCCGCCGTCACAGCTTTCTGATAACCGGCAAATTCCACCGTGGAGCCGATGATGATACGCCCGTCATCCCGCGGCACCAGGTAGCAGTTGGGTGCAAACACGACTCGATTGAGCAAACGTTCGGGGTGCGAAAGCTCGACGATCTGTCCGCGTGCTGGACGAATCGCATCCAGCGCTAACCCGAGGCCGCCAATCTGAGTGGTCCAACTTCCCGCCGCCACGACTACCGTCTCTGCACGGATGACGTCTCCTCCTTCCAGCGCCACGCCGACCACGCGCTCCGCCTCACTCTTAACCGCCAACACGGGTGCCGAGGTTACAAACTGAACCCCATTTTGGCGCGCTGCCAGATGCAACGCCTTGGAAAACAGCACCGGATCGATGCGTGCGTCACCTTCATAGTGCAGACCTGAAAGTAGCTCCGCCGAAACCTGTGGCTCCAGCGCACGAAGCTCGCGCTGATTCAGGCTGCGCACAGGCAAGCCACGCCGACGCTGCCAAACCGCCTCCTGACGAGCTTTTTGCAGATCTGCGCGCACGAATCCAACCCGGAGCACGCCTCCCTCTCGATACCCGATATCGATCCCGGTTTCGCGCTTCAACAGCTTCGACCAGCTGCCAAAGTAGCCTCGACTCTTCAGAGCTAGCTCCAGCATCGGGCCCGGCTGGTGACTCTCCACCTGGGCACCCAAGATCCCCGCGGCGGCGGAGCTGGCTTCGGCTCCGGGCACACTTCTTTCAAGCACCGTCACCTTGATTCCTTGAGCCGCCAGGCGCCACGCAGACGCACAGCCTATCACCCCTCCCCCGATGATCAGGACTTCACGCTGCTTGAGTTTTGGTTTCCGCATGCGACAAGCGCAGCCTAGGCCAAAACAA
>CAZSUA010000242.1:0-8948 GCA_964609655.1 uncultured Polyangiaceae bacterium | reverse complement strand
GGTCATTGGTGGTTGGGCTCAAATGCGAACACCGGCGGCGTCAGGCTAAGCGCCAACGGCACAGCAACGTCTGTCTGGCCAGGTGAAAGCGCCAGCGAGAACTCGGAATTCACTCAGGCACGGCTTAGGATGCCAGATCCTCAGACTCCCGGAACTCCGAGCTGTTCACGCTGGTAAGGCCCTGCCGAATTGCGAACTTCGTGAGACCTGCGACGCTTGTTATCCCAAGTTTTTGGGAAATGTGGCGCCGATGCGAATCTACTGTCGTCACACTCAAGCCAAGTGTGTCGCCTATTTCCCGAGATGTTTTTCCGTCCGCCACGCCTTTCAGAACATCCTCCTCCCGCTTTGAAAGGGTCGCGTCTTCTTCGGAGTGCGGGCGTTTGCCAGTGTAATCGCGCAGGATAAGATCCGTTACCGATTGGCTTACAAAGGCGCGGCCCGCCGCGACTGCGCGGATCGCCCCCGAGAGTTCCTCGAACGCCGCCCCTTTGGTGACATAGCCCCGTGCTCCCGCCGCCAGCATGTCCACCACGTACCTTCGCTCCGTCTGCCCGGAGAGCGCCACAACGGATACCTCTGGATGCCGTTCGAGGATCAGCTTTGTTGCCTGCATCCCCGACATTCCAGGCAGTCCAATGTCCATCAGCACCACGTTGGGTTGCAATGTCTCAAGCGCTTCGAGCGCCTCTTCGCCACTTCCCGCCATGCCGACGACGGAAAACCCCTGAGACGTTAACAGCGAAGCGATGCCTTCGCGCAGCAGTGCGTGATCGTCGACGATTAGAATCTTCATTGGAACAGTTCCTCGGAAGCAACGGCTGGAGCCAATAAGTGTCGAGAATCCGTAGCGGGTCAGTCAATACGGCCTGATCAGGCTACTCGGCCCTCGTGCCCTCATCGTGCTGACCCCATCAAGCCGGATTAAGGCTTTTCGCTGATGTGACGACTGCAGCACTTAGAACCCGAGTCCGCCACAGGAAGTTCACAACATGAGCGAAACTGACGAAGTAATCCAAGAATTCCTGATCGAGAGCACCGAGAGCCTCGATCGTCTTGATGTTGATCTGATGGCGCTCGAAGACGATGCCGCTCCGGAAAAACGCATCGCCAACATTTTTCGCGCGGTCCACACGATCAAGGGCACTTCGGGCTTCTTGTCATTCCCGAAGGTGGAGGCTCTCGCGCATGTCGGAGAAAACTTATTGAGCCGACTGCGAGACGGCGTTCTGAGTCCGACTCCCGAGATCGTGAGCGCACTTCTCGCCATGGCTGACGCATTAAGAGGATTCTTGAGCCATGTTGAAACGACGGGGACCGAAGGCCCTGCAGCGCATGATCAATTGGTCGCGCTCCTGTCGCAGCTCGCGAGTCAGGAGAATCTGCCCCAGGCCCCAATCGCCGTCCAATTCGTGGCGACCAAGGCCAACGAAGCTGAAGACGCCCACCCCGCTGAAGCATTCGACGAAGGCCGCTCGGGACCGCTCGCGGACACGTCCATCCGAGTCCAGGTAGGGCTACTCGACAAGCTGATGAATCTGGTGGGTGAGCTCGTGCTGGCGCGCAACCAGATTTTGCAGTGCGCCGCAGGTAACGAAGACAGCACCTTGCTGGGTGCGACACAGAGGCTCAATCTCTTAACAACCGAGCTTCAGGAGGGGATCATGAAGACTCGGATGCAGCCAATCGGTAGCATCTGGAGCAAGTTTCCACGGGTTGTTCGGGAGCTGGCTCGGGCTTGCGGCAAAGATGTCGAGCTGGAGATGGTGGGAAAGGACACCGATCTGGATCGCTCGATCATTGAGGCCATCAAGGATCCGCTCACCCACATCGTTCGCAACTCCATCGATCACGGTATCGAGAAACCGGAACGCCGCCTGTCCGCCGGCAAACGACAGGCAGGAACACTCAAGATGCATGCCTTCCACGAGGGCGGCAAAGTGAACATTGAGATCAGCGACGACGGTGGAGGAATTGATCCCGTGCGGGTCAGAGCCAAAGCCGTTGAGCGCGGTGTGGTCACTCCCGATCGCGCCGCCAGAATGACGGACCGGGAACTGGTGAATTTGATCTTTCTCCCCGGATTCTCAACAGCCGAAGCGGTTTCGAATGTGTCGGGTCGCGGTGTGGGCATGGACGTCGTGAGGACCAACATCGAACGCATCGGTGGCACGGTCGATGTCCAAAGCCAGACGGGTGCGGGCGCTATCGTGCGCATCAAGATCCCGCTCACTTTGGCGATCATACCAGCGCTGATCGTGACGGCCAGCGGAGAACGCTATGCCATCCCCCAGGTCAGTTTGGTTGAGTTGGTGAGATTGGATGGTTCTGAGAGCCGCGGGGGCATTGAGACAATTCACGGCACTTCCTTGCTAAGGTTGCGTGGTAATCTGCTGCCGCTTGTTTATCTTGGAACGCTCCTCGGCGGGAGCAAAGCGCCCGCGGAGCACGCAGAGATCAACGTTGTCGTACTTCAAACCGATGAGCGCCGTTTTGGTCTGGTCGTCGACAGTATCGTCGATACTGAAGAAATTGTAGTTAAGCCGCTAGGCAGGGAGCTCAAACGCGTTTCGGTTTTCGCGGGAGCCACGATCATGGGAGATGGGCGACTTGCCTTGATTCTGGATGTGCTCGGGATTGCCCAGAGTGCCAACGTCATTTCCGAGGCCCGCGATCGGGCGTTGAAGGCTGCCTCGCAGGTCGCGATGACAGCCATCGAAGAGCCCGCAGCGCTGCTCCTATTCCGAACGATCGATGGCAGACGCATGGCGATCCCGTTGGGCTTGGTGGCTCGCCTAGAAGAGATCGAACCAGACACTATCGAACACGCTGGTAGCGATCGGGTGGTTCAATATCGCGGCGATATTCTTCCACTCATGTGCCCGCCCTTCCGAGCGGACGCCTCGAGCGTTGTATTTTCTCAGGATATATCGCTCCAGGTTATCGTGTGTTCTGAAGATGGGCGTCACCTCGGCTTGGTGGTGGGGGAAATCTTGGACATTGGAGAAGAAGTCGTTAGCTCGCGCGAAGTTCGACGGGGTGCAGTACCCGTTGCCATCGTTCAAGGCCGAGTCACCGAACTGCTCGATTTGAGCACGCTCCGAGCCGTTCCAGATTCTAGTTTTAGACAACCCTCAAAGCTCTTGGAGTTCCACTAATGGTCACGCAATTTTGCACATTTAACGTTGGGAATTTGCTGTTTGGCGTGGACGTCGTGCTCGTACAGGAGGTGATGCGCTATCAGGAAATGACTCGCGTACCACTCGCGTCACCGATGATCCGCGGCATTATTAACCTGCGTGGCCAGCTGGTGACAGCTGTGGACATGCGACGCCGTCTCGGACTGCCCGAAGCCCCGGAGGGTTCGCTCCCCATGAACGTGATCGTGCGCCGCGAGGATGATGCGATAAGTCTCTTGGTTGACGAGATCGGGGACGTTATCGACGTGAGCGCTGAGGCGCTTGAGCGCCCTCCTGAGACACTAATGGGCACAGCTCGGGAACTGATTAAGGCGGTGTGTCAACTCGAAGGCGCTCTGTTGCTCGTTCTAGATGCCCAACAGATCACATCGGTTGCAGACACAGAGCGCGCAGCATGAGGCGAGGAACCAAACAACTAACAAGGCAAGAGGCAGTTCAAACTTTAGCGGGGGATCCAATCCAACCAACAACAGGGAAATACATTATGGCCAACGCAACAGAATCAACACGCAACACCCTCTATGATCGACTTGGCGGAGCCCCCGTGATCCGGGCGCTCGTAGAAACCTTCTACGACCGGGTTCTTGCGGATCCCGTGCTTGAAAAATTCTTCAATGGTGTGGATGTCTCGCGTTTGAAGGGGCATCAAGCCATGTTTCTGACGGCAGCCCTGGGCGGCCCCAAGAAGTACCAAGGGCAGAGCATGCGCCAGGCGCACGAAAATCTGTCGATTGACGACGCCACATTCGACCGAGTGGTTGATATTCTTTCAGAGACGCTTGTTGTACTGAGCGTGGACCCTTCGCTGGCGGGCGAAGTGATGCACGCCGTGGGTTCCCTGCGGGCGGACGTTGTCACCGAGCGCAAACGCAATGGCAATGGCAATGGCAACGGGAACGGCACCGGCAACGGCAACGGCAATGGCAACGGCAGCTATCGTCCACCGTCTCTCGTTCCGTCTGAGTCCGAACAAGATCGACTGGCCCGAGATCGAGCCATCTCAATTATTGCGAATATTCCCATCAATGTGATGTGCACGGATCTCGATCTCCGCATCACCTACGTGAATCCAGCGTCGCTTAGGACTCTCAAAACAATCGAGGCCTACCTCCCTGTTCCCGCAGACCGCATCTTAGGCTCCAACATCGACATCTTTCACAAGAACCCTTCCCACCAACGGCGCATGCTCGCTGAGCCAGGGAACTTGCCGCATCGCGCCTTGATCCAAGTGGGACCTGAGACATTGGATCTGCTGGTAACGGCATTGCTGGATTCAAGGGGGCGCTACATCGGCCCGATGGTCACCTGGGAGGTCGTCACCGAGAAGGTTCGACGAGAGCGCGAGTTGGCACGTGTCATGAGCATGGTCGAAAACGCTCCTATCAACGTGATGTGTACCGATCTTGATCTTAAGATCACGTACGCCAACCCTGCGTCGAAACGAACGCTGAAAACGCTCGAGCAATTTCTACCCATTACCGTCGATCAACTCGTTGGCACCAACATCGATGTCTTTCACAAGAATCCAAGCCACCAGCGGCGCATGCTGGCTGACCCCAAGAATCTCCCGCATCAGGCACTGATCAAGGTGGGGCCCGAAACGTTGGACCTCTTGGTTTCGGCGATGGTGGACGACAAGGGCAGCTACTTGGGCCCAATGGTCACATGGTCCGTGGTCACCGAAAAGCTCCGGCTGGAACAAGATATTGGCCGAAACGCCACGCTCTTGGCGGCTTCGTCCGAAGAGTTGAGTTCCGTGAGTCAGCAGATGAGCTCCAATTCTGAGGAAACAGCGACACAAGCCAATGTCGTTTCCGCCGCCTCCGAGCAGGTGAACAAGAACATTCAGACCGTTGCCAACGGCGCCGACGAGATGAGCGCCAGCATCCGGGAAATCGCGAAGAATGCCAACGATGCGGTGCGGGTGGCTGTCGAGGCCGTGCGTGTAGCGGAATCAACCACCGTGACGGTGAGAAAGCTGGGCGAAAGTAGCGTTGAAATCGGAAAAGTGATCAAGGTTATCACCTCGATTGCGCAGCAAACGAATCTCCTCGCACTGAACGCCACGATCGAAGCGGCCCGCGCAGGCGAGGCTGGCAAAGGCTTTGCCGTCGTTGCCAATGAGGTCAAAGAACTGGCCAAGGAAACCGCCAAGGCAACTGAAGATATCAGCCAAAAAATCGAGATGATTCAACGCGATACTCAGGGCGCGGTCGATGCCATCGCGACCATCAGCACGATCATCAATCAAATCAGCGACTCGCAGAATACTATCGCGAGCGCGGTCGAGGAACAAACCGCCACCACCAGTGAAATTGCTCGAAATATCGCTGAAGCAGCCAAAGGAAGTTCCGAAATTTCAGAAAATATCGGTGGCGTAGCTAAGGCGGCTGCCGATACTACGCAAGGCGCCAACGACACGCACCGAGCCGCGGCCGAACTATCTCGTATGGCTGCTGAGCTACAAATGTTGGTGGGCGTCGGGACAGACAAAGGGACACCTGGCGGGGGGCATGGTCGGCACTGAGCCGAGCCAACACGTCATGCGCGCACTGGTCGTTGATGATTCCAAAGCAATGCGAATAATCCTGCGAAATGCTCTGCAGGGGGCCGGCTTCGAAGTCGTCGAAGCTGAGCATGGTGCAGGGGGACTCAAGAAGCTGGCGCAGACTGGCCCCGTTGAATTGGCGACGGTTGATTGGAACATGCCCGAGATGAATGGGCTCGAGTTTGTGCGCGCTGTGCGCTCGAACTCAACCTACACAGGCATGCGACTGATGATGGTCACGACGGAAACCGAGTTCTCCCAGCTGGACAAGGCCCTGTCAGCTGGAGCGAACGAATACCTCATGAAGCCCTTTACCCGGGATCACCTGCTCAGCAAGCTGGCGATCCTGGGGTTCGGGCCCACGTGAACGTATGGGCCTAATCCGTGTGCTGATTGTTGACGATTCAGTGGTGGTTCGTCGGCTTGTTTCCGATGTGATCGGCGAGTGCGAAGATCTGGAGGTGGCTGGCATTGCTGCCAATGGCAGGTTAGCGCTTTCTCGAATTCCGCTTGCGAACCCAGACGTGGTGGTTCTTGATGTCGAGATGCCGGAGCTTGACGGTCTCGAGACATTGGTGGAAATCCGCAAGCTTTACCCCCGGCTGCCGGTCGTCATGTTCAGTTCACTCACGGAACGCGGGGCCACCACCACGTTGGACGCCCTGACACGTGGCGCCAGTGACTACGTCACGAAGCCCACATCCCTCGGTGGGATGGGGAGCGCGTCGGAACAGGTGCGGTCACAGTTAGTTCCAAAGATTCGAGCCCTGTGTCGGCAAGAGGCAGTCCCCGCTCCGAGCTTCCGCAGAGCAGCTGTAGCGGAGTCTGAGAACGCAGGAACAGGTCGCATCTCAATTGTGGCGATCGGCACTTCAACGGGCGGCCCCAATGCGCTCGGCGAAGTGCTCCCCGCGCTGCCCGGTGATTTTCCGGTGCCCATTGTCGTCACTCAACACATGCCGCCGATGTTTACTCGACTCTTAGCGGAGCGTCTGAACAGCAAGTGTGCGCTCCAGGTTCACGAGGCGGAGTCGGGAATGATGCTCAAGCCGGGCTCGATCTGGATCGCACCTGGCGACTTCCACCTGGCATTCGAGGCCAACGAGCGCGGGGTAATGATCAAGCTCAATCAAACACCTCCCGAATGTTCGTGCCGACCGTCAGTGGACGTCATGTTCCGTTCAGTGGTTGGGGCGTACGGCGGGAACACGTTGGCCGTTGTGCTCACAGGCATGGGCGTGGACGGCCTGCGGGGCGCTGGATTGATTCGCGAGTCGGGCGGGCGCGTATTTGCTCAGGACGAAGAAACATCGGTCGTTTGGGGTATGCCGGGAGCGGTCGCTCGGGGCGGGCTAGCCAACCGAGTGCTTCCACTCGCGCACATTTCACGAGCCATCACGGACGCGGTTCTGCTCTCCGGCAAACGCGACAGTGCGACGGGGGTTAAGAGGGTAAGCCATGCTCACAGAAGTTGATGCGATGCAGTTTGTTCGAGACCTAGTGCGGCGGCAATCTGCCATCGTTCTGGATCAAGGTAAGGAGTATCTGATCGAGGCTCGTCTCGGGCCGATCGCTCGCGAGCGAGGTTTCGAGTCCATTGCGTGCCTCGTGAGCTCCATGCATGGCAAGCCGTTTGGGGAGCTCCACGGAAAAGTCGTCGAGGCGATGACGACGAATGAAACCTCCTTCTTTCGCGATGTTCACCCGTTTGAGGCGCTGCGCCACGTCGTCTTGCCTGGGATCTTGGCGAAACGCGCGGCAATTCGTCGGTTGACCATCTGGTGCGGCGCCGCTTCATCGGGCCAGGAGCCCTACACGATCGCGATGCTGCTCCGCGAACACTTTCCGGAGCTCAAGGATTGGAAGGTGAAGATCATCGCCACGGATCTGTCAGCGGCCGTGCTGTTGCGGGCCAAGGAAGGTCGGTATCGGCAACTTGAGATCAATCGCGGGCTGCCAGCCCACTACCTCATTCGGTACTTTGAACGCCAAGGCGCCGAGTGGCAGATCAAGAGTGAAATCCGCGAGCTCATTGAGTTTCGCGAACTGAATCTGATCGAGGCGTGGCCTCTCATACCCGAGGTGGCTATCGTATTCTTGAGGAACGTCCTCATCTATTTCGATGTTGAAACCAAGCGCCAGATTCTTGCTGGTGTACGTGGTGTATTGGCGCCCGACGGCGTGCTTTTTTTGGGGGGTGCCGAAACAACCATGAATATTGATGCCGAATTTGAACGAATCGAAGCTGCCAAATCGAGCTGCTACCGCATGCGCGGCAAGACGGGAAGAACATGATGGAGTTAAGTCAAACGGATCTGCGTGATGTGATCGAAACCATCTGGGAGACCACGTTGGGGATGGATGTGTTAGGCCCCGAAGGCTCGATTCCGCCCCCTGCCAGGGGCTCATATTGCGGCTGCGTCCAGATCACCGGCGGATTCACGGGCGCGGTGATGGTGAGCGTGAGCGACCGAATGGCTCGTCGGGTGGCCGGTGCGATGCTTGAAACGCCATTGGAAGCGGTGACGCTGTCGGACTTGTGCGATGCCCTGGGAGAAATCGCCAACATGACGGGCGGAAGCGTGAAGGCCCTCCTGCCCGGCCCTTCGCAACTGTCGCTACCGTCGGTGGTTTCGGGCACGGCCTTCACAGTCAATACCCCAGGCGCGAGCATCATCCAGGAAGTGGCGTTTCAAGTGTACGGGGAACAGATCCTCGTTCACGTGTTTGAAGCGCAAGGTTTGTTGCCCGCTGAGGGAGAACGCGGCCCGCAAGCTTTGCAATGAGCGCAATTTGAGATCGAACGCGCAGCTTGCGGTAAATGCTTTTCACGTGGTTGCGAACTGTGTTCGCGGAAAGCTGGAGAGCGCCCGATACTTCCAAAACGGTGTGCCCTCCGAGCAACAAATCCACCACCTCGCATTCCCGCGGCGAAAGTTGCTTGTAATGGTCTGAACGTGACGCCGGCGGAAGGCCCGCCTTGGACGGCCCTGAGCTCTCCAAGATCACTGAGACTTTGCTTGCTTCTTCGAGCAACCGGTGTGCTGCCTCACGGAGCAATGCAACCTCCGCGACAAGGCCGCCCTCAAGGCCTGTCAGATGGCTCGATGGGCCCTCGGCTCGAGAAACGATTTCGCTCACAGTTTGAAAAGCGCGGAACACCCTTGTAGCACCCGTGTCGGTAGACGGGATGCCCTTCG